>NZ_JAWIIP010000010.1:0-239849 GCF_034683865.1 Pseudomonas sp. C11
TCATCGGCATTCCCCACTGATTTGAATCCATCAAATCACAGCAAGGTCGATGCCAGCGTTTTTACACAGCCTGGGCCAGAAGCTGCCCTTGCACCAAAGCCAGATCCTGCAGCCCACTGATACCCATTCGAGCATCCCGCCCCGATCAGTTTCCACCGTACAAGCCCGGTATCAATTGTCAAAAGCGGCAGTGGTCTAGCCTTGTTTTGTGCTCATATGCCCCTTAGGCTGATTCTCATAAAGCCTTAGCGATGCTGTACGAAAAAGGAGACTAACAATCAAACAATTTGAAGCTAGTCGCCAAAGGCCTAGGATGCAGGAACAAAACCGTCATTGTGAACGTGCACTTTCGAAAAGAAGCGGCTATTGCTTTCAGTAAATACGCGCTAGAGCAGCTTTTGACACTCGCAAGCCGCCAGTCCAACTTGCGATTGAGTCTTTAAGCAAAAATAAAAGAGGTGACCTTTGAAGGTTCGTTTCATAGTGGGAAAAAATGGTGCAGGCAAGAGCAGATACCTAATTGATACTGCCCGTAAAGCCAAGGGGAAATCAATATTTGTATGCAACACCGTGCATGATAACTCTCATAGTCTGCGGCGGGTAAAAAGATTCTCAGCGAAAATGTATGCTTCACGACCAAATCATGTAGTTAGGTCTTTACTATCCAGCCTTTTCCTCGATGAAGCTCATCATCTCAATCAAATTGAAAGAGTTCTGATACATTGCGGCTATCTTCCTAGGCTCACGGCAACCATACAGTCACCTGATGACTACTATGACACGAGGAAGACTTTCAGAGAGTCAACCTATAATGAGCTAGAAAGTTTCCTAAGCAACATTTTAGGTGGGAGACGTTCAGCGTCCATAGACATTGATTTTGGAGGTGATGACTATCTAAGAAAATCCCAACTGGCATATTTATTTCGCGAAGAAAAGACTCTGCGCAGAATTGGCGCAATAAGATCAATCGACTTTGAAATATATCGACTCTCAGGCGAGAAAATCCAGCTTTCGCATGCAAGCTCCGGCGAACTGAGCCTTATCACCTCGCTAATGTTTATTCTCGGAAACATTCACAAGATAGATCAAATTTTCATTGATGAGCCAGAAAATAGTTTGCACCCAAAATGGCAGCGCGAGTATGTCCCCATGCTTCTTGATTTGATTGGGTATCACGATGTCAAAATATTTATTGCCACTCACTCCCCTCTAGTTGTAACTGGCGCGCAACTGGAGAAGAATATAAAACCTGAATTCTTCCATCCAGAAACTGGAAAAATGGAAATCTTAGTAACTACGAACATAGAAGAGTTGCTTTGGGGGCAATTTGACACCATTCCACCAGCGAGTCGATTTCTGAGCGAGATACTGTCTGGAAAACTCGATGAATTATGCTCTGGAAAATCAAGCATAGGAGATGTTATTGTTTTTATAGAAAGCGCAGAGCAGGCCTCCTTTGACGAGGCGCAAACAGATTTGTTCATCGCTGCCAAAAAACTTGCCTACGAAATTCATAGGGGTAGACAGAGTGCCTAACGACCCCCTATACCCACCTCTTGCTGAATTCAATATCAGCGCAGAAGAACAAGCAGCAATTGACTATGCATTAACGCTAGATGACTCTTGGAAGCTAGAGCAGGAGCTAATGACTCCTGTTCGGGCAGTGCTTAAAAACCTAAGAGACAGAATCAAGGAGTATCATTTGCAGCGTCAGAGCAATCTATGTTGCTACTGCAGAAGCAACCTCCATGGCGGGGGGCTTTTTACCATAGATCGAGAACATATAGTCCCCAAGAGCTACTGCAAAGAATTAACCTACACCATGACAAATCTTTCAGTTGCATGCAAAAGATGCAATATGGAAATAAAAAAAGTAAAATAAGTTTATTTATCTCGCCAAAAGATATTAAAAATACACATCTCAACAAAGATTCCTACAAGATCATCCACCCAAATTTCGAAAGATATGAAGATTTCATTGTCAGGACGCAGCAACAACATGGAGCTGCTGTGCTCGTAAAATTCACACCCTTGAATGAAAGCCCTAAAACCGAATTCACATTTAACTTCTTCAAGCTAAAAGACCTTGAACTGAATACCTTTGATACTGCACAGGGACTGTCTACAGGCCCATGGTCGCAGAAACTGCTGCTCGATGCATTGAGGGCCGAGGTCGAAAATCAGCCTGATTTCGCTGAAGAAATATTGAAGCTTTTGACCGCCACGGCTATTGATGAATAGCTGCTGCCCGTGAACGGCAGCAATCGGCTAGAAGCCGTCCCTTCAAAACCAATACCGTGGTCTGTCCCCGATTGTTCAGACATTTTTTAGCGGGCTGGAGGCCTTGCGGTGTTCCGCACGCTATCAGGCAATAGCAGTCACCCAATGAGAAAGAGTACTACCTTGGATGCAAGAATTACCGCAACGCCCCATACGGGCAACCATGACACCTTGCCCAAGATTTCGAAAGTATTATTTAACGATTTTACTTGCACCTCTAGCTGGGTTGCGGTCTCTGCAAGTAACTCCTGAATTCTTCTAGGGTATGTATTCATCCTAGACTCAAAACCTTCAAAAGCCATGGTAAAACTGTGCTGAAGCCTCTTTACCTGAAGCTTCTGACTCTTAATCGTTGACAACAGAATGAATGAAACAACCACTAGACCAACTGATAGCACCCAGACTTCCAAGGGATCGTTGCTCTTGTATACCAATAAAATTCCGGCGACAGATACAGGCAACGCAAGTAGCTTACCTGCAATATCACCAAGGATTTCGCTTAAACTCTTCGCATATTCCAGTTCAGCGCGAGCGACCTCCTGCCGAACTTTCTCGAATGAAAAACCATGAACATAAGACTGAAGATTGATTCGATATTGAGAAAGAATCTTACTCCATTCTTGAACTACAACCATGAATGGGTTGTCACGATCCCCAGCCGCATCTAAAACATCAGCTATGGACAACCTGAACATCATCACGCGCTCAAGTAGGTTAGGCTTGCTGGAATTTTTAGGGTGGAGAATCTGCTCCAGCAGGTCTAAATGATTCAGCCGTACCTCTGCCATCTCAGGAGTAACCTTAGTAGCAATCAGGAACGTGCGCGGAGGTTTCACTCCATCTTGAGGCAGGGCGAAAAACAAATTGAAAAAGGCCCGATTCGTCTCCCGATCAACCCCTATCGCCAGCTCTGAGAGCAGATGCACCAACCTACAGACCTTCTTGAGGTTTGCTATCGGCTCAGGTGCATTCTGGTCTGAAAACATCCAGTTCACATCTACTATGTAGATGTTTTCAGGAAACACGCCCTTATTAATAGAAGTGCTACCAGCCAAGAGCGTCTTTATATCTGGAAAGAACTTACCGTGCTCATTAGATGGTAGCTTAAACGTAAATGAGCACCCTTTCTCAGGCGAGGTCTCCACTTCCAAAAAACGGCCAAAGTGCTGAGGTAAATCTTTCAGAGCTTCAAGCTTATCCGCAAGGCCTTTATCGTACCCCCCCTCATAGGAAAAGGCGCCATCTACAATTGGCTTACGACCTGTCGATCTGTATAAATCAACAACCTTGGCGAACATTATTTATCCCTGCTTGCTATCTCTTCTTCAATCAGAGATATTAGAGAATCAGGCAAGTTGGTCAAGATTAACTTTTTAGATTCCTCATCATAAAACACATCTGCAACTTCCTCTTTACCTAAGGCGCCGCGCTCGAACTGAATAGACCAACTTGCAGCCTCAGATTTAATCCGGGTCTTCTCTTTAAGGCCTTTTGCGTTAACAGAGAACTCTACCGGAACCTTATATTTCTCATCATTAAGAAAATCCTTAATGCCTTCAATATGCTCAGCGAGATCCTCAGGCACATTCTTTATAGCCGCGTGGCAAACACCATCCAGCCGAGCTGGCTTTTTATCTTCCAGTTGTTTTTCGAGGTACTTAATTACCGCCTCTTTGGCTTTATAGCTAAACCCCTTTAGCGCTGGCTTGGACTGAAAGAACGCAACGACAGCATCGATTGCTCCTTTCGTAGCTCTGCCAGATGCAACGCCTTTCGCACACCCAAGCGCGTAGATGAAATAGTCAGACGCTTGGCTGTCTCTCCCGCGGCTTACGAAGCACAGGTAAGTCGTATCAATACGCTCCTCCAGGGCTTCTTTAGCCTCCGCGTCATCCTCAATTTCAGCCGTTTCCTGAGGAAGCTGATGCGTGATGTATGTGAAGTCATTGACGTTGATGCGGGCAGCCTGCTGAACCTTATTCAGATCAATTTCCTGAATCTCTTTGGGTACATAGTTCTCATCGAGCTGGATGCCTCCCCTCTGCTTCATGCTGGCGACTAGGAAGAACTGGGAACCTTGGGACTCGTATAGAGCGCACAGGATATGGCCACCGGTCGATAGCACGCGCTTTGCTGCCTGCTCGACCAGTTGATTCATCACGAGATGTGAGAGCGAAAGAAATGCTGTAGCGTCAGGCAGGTTGCCGGTGTACGCATCAAAGGCAGCAGGGAAAGGCCCTTGTCGCTCGTCATTGGAAAACTGGCCGTAAACAACGCTATTGCCAGTGGTGCCAATCAGACCATTAATACCTTGCGCCAGCGCGATTAGCGCCCGGTTCTCGGTATCCAGAACGATGTCTTTTTTGACGACCTTGCCAATCACGTCGGTGTGAGCTTCTTTGGTGAAGCTGTGGATGATGGCGTGCTTCAGGACAAACATTTGGAGATCCTTCTCTGGATGGTCTTCCATAGTGTCATAGCGACACCATAGCAAGAACTGTATATCCATCCAGCAAAGAATATCAAATAATCATCTCAGGTTTCCAGCGCCCAAGAACAGAAAGAGCGCCGAAGCCACCCTATCTATGCCGTTCACGGTCCATGCCAAACCGAGCCCAAGCTAACCAAGTCGGGACTACCCATTCCTCGACGTGCCTAGCAATTGATGCTTGCGCACCGCAATGCCCTTTTGGTCAACCCTAGTCGGGGACAGACTACGATATTGATGTTGCTGACCGACCGCTTTTGGCCGACAGCTGCCCCTCCACGCCTTGCCCTCTCCCCTCACCCCGCGCTACAGTCCGCTCCGTCACGGTCAATCCCGTGACCGGGCGTGAGAACCCGAATTTCGTCCAAGGCGCGGAAGCGCCATAGCAGTGTAGCCGGCGCTTTTTTTGTGCCCGGTTACCGCATTTCTATGGCGGGCCGTGTGAGGCAGGCCTCGGCCTGGCCGGTTCCCTTGGACGCCGGTTTCTCACCCTTGCACGGTCCGCCTCCATAGCTCGTGAGAAGGCTGGGAAGCGGCTCCTTAATCTGTCCAAGGAGCATAAGGAAAATGCACTATCCCCCTTTTACCCAAGGGCTCCGCCCTGGGCTGCTGGCTGTTGTGCCGACTTCCGTTTTGGAGGTGCTGCATGACTAAGTCTGAATCCGTCGTTATCCCCTTCCCTACACCACGCAATCCCCTGCATAGCCATGTGTCCGACGATTGCCCCTTGCAGGCAGCGGCCGAGTACCGGGCAGCGTTGCTGACCAAGCTGTTGCGGCGGATGCCGGAGCCGGAGTTGGCAAACACCACCAACGCGCTGCTGAGCGAGCTGATCGTGCTCTACCGCCGAGCCATCGCCCAGGCTGCCGGGAGGGCCGAGCATGATTGAAGTGCAACGGTACCTCATCCACCTGCCCGGCCATGATGGGCAACCACCTGCCGAATTCGGCTGGAACGTAGATTGCCAGGTGAGCTTCGATCATGGCGTAAAGACCGCGCAGGCCTGGCTGGACAACGCCAATAGCGGCTGGCTGTGGGCCAATTTGTTAATGGAGCGGCAACTCTACCCGCCAGGTGCGCAGCGCCATGCCTTCGAGCTGGGCTTTCTCAGCCGCATCCACCAGCGCCTGTGCTCGCCGTTGGGCGGCGGGCATCAGGCCTTGCGGACAGAATTATGGCTGTAACGACTCAGGCGAGGGCATGCCCTCGCCTTTTCATTTGGCAACGCATTTTGTGTGTATCGTTCACAAAGCTGAACAGCGACGGGACGGTGCGCAAGACTTTGCACCTAGGGTGCTGGTTAAGATTCGGCTCTGGTACGGATCAGGCCACGCGCTGCCCAGTGCACAGGCCATCGCATGGAGCACGAAGATGAGCGGTTACGTTCCTAATAATCGTAACGAGCGCAAACCACCACCCACGCCGCCTTACAATGGCGACTTTGACAAGCAGCCTGCACGTCCCCTCGTGCTGGACACCACATCCAAATCTAGCGTCCCTGCTTCGGCGTCAACAAAACCGCTTTCGAGCTGCGTCTTTGCCAAACCCATCTCCTTACCTCCCGGTCAGCTTGACTACGAAAAGGCTGTTCCGGCTGAACTAATCAGCAGCTACGGCCACGCTGCCATCATGACTGCGTCAGTAGGTGCCGGGACTACCGCAGGTGAATTACTCCTCTCCCGTGTCGCTGGACAAGTGGCGAGCGCGGGAACTTGGTCACTCCGCGGACTTACTGTTGCAACAGGTAGCGCAGCTGAGGGCGCTCTCGCGGGATTGGGCACAATGGCTGCTGGTGTGGCGGTCGGGGTTGTTGGGATGTTATGGCCCAGCCCGATGGGCAACTCCGATCTGTACACGCCAGAAGAGCTGGCTATGCAAGCGGCAAACGCAGGGGCTGCAAAGACTCGAGTTCGCTTTCATATTGAACAGGACGCATCTGGCGTATTCCGCGCCTATGGTTTTCACACTGGAGCCCGCAGTGGTTGGGATAGCGTTCCGGTAATCGAGGCGGTTGCCGAGGGCGAAAAGGCCGTTGCCGAGCTAGGCGGTGGTATATCCCTGGTTTGGACTCCACAAATCGACCGAAGCAAAATTCTGGGCACAACGACATCCTCACCGATCGTTCAGGGTCTGACGGATACAATCTGGATTTATCCCGTCACCGAATCAGCCGACCAAGCGCTAGAAAACCCTGCATATCCTCCAGACTATCGTGACTTCATCATCACCTTCCCTGCACACCCTGGGGTTGAACCGCTTTACATCGTCCTAAGCACCCAACTGGAGAAAAACAAGGCTGCCGGTGCTGCTTATGAGGAGGAGGCCTACAGTGACTTTGAAGCCGAAATGGAGGAATCCGCGCAGCAAGTCACCGTGAAGACCCGGAGCGGCACCCGTACCCGACTAGATATGATTGGTCGCGATGCCGATGGCAATGTTTCGTGTGTAGAGTGCAAAGCTTCGGAGACTGCGCCATTGACCAGGAACCAGCGACAGGGCTTCCCTGAGATAGAGGAAAGCGGTGCTGTCATCGTCGGCAAGGGCAAGCCAGGGTTCCCTGGCGGAACTGAGATACCACCTACTCGTGTCGAAATCTCGCGCCCATCCCCCAAGATCAACCCATAGCAGGAGTAACCATGTCTGTCTTAGAGGCCGGAACAATCGATATGTGGGGCATTCCGAAGTGGGATCAAAGCAAGGTGGTGCTGGGGATATCCGATCATGTCGGCTGGGAAAAAGAGCAAGAAGGTGAACACCTGTTGATCCTGCAAGAGAAGCTGAATACCTACATTGCCTTCATCGAAAGCGGCGAAATTAATGAGGCCATCCCCTCGGCGCAAGGCAAAGCGCCGATCATCCGTATAACCGGCAAATATCCCCTCTCCGAGCAAGCAGAGCTGTTCATTGATCAAGCAACGGAAACGCTCAAAGACGCGGGTATCGTGTTGGAGTTTGTACTCAAAGCCAGGTAACGCATTCTCTGCCGATGGAAAGGCAGTTGTCGTATAGCTTGAGCAAAGCGAAATCCAGACGCCTAGCCGATAGTGGGATGAAAGCGGCAAACAATAGCTCTTGCTGCGCGCCGTCGACAGCTCGTCATGAGATGTGGAAACAGACCTTGAGCATATTGTCCGTACGCTAGAAGACTCATACCCAGAGCAGACGCAGATTGAATAGCGATGACGCAGGCAGCATGAGCATCGACGATCAGAACATGGTCTTGGCCATCCTCACCCAAGCCATGCTCGGCGCCATTTCAAGCAACTTCCGCATGGTGGTCATCGATTTGGATCGACCGGTGTGGCTCATGTCCTTTTTTCTCGAAAAGGACTCGGCAACCGACCGTGAGGAAATAGAGGAGATCATCAGCACATTCGAGGTCGGCATGATGGATGTCGATATCCCGTGCGCAGGGTTCAAAGCCGAAGTGTTGGTGATCCCTGCAACCCAGCCGCTCCCAGAAACACCAGGCGTGAAAGTGTTTCTCAAGCGCGAAGCGCAGTGACGCAGTACTGCCACGGTTACGCAGAACCGAAGAAGGAGACAGTTTTTCAACCTGTCTCCTTCCCGTTACCGCCCTTTTTAGACCACCGCAGCCGCCACCGCCCTGGAACGCCAGGCAAACCCAAGCACCATCAGCAGTCCCAGCCCCGCCATCGCTGCGCCTGCCAAGGAAATCGCCGGATAGCCCAGCCCGGCGTTGATCACCGCGCCGCCCAATGCCGCGCCAATCGCGTTACCGAGGTTGAAGGCGCCGATATTCACCGCCGAGGCCAGGTTGGGTGCGGCCTTGGCCGCCTCCATCACGCGCATCTGTAGTGGCGGCACGATGGCGAAGCTGGCGATGCCCCAGATCAGGATGGCCACGGCGGCTGGCAACGGCCAGCGCATCAGCACGGTGAAGGCCAGCAAGACCAGGATCAACGCACTGAGCGAGACGATCAGAGTGCGGTCGACGGAGCGATCCGCCGCCTTGCCGCCCCACACGTTGCCCAGCGTCAGGCCGATGCCGTACAGCACCAGCATGGCGGTGATAAAGGCGGTGGAGGCCTGGGTCTCGCTGCTGAGGATCGGCGCGATATAGGTGAACACGGTGAACATCGCGCTGGACCCGATCACGGTCAGTGCCAGCGCCGCCAGAACTGGGCCACGGCCCAGCACGCGGATTTCCGCCAGTACGCCGTCGCTTTTGGGCAGCGGCACGTTGGGTAGCGCAAACCACAGCGCGAGCATGGCCAATACGCCCAGGCCGGTAATGCCCGCAAAAGCCGTACGCCAGCCCAACACCTCGCCGAACCAGGTCGCCAGCGGCACACCGCCGATGGTCGCCAATGTCAGCCCCATGAACATCGCCGCAACTGCCCCGGCGCGTTTGTCCGGCGCCACCACGCTGGCGGCGACGATGGAGCCGACGCCGAAGAAGGCGCCGTGGTTCAGCGAGGTCACCACCCTCGCGATCAACAGGCTGGTGTAGTCAGTCGCCAGGGCCGACATCAAGTTGCCCAAGGTGAAGATGGCCATCAGCCCGATCAGCAGGTAGCGCCGGGGAATCTTGCCGGTGGTCAGGGTCATCAGTGGCGCGCCGAGCAGCACACCCAGCGCGTAGGCGCTGACCAGCAGGCCGGCAGCGGGAATGGAAACACCGAGATCGCTGGCGATACCCGGCAACATGCCCATGGGGGCGAACTCGGTCACGCCGATGCCGAAGGCACCGATGGCGAGTGCGACTAGGGGTGGATTGATACGCATGGAAAGTCTCCTCATCTATGCCGCAAATGCTAGGATCCAAACCTTTCAGGCGGTAGATGACATTTCTGGCAAACACCTTTGCTTACGGAGCACAAATGGACATAGGCGGCCGATCAGGTGACATGGTGGTGTTCGCCACCGTGGCGGAGCAAGGCAGCCTATCGGCCGCCGCCCGTGCACTGGGGCTGACGCCCTCGGCGGTCAGCCGGATCATCGCGCGCACCGAGCAACGCCTCGGCACCCGCCTGCTGCTGCGCACCACCCGCGCGATCACCTTTACCGCCGAGGGCGAGGCCTATCTGCGCGGCGCCCGGCGCATCCTCGCCGATATGGCAGAAGTCGAAGAAGCCATCGCCGACCAGGGCGTGCCACGCGGTCGCCTGCGTGTCAGTGCTGCGCTCGGTCACGGACGCATGACCATCGTGCCGCTGGTGGCGGCGTTCAGCGCGCGTTACCCGAACATCACCGTCGACCTCAGCCTGGGCGACGAGGTGGTCGACATTCTCGGCGGCCAGGCCGACGTGGCGATACGCTTCGGCCATCTGCCGGACAGCCCGTTGACCGCGCGAAAAGTCGGCGAAACCGGCCAGGTGGTGGTGGCCTCCCCTGACTACCTGCAGCGCCACGGCACGCCACAGCAACCGGAAGACCTGCTGCAGCACAACTGCCTGCGCTTCAACTTCCGCCGCGCCGAACCCAACTGGCCATTCATCCGTGATGGCCAGGCGTTCTCGCTCAAGGTCTGCGGCAATATCGAATGCAGCAGCGGCGAAGCACTGGCGCAGTTCGCCAGGGTCGGCGCCGGCATCGCGCGCATCGGCGAATTCACCGTGACCGAGGACATCCAGCGCGGCGATCTGGTGCCGCTGCTGCAAGCCTTCAACCCCGGTGATCGAGAGCCGATTCATGCGGTGTTCGTGGGTGGCTCGGCGATGCCGGCACGGGTGCGGGTGTTCGTGGATTTCCTGCTGGAACAGCATCGGATGTAAGCGAAACCAGCGCCTGGCACTGGACTGCTGCGCTCAGCCCTCGCCCTACATCTGCATTTCCGCCAAGGCTCTGCGCAATGGTGCATCTGATATCTGTATCGGCCCATGAAAGGGAATATCCATGTCCAGAACCAGGTACACGGAGGCAGCAATCAACAGTGCAGACAAGGTGAACATGCCAATCACCATCGGGTTGTTCGGCGCGCGATAGCCAAAGCTGGCGTATATCAGTGTCATCCAGGCGACAAGCATGCCGATGAGTGGCATGGGTATCGTCCCTTCGGACTGTTCCACGATTCGCCAGCGCTGCTCTATGAGTGAGTGGTACTGCTGACGAAGGTCACTGAGCATGGTTTCTTGATAACGGGTTCCGGGCTTGATGGCAGCCAGAACCACACCGATCTCATCCAGAAACTGAGTAGCTGGGCTCGCTCGATGCTGCAGTGCTTCATCGCCGCGATAAGGATTCGCGATAGCGTGCTCCACGTAGGCAGCCAGGTGTTCGCGCGTGTCCTGCGCCCTGTCACCGTAGGTCTTCAGTGTTCGATCAAAGATGATCAGGCTGGTCGCATAGGCATGCATGTTGGTGTCGATCGCTTCGAAGGTGTTCTTGGCCGAATTGATCATCAGGCCGAACACCAGCGAGGTCATGACCACAAAGATATTGGCGACCAGGCGAACCACCGTGTTGGTTTCTTCATCTCGGTGACGAGCGGAGAGTTTGGGGTACCAATGCATCATGAGCAGGGATGCCGACAGCAGGCATACGAAGACACCCGCCGCGATCCAGACCGATTCCATATATGCGCCTTGTCGCTATACCGTCATAGGATCGTGGCTCAAAACGCTGAGGCGTCAACTTGAAGACTTCGACTGTCGCGACGTTTGAGTCCACCTTGATCACGCCCGCACGCTGCGCGTGCTGAATAGCCGCACGGAGAGCGCCAGCGCGTGGGGCCTTAGAAATACAGCCTCCTGCTTACATCCCCTTGCAAGCATCCAACTCATCTTGAGTCTTCAGCTCGGTATCGATACCCAGCCGGTACTTGCAGTAATCGATCACCACGCTGCGCTCTTCATCGCTGAGGTGTGCAAGAGGTTTGTCATCTCGATCCGACAGGAAGATGTTCTCGAATCGAATCTGCAACGTCGGGTACTTCTTGATGAAGAAGACCGTGCGGTTGTCTTCAGCGAAGTAGGTTTCATAGAACCCCACACTCAGCCAGAGAGCGCTCAATGCCAGCGCTGCTGCGAACAGGATTGCACTCTTTTTCATGACGATATCGGCGACCTCCCAGTGCCCGGATGATGGTTACCACGTGCTGCGTGGAACAAAGCGTTCAACACTCCAGCGCCCTCTTCTGGCGGCTGCGCAATCCTGACACGCCGAAGCGTGGCAGCCATCGCCAATCAATCAGCGCCCTGCTGCGACAACCCCGCCAACAACTTGCCATGCAATTCATGCAACGTGCGTTGCTCGTCGGCGGTCAATCCTGAAAGCACGCGCTGCAGGTTGGCCACATGGCCTTCGAGCATGCCGTCGATCAGTTCGAACCCAGCCGGCGTCAACGCCACCAGCACACCACGGCGGTCGCTGGGGTGTTTGCGCCGTTCGATCAGCCCGGCCTTTTCCAGACGGTCGATACGGCTGGTCATGCCGCCCGAGGAGATCATCGCGCTTTCATACAAGGCGGTGGGCATGAGGGCGTAGGGCTCGCCCGAACGACGCAGGGTGGCGAGCAGGTCGAACTCGCCGGCCTGCAGGCCGTATTCGGCGAAAAATGGCAGCAGGTGATCGCGGCTGATCACATGGCTCAGCTCACCCAGGCGGCCAATGATGGCCATGGCCAAACCGTCCAGATCCGGTCGTTGCTGCTGCCACTGTTCGGCAGCCAGTTGTGCACGGTCTTGCATGTCGCCCTCGATTTATCTTGCCATCAAGATACTTTTCAAAAAGAATGTCGCCATCGTAACTTATTCATGCCAAGGAGGCATCTGCATGCCAGGCTCCAATTTTCGCTCTCTCCTGGCCCTCTCACTGCTGCTGGTGATCGGCACGCTGATGGGGCTCACTAGCAATCTGGTCAAACTGGCCGGCAGCGTTGGCTGGCAGCCGATGGCCTATCTGCTGTGGAGCTTGCTCGGTGGCGGTGTACTGCTGTTGCTGTTCGCCTGGTGGCGCGGCGAGCGGCCCGGTATGAGCCTGCCAGCGCAGCGCTACTACCTGGCCTCCGGCTTGCTCAGCATCGCCGTGCCGAATGCGCTGTTGTTCAGCTCCATCGCCCATGTTGGCGCCGGTTTCGCCTCGATGTGCCTGGCCTTCCCGCCCTTGTTCACCTACCTGCTGGCGCTGGCACTGCGCATGGAGGGGCGGAGCCGCATCCGTCTGCTGGGCATCTGCGTTGGCCTGTCCGGCAGCCTGATCCTGGCGCTGGGCAAGTTGCATGGCGGCGATAGCCCGACCTTGTGGGTGCTGGCTGCGTTGAGCGTGCCGGTGTTCCTGGCACTGGGCAATATCTACCGCGCGCGCTACTGGCCGAGCGGTGCCACACCACTGTCGCTGGCGCCCGGCATGTTGCTCGGTGGCGCCTTGCTGCTGATGGCCACGGCCCTGCTCGGCGTCGACTTCTCTGCGCGCCTGGACAGCCCGCTGGCGGTCGGCCTGCTGGCGCTGCAGATGCTGCTGTTCGCGGCGGTCTATGCGTTGTTCTTCATCCTGCAAAACCTGGCCGGCACGGTGTTCCTCAGCCAGATCGGTTCGGTGGCGGCGATCACTGGCGCGGCGATGGCCATTGGCCTATTTGGTGAACCGGGTAGCCTGAGCCTGTTGCTGGCAGCGTTGTGCATCGTCGGCGGAGTGCTGCTGGTGGCCTGGCGCGGCGCGAAGGGGGCTCAAGCATGAAGCGCCAGAGCCTGCTGTTGATCGCCATCGTCCTGCTCGGCCTGAACCTGCGTCCGGTGCTGGCCGCCATCGGCCCGCTGCTCGACCGTATCCAGCACGATACGGGCCTGGATCATGTCGGCGCCAGCCTGTTGACCAGCCTGCCGGTGGTGATCATGGGCCTGGGCGCCCTCAGCGCCGCCCTGCTGCGCCAGCGTCTCGGCGAACGCAACGGGATACTTCTCGGGGTGTTGCTGATCGCCCTCGCCTGTCTGCTGCGTGGCCTGCTGCCAGATGCCTCCACCTTGATCGCGACGGCCTTGCTGGCCGGCGCCGGGATCGCCTTCGTGCAGGCACTGCTACCCGGCCTGATCAAGTCGCGCTTTGCCGCTGACAGCGGGCGCCTGATCGGTTTCTACAGTTGCGCGATCATGGGTGGCGCGGCCTTCGGTGCAGCGCTGACGCCCTGGCTGGCGCAGTCGATAGGCTGGTCATGGGCGCTGGCGAGCTGGACGCTGCCGGCCCTGCTGGCCGCCGCGATCTGGCAACGCGCTGCGCCAGGGCAAGCATTGGTAGCGTCGGCCGATGCGCCTCAGTTGAACGTCTGGCGTTCACCCAGAGCCTGGCTGCTGATGAGTTTCTTCGGGGTCGGTACCGCCGGCTACACGCTGGTGCTGGCCTGGTTGCCACCCTACTACACCGCGCTGGGCTGGAGCGCACAGTCGAGCGGCTTGCTGCTGGCGGCGCTGACGCTGTGCGAGGTGTTCGCCGGCCTGCTGGTATCGAGCCTGCTACCGCGCTACCCGGATCGGCGTGTGCTGCTGGCGGGGGTATTGGTTGCGCTGCTGGTCGGCCTGCTTGGCCTGATCTTCACGCCGCTGCAGTTGGTGGTGCCGATCTGCATCCTGCTGGGTATCGGCATCGGCGCGCTGTTCCCGCTGTCGCTGGTGGTGGCTCAGGATCATCTGGACGATCCGCGCCAGACCGGCGACCTGCTGGCCTTCGTGCAAGGCGGCGGCTACCTGATCGCCGCTACGGCGCCATTCCTGGCCGGACTGCTGCGCCAGTACACCGCCGACCTACGCCTGAGCTGGCTGGCGATGGCCGTAGCCACCCTGGTGCTGATGGCCATGGCAACGCAATTCAAGCCGGGCAGCGGACGCTTCCATACACGGCCCACCGAACCCAACGCGTAGGGCGGCCTCACGAGCGAAGCGAGTAGCCTGCCAGGCCAGGCACCACGTCGCTCCAACGAGCCCCCTGACGGCGTACTGCTTCGCGAGTACGCCCTACTCGCTGATGGCCATGGCAACAAGTTTTACACCGGGCAGCGGGCAGATCGACACCCGCCCCATTCGCGGCATGTAAGCAGAACCGGAACGCCGACCACGTAGGGCGGACTCAGGAGCGAAGCGAACAGTCCGCCGGGCAATGCCAAATCTGACACCACGAGAATGCTCGCAACTCCAGGGGCGTACTGCTTCGCAAGTACGCGCTACGCGTCAGCCCTAGCACGCTCAATCGTCATAGAGATCCACATCCGCCTGCGGATCTCCCGCCCAATCCAGAGGATAGAGCCCGTCCTCGACGTCTCGGTGAAAAGTGGAATAGGGCCAGTCGCTTACCCGCTGCACCAAGCCATGCTTGAGCGGGTTGATGTGGATGTAATCGAGATGACGGCGGAAGTCCTCGTCGTCACGAATCAGGTGCTCCCAGTAACGACGCTGCCAGATACCGCGTTCACGCCGGCGTAGCAGGATCTTGGAGCGCCACTCGTCAGCCGGCACATCATGGGAGAAGAGCATCTTGATGAGGCGCCAGCGCAGTGCAAAATCTGCCTCGCCGGGCGGAAGCTCGATCAGGCAATGGAGATGATCGGGTAATACCACCCAACCATGTATCTGGAACGGATGGCTGCGTCGGACAGTACGCACGGAATCGCGCAGAACGTCGATATGGCGGACAAGCAGGTCGTTACCGTGGCGAACACGCAGGGCGTGCGTAAAGAAGTAGGTGCCACCCGGACACCAAATGCGGCGGTAGTTGGGCATGAGACGTCGTCCTTGACGGTCTTGGTAGGGAAAAGTCTAGACGACAGATTGTGCAAATATCTCAATCCATAACAGCGTACTGCTTCCGAGCGGCCGGCGTCCCGGTACGCCCTACTCGGTAGCCTGGAGGTTTAGCCTGAGCGTAGGGCGGACTCAGGAGCGCCAGCGAACAGTCCGCCAGGCGGCACCACAACGATCCGGCGAAACACTGACAGCGCACCGCTTCGCGACGACTGCATGGATGCAGGAAGCCAAATACGCCCTACCGTCCAGATAGCCAGACAACAAAAAACCCGCCGTAGCGGGTTTTCGTTTCAGCAGGCTCGAATCACTTCTTGCCCAGCTTTTTCAGCTCTTCGTCGCGCAGTTCGCGGCGCAGGATCTTGCCGACGTTGGTGGTCGGCAGCACGTCGCGGAACTCGACGGCCTTGGGCACCTTGTAGCCGGTGAGGTTGGCGCGCATGTGCTCCATCACCTGCTCTTTGGTCAGGCTCTCGCCGGGTTTGACCACGATGAACACCTTGATCGCCTCGCCGGATTTCTCGTCCGGAATACCGATGGCGGCGCATTGCAGCACGCCCGGCAGAGTCGCCAGCACATCTTCCAGTTCGTTCGGGTAGACGTTGAAGCCGGACACCAGAATCATGTCCTTCTTGCGGTCGACGATGCGCAGGTAGCCGTCTTCCTGGATCAGGCCGATATCGCCGGTCTTCAGCCAGCCATCGGCATCGAGGATTTCATCGGTGGCGTCCTGGCGCTGCCAGTAGCCTTTCATCACCTGCGGGCCCTTCACGCACAGCTCGCCGATCTCGCCGATGGCCAGTTCCTGGCCGTCGTCGTTGATGATGCGGCACAGGGTCGAGGGCACCGGAATACCGATGGTGCCGAGCTGGATGGCGCTGAACGGGTTGACCGTGGCCACCGGGCTGGTCTCGGTCATGCCGAAACCTTCGCAGATGGCGCAGCCGGTGACATCCTTCCAGCGCTCGGCGGTGGCCAGTTGCAGGGCCATGCCACCAGACACCGTGAGCTTCAGACGGGAGAAGTCCAGCTTGCGGAAATCCTCGTTGTTGCACAGGGCGACGAACAGGGTGTTGAGGCCGACGAAGCCGGTGAAGGGATACTTGGCCAGATCCTTGACCACGGACGGCAGGTCGCGCGGGTTGGTGATCAGGATGTTGTGCCCGCCGATCAGCATCATTGCCATGCAGTGAAAGGTGAAGGCGTAGATGTGGTACAGCGGCAGCGGCGCGATCAGCACCTCGCAGCCCTCGTTGAGGTTAGCCCCCATCAGCTCCTTGACCTGCAGCATGTTGGCCACGAGGTTGCGGTGGGTGAGCATGGCGCCCTTGGCCACGCCGGTGGTGCCACCGGTGTACTGCAGCACGGCGATGTCGCCGTTGCTCGGGTTAGCATCGTTGACGCGCTGGCCACGGCCTTTGGCCAGGGCATCGGTGAGCTTGACCGCCTGCGGCAGGTGGTAAGCCGGCACCATCTTCTTCACGTGCTTGATCACGAAGTTGACCAGCAGACGCTTGAAGGTCGGCAGCATGTCGCCAACTTCGGTGACGATCACCGTCTTCACGCCAGTCTTGGGTACGACCTGTTCGGCCAGATGGGCCATGTTGGCCAGGCAGATCAGCGCCTTGGCACCGGAATCGTTGAACTGGTGCTCCATTTCCCGCGCGGTATACAGCGGGTTGGTGTTGACCACGATCAGCCCGGCACGCAGGGCACCGAAGACCACGACGGGGTATTGCAGGACGTTGGGCAGTTGCACGGCGATGCGGTCGCCGGGCTTGAGATCGGTGTGCTGCTGCAGGTAGGCCGCGAAGTCACCGGACAGCTTGTAGATCTCGCCGTAGGTGAGGGTCTTGCCCAGGTTGCTGAAAGCAGGCTTGTCGGCGAAGCGTTGGCAGGACTCTTTCAGTACCGCGAGGATGTTCGGGTACTGGTCGGGATTGATTTCGGCAGCGACCCCAACGGGATACTTGTCCTTCCAGAAATTTTCGGTCATGGAAGCCCACTCCTAAGCTACAGCTGATCATTACCGCGCCGAGGCGGCTATTTGTTGTGTTTAGCTCGCCAGCCCACTGGCCTTGGGCTCGGAAGCGCGCCGAGAGTAGCAGCTTTGCCAGAGGCTCACCAGCACCACACCCCGGCCACACAGTCATTAAAATGACCGAAAAACACCATTCAGTCACAAGTCATCTACTGCAACACAGAGCGTCGGAAAGCCTCTATCTCGCTAGTTACAGCGGATAGAGCCTAGCTTGAATCGAATCAGGGCGCAGTGTCGAGTTCGGCATTCGGGCGCAAAGCGCAGGCGTGCAGTTACCAAATCACAACAATTGGTCGGGCGACCGATGAGGGACACTTCTAAAAACGTAGACGAGGCAGTCAGCACAATACCGATGGCTGCCCCGCAAAAACAGGCGAAAAACGGTCGGAGTCGCGCTCGACTTTACGAGCTGTAAATGAGCATTTTGACTGGGCTCGCACGCGAGCCTGTTTTTAACGCAGTGATGGCAACGTAGTTAGTTTTTAGAGGTGTCCTGAGGCGGGACAGCCCCACCTCCCGAGTGGAAGATGGGGCTGCGGGTCAGGCGATGTCGCGCAGTTCGCGACGCAGGATCTTGCCGACCGGGGTCATCGGCAACGAATCTTTGAACACGATCTGCTTGGGTACCTTGTAGCCGGTGAAGTTTTCCTTGCAGTAGGCCTTGAGCTCTTCCACGGTCACGCCACCATCACGGGGCACGACGAACAGCTTGACCACCTCGCCGGATTTTTCGTCCGGTACGCCGATGGCCGCGCAGTTGGCCACCTTCGGGTGAGCCATGACCACGTCTTCGATCTCGTTGGGGTACACGTTGAAGCCGGAGACGATGATCATGTCCTTCTTGCGGTCGACGATGCGCACGTAGCCGTCCGGGTCGATCACCGCGATGTCGCCGGTCTTGAACCAGCCCTCGGCATCGAGCACTTCGTCGGTGGCTTCGGGACGCTGCCAGTAGCCCTTCATCACCTGCGGGCCCTTGATGCACAACTCGCCGCGCTCGCCCAGTGCCAGCTCGTTACCGTCGTCGTCGATCACCTTGAAGTTGGTGCCCGGCACCGGAATACCGACGGTGCCCAGGCGCGCCAGACGGCCATAGGCGTTGGCACTGGCGATCGGCGAGGTCTCGGTGAGGCCATAACCTTCCACCACGGAGCAACCGGTCATGGCCTGCCACCGCTCGGCCGTGGCCTTGACCAGCGCGGTGCCACCGGAGTTGGTGACCTTGAAGTTGGAGAAGTCGAGGTTCTTGAACTCGGGGTGATCCATCAGCGCGACGAACAGGGTGTTCAGCCCCAGCAGCGCGGAGAACTTCCACTTGCCCAGTTCCTTAACGAAGCCGGGAATGTCGCGCGGGTTGGTGATCAGCACGTTGTGGTTGCCGTTGACCATCATGCACATGCAGCACACGGTAAAGGCATAGATGTGGTACAGCGGCAGCGGCGCGATCATGATTTCCTGGCCCTGCTTCATCAGCGGCGTGCCGTCGTCGCCGAGCTGGGACAGGCAGGCGTCGGCCTGCAGCATGTTGGCGATCAGGTTGCCGTGGGTGAGCATCGCGCCCTTGGCCACACCGGTGGTGCCGCCGGTGTATTGCAGCACGGCAACGTCCTCCTGGCTGGCCTTGACCGGCGTCAGTGCCTGGCCCTGGCCCTGCTTGAGTACCTGCTTGAAGGCGATGGCCTGAGGCAGATGGTAGTCGGGCACCATCTTCTTGACCTTCTTCACCACGGTGTTAACCAGCCAACCTTTCAGGCTTGGCAGCAGGTCACCCATCTTGGCTTCGATCAGGTAGTCGATCTCGGTGTCCGGCAGCACTTCCTGCACCAGCTTGCCGAACATGTTCAGGTACACCAGCGCGCGTACGCCGGCATCCTTGAACTGATGCTTCATCTCGCGGGCGGTGTACAGCGGGTTGGTGTTGACCACGATCAGCCCGGCGCGCATGGCACCGAACACGGCGATCGGATACTGCAGCACGTTGGGCATCTGCACGGCGATGCGCTCGCCCGGCTTGAGGTCGGTGTGCTTCTGCAGGTAGGCGGCGAAGGCAGCAGAGAGGCGATCCAGCTCGGCATAGGTCAGCGTGACACCGAGATTGCTGAAGGCCGGACGGTCGGCGAAGCGCTTGCATGAGCGCTCGAACACTTCGATGACCGACTTATAGCTGGCCAGGTCGATATCGCTGGGCACGCCAGGGGCGCGTTTGTCGTTCCAGAAATCAGGTTGCATTGTTCTTGTCCTCTTCCCCTGAAGTGATCTGACTGCCCGGAAAGTAGCAGTTCAAAGGCGCTGCGCCTATAGCGCGGAGGCGTCATTGATGGGCTGAATCTCGGTTTAAATGCGGCGATTCGTTACCGATCTTTACCGCAACCGGAAAAACACCATGCAGTGCGCAGCCCTTTGCGCAACGCTGGCCAGGGTGCACAATGCCGCCAGTTTCCGGCACAAGGATTCGCCATGCGCCACAATGCCTTCCCGATGGCCACCAGTGACGGCCTACATCTGCACGTCAATCACTGGCACGGCGACACAGCCCCGCGTGCGGTGGTCATGCTCGCTCACGGCATGGCCGAGCACAGCCTGCGTTATGCGCGCCTGGCCGAGCGCCTGGTCGCTGCCGGCTTCGACCTCTATGCCCATGACCAGCGCGGCCACGGCCGCAGCGCCGAACACGGCACCCTGGGCCACTACGCCGACGAAGACGGCTGGCACAAGGTGGTGGGCGATCTTGCGACCCTCAACCACCACATCCGCCAGCAGCATCCGCAGGCGCCGATCTTCCTGCTCGGCCATAGCATGGGCAGCTATATCGGCATGGCCTACCTGCTCGGCCACAGCTGCAGCCTGCAGGGCGCCATCCTCTCCGGCTCCAACTACCAGCCGGTGGCGCTATACAAGGCCGCGCGGCTGATCGCCGGCTTCGAGCGCTGGCGCCTGGGGCCCAAAGGCCGCAGCAAGGTCATCGACTACCTGTCCTTCGGCTCCTTCAACAAGGCCTTCAAGCCCAACCGTACGGCGTTCGACTGGCTCAGCCGCGACGCCGCCGAAGTGGACAAATACGTGACCGACCCGCTGTGCGGCTTCGTCTGCACCACCCAGTTGTGGTGCGACCTGCTCGAAGGCCTGCAACAGATCACCCCGGTGGAAAACCTGGCGCAGATCGACGCCGACCTGCCGCTGCTGGTAATCGGCGGCGACCGCGACCCGGTCAGCGACGGCACGCGCCTGCAGCACCTGGCCGAAGCTCTCAGCGCAGCCGGCATGCACGACGTGCAGTTGAAACTCTACCCAGAGGCCCGTCACGAGTTGCTCAACGAACTCAACCGCGACGAGGTCAGCGAACATTTGGTCGGCTGGCTCGAGCAAGTGCTCGGCCGCAGCCGGCAATGCCCTACCGATACAAGGAGCGAAGCATGACCCAGGTAACCAACATCCCCTACGAGGCCCTCGAAGTCGGCCAGCAGGCGAGTTTCGAGAAGCAGGTAGAGGAACGCGACGTGCAGCTGTTCGCCGCCGTCTCCGGCGACAACAACCCGGTGCACCTGGACGCCGCCTTCGCCGCCGAAACCATGTTCAAGGAACGCATCGCCCACGGCATGTTCACCGGTGCGCTGATCAGCGCCGCCATCGCCTGCAACCTGCCCGGCCCGGGCACCATCTACCTCGGCCAGCAGCTCAAGTTCACCCGCCCGGTGAAGCTCGGCGACACCCTCACCGTGAAGCTGGAAGTGCTGGAAAAACTGCCGAAGAACCGCGTGCGCATCGCCACCCGTGTGTTCAACCAGGACGGCAAACAGGTAGTGGACGGCGAAGCCGAAGTGCTCGCCCCAAGCGTTGAGCAGACCGTAACCATGCCGCCGATGCCGCAGGTCACCGTCAACTGAGGCGCTGCAAGCTGGTGCGCGGCGGCAGTGCTGCGCACCAGTTTTGTTCTACACTCACAAACCTTGAGCGATCTGGCGCTCCATAAGCGCCTTTCGTTGTGCATATCGCACAAAATCTTTTGATCACTCTGCCAAGCAGCCTGCTGTTCTGCTTTCTGGCACGTCCCCTGCTATCGCCAAGGCCTCACCCTCTTACCGGAGCCAGGTCCATGAGCAACGTCACCCCCGATAGCGATTACCCCCTGAGCGAGGTGCCCAACGGCGCACGCAAGGGGCTGTTCTCCACCGCCATCCTGCTGTTCGGCTTCACCTTCTTCACCGCCACCATGTTCGCCGGCGGCAAGATCGGCATGGCCTTCGATTTCACCACCCTGCTCTGGGCCGCGGTGATCGGTAACCTGCTGCTCGGCCTGTACGCCGCCGTGCTGGGCCTGATCGCCTGTCGCAGCGGGCTGAACTCGGTGCTGATGGGCCGCTTCTGCTTCGGCGAAGTGGGCAGCAAGCTGTCCGACATGCTGCTCGGCTTCACCCAGATCGGCTGGTACGCCTGGGGCACGGCGACCATCGCCATCGTCCTGGTGAAGATTCTTGGCCTGCCCGAAGGCCTGACCATGCCGCTGATGGTGCTGTTCGGCTTCGGTTTCTGCCTCACCGCCTTCGTCGGCTACAAGGGTCTGGATCTGCTCTCGCGCGTCGCCGTGCCGGCCATGCTGGTGCTGCTGGTGGTGTCGCTGTGGATCGCCACCCGTGATATCGGCGGCCTGGCCGGCCTGCTGGCGGTCGAGCCCAAGGAGAGCATGAGTCTGAGCGTGGCTATTACCCTGGTGTTCGGCACCTTCGTCAGCGGCGCCACCCAGGCCACCAACTGGACGCGTTTCGCCAAGAGCGGCCGCGTCGCGGTGCTGGCCAGCCTGTTCGGCTTCTTCATCGGCAATGGCCTGATGATCGTCGCCGGTGCTTACGGCGCCATCGTTTACCAGCAACCGGACGTGGTCGAGGTGCTAGTGCTGCAGGGTCTGTCCATGGCCGCAGTGGTCATGCTGTTCCTCAACCTGTGGACGACCCAGGACAACACCATCTACAACTTCGCCGCAGCCGGCTGCAACCTGCTGCGCACCGGCAAGCGCAAGACCGTGACCCTGGTCGGCGCCGGCATCGGCACCCTGCTGGCCATCGGTGGCATGTACGAGATGCTGATTCCCTTCCTGATCCTGCTCGGCTCGGTCATCCCGCCGATTGGCGGCGTGATCATGGCCGACTTCTTCTACGGCCATCGCGCGCGCTACCCGAAACTGGCCGATGTGCGCCTGCCGGCGTTCAACTGGGTCGGCCTGGGCGCCTACCTGATCGGGGCGCTGAGCGCCTACGTCTCGCCCTGGGTCGCGCCACTGGTGGGCATCGCCGTGGCTGCCGTGGCCTACGTCGTGCTGTTCGAACTGAACAAAGCCCTGGTCGGCCGTCAGCAGGTCGCCGGCGCGTGACCCTGACCGTCGCCGACGTACTCGCCCTACCCGAGCTGGCCAGCATGCGCCTGCGTGCCGGCCAGGCCGGGCGCGACAATGCCGTGCGCTGGCCCTACGTGGCGGAGAACGAAGGCATCGCCGACTGGGTGATGGGTGGCGAGCTGATTTTCGTCACCGGCATCAACCACCCGCGCGACGAAGCCAACCTGCTGCGCCTGGTGCGTGAAGGCCATGAGCGAGTGGTCGCCGGTATGGTCATCCTCACCGGCGCCGAGTTCATCCAGACCATCCCGCCCAGCGTCATCGCCGAAGCCGAGCGCCTGAATCTGCCGCTGATCGAACAGCCCTACGCGCTGAAGATGGTGGTGGTCACCCAGGCCATCGGCACCGCACTAGTTCAGGCGCAGCAGCTCGGCCGTTCGCGCCAGCACGTGCTGGAACAGGTGCTCGACGGCGATTACCAGTCGCTCGACATCCTGCTGCAACGCGGCGACAGCCTCGGCCTGGCTCTGCATGTGCCGCGTCAGGTGGCGCTGCTGCGTCTCGACGGCAGCGAGCAACTGTTCGGCGACCTACCCGACGAAGATGCCGAGCGCCAGCTACAGAGCCGCCAGCAACTGCTGCAACGGCGCCTGGAACAGAGCCTCGGCGAACTCGGTGATGCACTGCCGCTGGTCAGCCAGGGCCGCCACTGGATCGCCCTGCTGCCCTGCCCCGATGCCCACGCCGAAGCGCGCAACCGCCAGGCCATGACTGTGCTGCTCGATGAGCTGCGCCCGCAGCTCGGCCCGCTACGCCTGTTCCTAGGCCTAGGCAGCGCCGGCTGCGATGCGCCACGTTTCGCCCAGGGTTTGGGTGAGGCACGCCAGGCCCTGGCCGTGGCGCAGCGTTTTCCCGAGCGCCTGGGCCTGTGCAGTTTCAATGAATTAGGTGTGCTGGAGCTGCTCGGCGCCATCCGCGACCGCAGCCTGCTCGACCGCTTCGTCGAGCGCGTGGTCGGCCCGCTGATCGGCGACGACTCTCGCCACCAACCGGTGCTGATGCCGACCCTGGAAGCCTGGTTCGCCGAAAACGGCAACCTGGCCCTGGCCGCGCAGCGCCTGAACGTTCACCGCAATACCCTGAGCTACCGTCTACAGCGCATCGAAGCGCTGACCGGCTGCTCGTTCGAAGACCCGCACGACCGCCTGAACATCAGCGTTGCGCTGTTGATCCGGCGCCTGTCGTCGCCTGCCTGAGAGGAAACCTGATGATCATCCACAATGCCCGCCTGCGCGGCCGCGACGGCCTACACCGCATCACCCTGAACGGCGAACGCATCGCTGCCATCGACGCCCAGCACGCCCTGCACCCCATCGCTGAGGGCGATCTGGACGCAGCCGGCAATCTCGTGGTGCCACCCTTCGTCGAGCCGCACATCCATCTCGATGCCACCCTCACCGCTGGCGAGCCGGCCTGGAACATGAGCGGTACGCTGTTCGAGGGCATCGAGCGCTGGGCCGAGCGCAAAGCGCTGGTCACCCACGAAGACACCAAGACCCGCGCCAAGAAGACTATCGACATGCTGGTCGACCACGGTATCCAGCACGTGCGCACCCACGTCGACGTCACCGACCCGACCCTGGCCGCGCTCAAGGCCATGCTCGAAGTGCGCGAGGAAACCCGCCACCTGATCGACCTGCAGATCGTCGCCTTCCCGCAGGAGGGCATCGAGTCCTACGCCAACGGTCGCGCGCTGATGGAACAGGCCATCGAGCTGGGCGCCGACGTGGTCGGCGGCATCCCGCATTTCGAGAACACCCGTGACCAGGGTGTGTCGTCGATCAAGTTCCTCATGGATCTGGCAGAACGCACAGGCTGCCTGGTGGACGTGCACTGCGACGAAACCGACGACCCGCAGTCGCGCTTTATCGAAGTGCTGGCCGAGGAAGCCCGCGTGCGCGGCATGGGCGCACGCGTCACCGCCAGCCACACCACGGCCATGGGCTCCTACGACAACGCCTACTGCTCCAAGCTGTTCCGCCTGCTGAAGATGAGCGGCATCAGCTTCATCTCCTGCCCCACCGAAAGCATCCACCTGCAGGGCCGCTTCGACACCTACCCGAAACGCCGTGGTTTGACCCGCGTGGCGGAGATCGACCGCGCCGGGATGAACGTCTGCTTCGGCCAGGATTCCATCGTCGACCCCTGGTACCCGCTGGGCAACGGCAACATCCTGCGCATCCTCGAAGCCGGCCTGCATATCTGCCACATGCTCGGCTATGAAGACCTCAAGCGCAGCCTGGATCTGATCACCGACAACTCGGCGCGGGCGCTGAACCTGGGTGAAGGTTATGGGCTGGAAGTGGGTCGCCCGGCCAACCTGCTGATCCTCTCGGCGCCGGACGATTACGAGATGGTGCGCAGCCAGGGCCATGCGCTGGTGTCGGTGCGCCACGGCAAGGTGCTGATGCGTCGCACCCCGGCCAGCATCGAGCGCGCCTGAAGGCACAAAGGGCGTGCCCGACCCTTATTCGCGATAGTTTTTGCTCAGTGCCCGGCATGATCGCGAATGAATTCGCTCCTACAAAAGGCGCACGGTCGTGTAGGAGCGGATTTATCCGCGAATGGGTTGGCGCCGTAGCCGCATCTATGACTGGGCGCCCTCCACTGGCCGATCTTATTCGAGCACTTCCACCGGCATGCCGACCTGTAGTTCGCCGACGCCGCGCGGCAATAGGTTCTGGCCGAAGTACACGTCGCCTTCGCGCTCACGGTAAGTCTTGAGGGTGGTCAGGGGCTCACGGTCGGCGCTGCGTTCGCCGCTCTGCGGGTCGACCGTGGTGAGGATGCACCGGGTGCACCCCTTGGCCACCTCGAACTCCACCTCGCCGATGCGGATGCGTTTCCAACTGTCCTCGGCGTAAGGCTCGCTACCGACCACCACCAGGTTGGGACGAAAGCGCAGCATCGACAGCGGCCGACCGACACGCTGCGCCAGGTCATCCAGCGAGGCCTGGCCGATCAGCAGCAGGGGGAAACCATCGGCGAAGGCCACGCGATCACCCGGCAGGGCATAAGCCGTGTCGACCTGACGGGTGCGAGTTTCAGGCACCTGCACCAGACGGCACGGCCGACCCAGCAGCTCGCTGAGCCAGGCCGCCGCTTCATCGCCGGCATCCGGTACCTGCAGGCTGTCCTGCCAGACGGTTACGCCGCGAAGATCCTGCTCGGGATCGGGCACCGCCACCTCCAGCTCACCATGCCCGGCAGCACTGAGGGTCAGGCCACCACGCAGGTTGTAAAGCGCGGAGAGTTGGCTCATCTGCGGCAAAAGACGCTGGGTGATGAAACGCCCGTTGGCAGCATCGACCACCATCCAGCGGCGATCGCCGCTCAGCCCGAGGCCGTCGACGGCGCAGCGCTGCAGCACCTCCCCGCGACCGGACTTGAGTGGATAGCGATATAACTGCGAAAGACTCAACATGACGCGATTCCCTTGCCGGCAAAACGTCCTTATACGAATTGCCGGCGGGCATCACAAGCGATCAGGCAGGCTCGTCGAGTGTGAGGCGGGTACGAATGACCTCGACCAGCTTGTCCGGCTGGAATTTGGAGAGGAAGCCGTCGCAGCCAACCTTCTTCACCATGGCTTCGTTGAAGCTGCCGGACAACGAGGTGTGCAGCACCACGTAGAGATCCTTCAGGCGTGGGTCGCTTCGGATCTCGCTGGTCAGGCGGTAGCCGTCCATTTCCGGCATCTCGGCGTCAGTGAAGATCATCAACAGTTTGTCGGTCATCACTTCGCCGGTGTCGGCCCACTTCTTCAACAGGTTGAGGGCCTTGAGGCCGTCGCTGGCCATGTGCAGGCGAATGCCAAGCTGGGTCAGGGTGTCGCGCAGTTGACTGAGCGCCACGCTGGAGTCGTCGACCAGCAGCACTTCGCGGCCGCGAGCCTTTTCCAGCAGCGGGTCAGCGAGCTTCTCGGCCGATACCTTGGTGCTCATGGGGACGATTTCGGCCAGTACCTTCTCGACGTCGATCACCTCGACGATCTGGTCGTCGACCTTGGTGATCGCGGTCAGGTAGTGCTGGCGACCAGCCCCACCGGGCGGCGGCTGGATCGACTCCCAGTTGAGGTTGAGGATGCGATCGACGCTGCCGACGAGGAAGGCCTGCACCGAACGGTTGTACTCGGTGACGATGATGGTGCTGCGCTCATCCGGTACCAGCGGGCGCATGCCGATGGCTTGCGACAGGTCGATCACCGGCAACGTATGACCGCGCAGGTTGACCACCCCGCAGACATAGCGATGCCGCTGAGGCATGAGCGTCAGCTTGGGTAGTTGCAGCACCTCTTGCACCTTGAACACGTTGATCGCGAACAACTGGCGTCCGGCCAGGCGGAACATGAGGATTTCCAGACGGTTTTCACCGACCAGTTGTGTACGTTGATCTACTGAATCAAGGATGCCGGCCATCATGCGCTCCCGTGGTGTTTAGTGAGTCTAGCCTGCCTTTCGCGTTATCGGCAGACTGCCGGCGGACTAAAGATTGCTGGCGCGCAGCCATCATGCCTCAGCCCCGTGCGCCTGACCAGTGATGCAGCAGCGGCGACCGTTCCGGCAAATGCAGGCGCAGCGCAGCGGGTTTGACGGCGAAACGCAGGCTGCTGCTTTCCAGCGGTTCGCCATCGAGGTTGAGATCCAGCCCTTCCGGCGCGTCCACCTCCAGCCAGGGTAGGCGCGCGCTGACGGCCACGCTCTGCAGACCATGAATACCGCCGGAGAGCAGCGTTCCAAGCGTACCGACCGCATCCTGCGCCGCCGGCACGATGCACACGTCCAACAGGCCATCGTCGACCGTCGCCTCGGGGCACAGCAGGTGCCCGCCCCCGGCCTGACGACCATTGCCGATGCCCAGCGCAAGAAACTCTCCCTCCCACTGGAAATCCGGCCCGCGAAAACGCCCGACAGCCGGACGCACTTCGGAAAAACGAGTGAGCCCGGTGAGCAGATAGGCGGCGCCGCCGAGGACTTTCTTAAGCTCCTCCGGTGTATTGGCCGTCACGTTCGAGCCGAAGCCGCCCGTGGCCATGTTGAGGAAGGCACGCTCGCCCGCCAGACCGATATCCACCGCGACCGGCTCGACCTCGAGCAACGCCAGCGCTTCAGCCGGCACCAGGGAAATACCGGCCGCATGGGCGAAGTCATTGGCGGTGCCCAGTGGCAGCAGTACCAGGCTGGCCTGGCTATCGGCCTTGATCATCGCCTCGACCACATCGCGCAGGGTTCCATCGCCACCGCTGGCGATCAGGGTCGGGTAGCCCGCCGCCAGGCCTTCTTCCACCAGGCGTTCGGCATCGCCGGCCTCCCAGGTCAGGCGTACCGCCAAGTCACAGCCACGCTCACGCAAGGCCTGCACTGCAGCCCTTACCTCGCCATTCAGCGCCTGCTTGCCATGCAGTATCAGCCAGGCCTTGCGTTCGTTCATCGTGGTTCTCCTTGATTCACCCGCGCAAGCCTAGTGCTTCGACCCGCCGCCGATTTATCAATTATTTAGATATTTATGTGAATAAATTTGCGCTTTTAAATCAGTTGATACGAAACGATCATTCACCCATCGACACTGCACGGGACTCCGCCCGTGCGTGACTGGAGGATTGACCATGATCGATGTACGTCCGTTCGAACAACTCGGTGGTGCTCACCACGGCTGGCTGAATGCCCGTCACCACTTTTCCTTCGCCGAATACTATGACGCCGAGCGGATGAACTGGGGCCGCCTGCGTGTCTGGAATGACGACGAGATCGCACCGCATTCGGGGTTCCCGCCGCACCCGCACCGCGACATGGAGATCATCACCTACGTCCGCGAAGGCGCCATCAGCCATGAGGACAACCTGGGCAACAAGGGCCGCACCGAAGCCGGCGACGTGCAGGTAATGAGTGCTGGCACCGGCATCGCCCACAGCGAGTACAACCTGGAGGATGAAACCACCAAGATCTTCCAGATCTGGATTCAGCCGAATCAGGCCGGCCTGCCGCCCTCCTGGGGCGCCAAGCCTTTCCCCAAAGGTGACCGCGCCGGGGCCTTCGTCACCCTGGCCAGCGGTTACGAGGAGGATGTCGACGCCCTGCGCATCCGCACCGACGCTCGCCTGGTGGCAGCCACGGTCAAGGCCGGACAGAGCGCCGAGTACAGCCTGCAGCCGGGGCGCAAGGCTTATCTGGTCGGCGCTACCGGTGCCTTCAAGGTCAACGGCGTGGCAGCCAAGGCGCGTGATGGCGTGGCCGTTGCGGATGTCGAGGTGATCCGCGTCGAAGCGCAGGAAGACAGCGAGATCGTGCTGGTGGATGTCGCCTGAGCCCCCCATCGCCCTCCACTGTGGAGGGCGATTGGTTTCTGTAGGAGCGCCGCCCGCCCTCCTCTCACAACATTTTTCCTACGCCGGGTAACCAGTGATCTTGCGAATGCGCTGATACAGCGGTTTGAGCTGGCGGTACATGCGCTGGTAAACCTGCCCGTAGAGCTGCTGGTAAACGCGCTGGGCCTCCGGGTTCGGCTGGAACACCTGGCCGACGCGGGTCATGGCGGCGATGGCGCTCGGGTAATCAGGGTGCAAACCCAGGCCCACCGCACAGTTGATCGCCGCGCCCAGGCCGCTGGTTTCGTACAGATGCGGCCGCTCGGCCGGCAAGCCGAAAATGTCCGCGGTCAGCTGCATCGCCGCATCGCTCTGCGAACCACCACCGGACACGCGCAGGCGCTCGATACGGGTGCCAGAACGTTTTTCGATCCGTTCCTTTCCCTGGCGCAGGGCGTAAGCCAACCCCTCCAGAATCGCCCGATACAGATGCGCGCGGGTATGCACATCGCCAAAACCGATGATCGAGCCCTTGGCCTCCAGCCCCGGCTCACGAATGCCCGGTGTCCAGTACGGCTGCAGCATAAGGCCCATGGAGCCTGGCGGCACGGCGTTGACCAACTCGTCGAACAGCGCCTCGGGCGGCACGCCCAGCGCCTCAGCACGCTGCATCTCGCGCAGGCCGAACTCGCGTTTGAACCAGCTGACCATCCAGAAGCCGCGATAGATCATCACCTCGGTGTTGAAGTGATCGGGCAGCGCCGCCGGATAGGGCGGGATCAGCGGGATGGTTTCCAGGTAACGGCTACGGGTGGTGTTGATGGTCGCGGTGGTGCCATACGAGAGGCACGCCGTACTGGGTTGCAGCGCACCGGAACCCAGCACCTCGCAGGCCTTGTCGGCGCCGGCGGCAATCAGCGGCAGGCCCTCGGGAATACCGGTATGGCGGCTGGCCTCGGCACTGATCTGACCCAGTCGCTCGCCCGGTTTGAACAGCTCAGGCAGTTGCTCACGGCGCACCTTCAGCGCCTGCCACTTCCAGTCGCCGGTCGCAGCCCAGCGCAGACGCTTGTAGTCGAACGGCAGGTAGGCCACGCAACTGCTGGTGGAATCGACGAAGCGACCGCAAAGGCGATGGGTGAGAAACCCTGAAAGCAACAGCACCTTGTGCGTGCGTGCCGCGATGTCCGGCTGATACTGGGCGACCCAGTTGACCTCGGCCTGGCCACGGAAATGATCGACCGCCTCTTCGGCGCGCACCAGTTTGAACAGCCAGCCCCACAGACCCTTGATCCGCCCGGCCACCTCGGCACGACGCTGGTCGAGCCAGAGAATTGCCGGGCGCAGCGGCGTGCCCTGCTCATCGACATGGATGATGCTGCCGCGCTGGGTGGTGACGGCGACGCCTCTGATCTGGCTTCGGTCGATATCCACCTGCTGCCACAGCAGGCGGCAGGCTTCACCGAGGCTGGCCCAGTAATACTCCGGATCCTGCTCGGCCCAGCCCGGCTGGCTGGAGAAATAGGGATCGAGCTCGACCTTGCCCTTGGCGAGCAGGTTGCCGTTGGTATCGAACAGCAGCGCCCGCACGCTCTGGGTGCCGTTGTCGATGCTCAGCAGGTAGCTTGGTTCGCTCAAGGTGTGACCTCTGCTTGGAATGCACGGTATTGCTGTAGGAGCGAGCTCTGCTCGCGAACGGGGATGGCGCAAAAGCTTCGCGAGCAGAGCTCGCTCCTACGGAAAGTCGGCAGCGCCATCATTAAGTCTCTGGCAGGCTGTAGCAGCGTTGCCACAACGCCAGGTAATCCGTCTCTTCCTGCTGCCAACGCGCATCGCTCCAGCCAAGCCGTGGTTGGCACAGCGCGCGGATACGCGGCAGCTCGGCGCGCCCGCCGCCCGCCAGCAACAGGCCCAGCCGTGTGCGGCGCAGCAACAGGTCGTCCAGGTGCAGCACCAGCTCGCCTTCGGCAGCCCAGGCCAACTCGGCCCACAAGGTGTCGGTAGCGGCGACACAGTCAGCGCCGATTTGCTCGATTAGCCGCAGCACTTCCTTCAGTTGTCGGCCATGGCGGCCAAGCAGTCGGCGTTGCTGCGCCAGACTCAGGTGCGGCATGGCTGGCGGCGTGCAGTCACGGAATACGGCGCAGCCACGATCATCCACCGGCTTGCCGACGAATCCGGCACAGGCACGCAGCACCTCCAGCGCCAGCAGGCGGAAGGTGGTCAGCTTGCCGCCGGCCAGGGTCACACTGCCCGGCTCGATCCACAGCGCGTGCTCGCGCTTCTCGTCCGAGGGTTTCAGCCCGGCATTGCCATCGCTCACCACCGGGCGCACGCCCGCCCAGGTCGATAGCACGTCGACGCGGCTCACCTGCGCAACCGGGAACTGCTGGGCGCAGGCTGCTAGCAGGTAATCGGCCTCTTCTCTGCTGATCGCTGCCTCGGCGTCCAGATCGCCCGCGTGATCCAGATCGGTGGTGCCGATCACCGTCGCGCCTTCCCAGGGGAAGACGAACACTGGCCTGCCATCGCTCTCGTGCATAAAGCTGAAGGCATGCGCCACCGGCAGGCGCCAGCTCGGCAGCAGCAGGTGACTGCCACGCAGCGGACGGATGTGGCCATTGCCGGGCTGACGCAGGCGATCAGCCCAGGCACCTGTGGCTTGTGCCACGGCGCGGCTGCACAGGCGGTACTGAGTGCCCGTTTCCACATCCTCGGCGAGCACGCCGACCACCTGCCCCGCCTCGCGCAACAACTCGACCACGCGCATGCCATTGAGCGCCTCGCCGCCTTCGGCACGCGCCTCGCCCAGCACGCGCTGCACCAGGCGGGCATCATCGGTCACCGCATCGAAGAAGCGCGTGCCACCGAGCAGACCGTCCTCGCGAATGCCCGGCGCCAGGTAACGCAGTTGCTGCAGCGGGTAGAACAGATGATTACGTTTGCCGGCCAGCGCGTCGTAAAGGCTAAGCAGGCCGCCGAACACCTTCGGCCCGGGAAAACCGCCGCGGTAGTGCGGCATGACGAAACTCAGCGGCTCCACCAGCCCAGGCGCCTCGCCGAGCAGTCGCTGGCGCTCGCGCACCGAGTCGCGGGTCAGCCCCAACTGCCCCTTGGCGACGTAGCGCAACCCGCCATGCACCATCTTCGACGAGCGGCTGGAGGTGCCCCAGGCGAAGTCGCGCTGCTCCAGCAACAGGCAGCGCCAGCCGCGCCGTGCCGCCTCACGGAGGATGCCGGCGCCGCAAATGCCACCGCCGATCACCAGCAGATCCCAGTCGCGCGCGGCCAACTCAGGCAGCGCGCGCGTGCGCCAGGTGGCGTTCCAGGGCTCCATGCTCAGTCCTGCAGCAACACGCCAGGCGCCAGGCGCTGGTCGGGGTCGAAATGCGTGGCCAGGCTGCGCAACGTGGCCATGCCCAGCTCGCCCTTCTCCGCCGCCAGATACGGAGCATGGTCGCGACCGACGCCGTGCTGGTGGCTGATGGTGCCGCGATTCTCGGCAATGGTGCGGCTGGCCGCTGCTTTCAAGCGCTGCCAGCGCGACATGGCTTCGGCGTAGTCGCTGCCGGGGCGGAACACGTAAGTGGTGTAGATGCTCGAACCTTCGCCATAGACGTGCGATAGGTGGCTGAACACGTGTACCCGCTCGCCGTCACCGGTCAGCTCGTCACGCAGGCTGGCCTCGACCTTGTTCAGCAGGTTGTCGACGTTGGACCAGTCGGTGGCGGTTTCCAGAGTGTCGACCAGGTAGCCGCGCTCCCACAGGCCATGGCGCAGGTAGGGGAAGCGGAAACGGTTCTGCTCCCACTTCTTGCCCAACAGGGTGCCGGTGAACACGCCGCCAAAGCCTTTCAGCAAGCGCCGCGCCTGTTTCAGCGAGGCAGCGTTCTGCACCCGACTGCCGGTGACGCCGAAAGTCAGCATGCACTTGCCGTCACGGGCGCCGCGCAGGGCCAGGTATTTCTCCAGCAGCGCGATCTGCTGCGGGTGACCGGCCAGGGCCAGTTGGGTACGGGTTTCGATGGCGTTGGACAGGCGCAGCATGGACAGCGGCACCCGCGCCTGGGCCAGGCTGCGAATGGCGCTCAGCGCCTGCTGCCAATTGGGCAGGAACACCGCGTAGAAACGCTCCTGCTCGGCCAGGCGACTGATGCGCACGCGCACTTCGGAGATCACCCCGAAGCGCCCTTCCGAGCCCATCACCAGCTCGCGCAGATCGGGCCCGGCCGCCGATGCCGGGAAGGTTGGAATCTCCAGAGTGCCGGCGAAGGTTTCCAGCTTGCCGCCGGCGAACAACTGCTCGATCCGCCCGTAACGCAACGATTGCTGGCCGCTGGAACGGCTGGCGACCCAGCCACCGAGGGTCGACAATTCCCAGGACTGCGGAAAATGCCCCAGGGTGTAGCCACGGGCGCGCAGTTGGCTTTCCACCTGCGGGCCATTGGCGCCGGGGCCGAAGGTGGCGATCAGGCTGTCTTCGTCGATATCCAGCAGACGCGTCATGCGCTCCAGCGACAGGGTCAGCACCGGGCGCTGGCCGGCCTGCGGGTTGATATGGCCGGCCACCGAGGTGCCGCCGCCGTAGGGAATCAGGGTGACGTCATGCTGCTGCGCCCAGGCCAGCAAATCACGAATCTGCTCGGCACTTTCCGGGCAGGCGACGCCATCGGGAAACAGGCCAAAGTCCCCAGAGCGCATCGCCAGCCAGTCCGGCAGGCTCTGACCACGGGCGTGGCGCACGCGCACTTCGGCATCAACGCTGATCAGCGGATGCGGCGCCAGGCGCGACGCCGGCACGCGCGCCAGCACCTCCTGCAGGCTGGCGTCGGCCAGACGCTGGCCCGGCCCGACCAGCTCGGCGAGAAAAGCCTCGCCATGGGCTGGCAGTTCCACTTCGGTCGCCTCGTCACCCCATCCGTTCCAGCGTCGCATCGCATCCCCCATTCCGATCAGCACTTATGGCTGCCTATACTAGCCAGCCGCCGCCGGCCGTCACTGTCGGATGGTGACAGCCGTTGTCGCCAATCAAGCCAGGCGTCGCGTCGCTTCAACCACAGAACAAGAAGAATCCATGGAAAACCTCGGCTACACCTCGGTTCCCGCCCTGCTCAAGTACCTGCGCCAGGCCGAACAGCTCGGCCTGGACATCGACCGCGCCCTGGCCGCTGCCGGCATTGGCGCGCAGGATCTGGCCGACAATGGCAAGCGCATGCCCGGCGAGGTGCACGAGCGCCTGCTGGCGCATCTGGTCGAGGTGTCCGGCGATCCCCTGTTCGGCCTGCACTCGGCGCGTTTCGTCCAGCCCGGTTCGTGGAGCGTGCTCGGCTATATCGCCATGAACTGCGCGACTCTTGGCGAAGCCATGGGCCGCATCGTGCCCTACGAAAAGCTGGTGGGCGACATGGGCACCAGCCGTATCGAGGCGGCCGAGGATCACGTGCGGCTGATCTGGAGCTGCCGTCACCAGGCACCGGACGTGCGCCGCCACATGGTCGAGAACGTGCTCGCCTCCTGGCTGCTGTACGCCCGCTGGATCGCCGACTCCGAACATTCGCCGCGTGAGGTGTGGTTCGAGCACGCGCAACCGGCCGCTACCGACCTGGCCGAATACCAGCAGCTGTTCGGCTGCCCGGTGCTGTTCGAACAGCCCTGTAACGCCCTGCTGGTGCCGCTGGACTACCTCGGCGTACCGCTGCGCCAGGCCGATGCCAACCTGCTACGCACGTTGGAAGAACATGCCCTGGCGCTGATGGCCGGGCTGGACGACGACGAGCCGCTGCCACGCCGGGTCAAGAATGCCCTGCGCCTGCTGCTCAAGGACGGCCTGCCGCGCAAGGAACGGGTGGCGGAGAAGTTCGACATGACCGTGCGCACGCTGCAGCGCCACCTGCAGCAGGCCGGCACCAGCTACCAGCAGATTCTCGACGAGCTGCGCCAGGAGTTGGCCGAGCACTACCTGCTGCGCAGCGACCTGGCGATCCAGGACATCGCCTGCTACCTGGGCTTTACCGAGGCACGCTCGTTCCACCGCAGCTTCAAGGCCTGGACGGGGCAGACGCCGGGCGAGTTTCGCGAGGCACGGCGCGGCCGCGAAGGTTTGCTGTCGTAATTCGGGAACCCTTGCGCGAGCGGCCCCGGATTGCATCCGGGCTACGACCACAAAGTCGCCGCTAAAGCGCCTCCCACAGGGGCGCTGGAGCGTGGGAGGAGCTTTAGCCGCGACCGCGGGTCAACAGAGCGACGCTTAGTGATTGACCGTATGCGCCAGCATCACCGATAGCTGACACAGCGGCCGGCCGCTTTCCGCGTGCCACTGATTGAAGGCAGCCTGCACAGCGGCCAGGTCTTTCAGGCTGGTCGGTGCCTTGTCGATCACATCCTGCGCCTTTAGCGCGGCGACCATGTCATCGGTCGGGATGAAGGTGTCCTTACCCGCCATACGCAGGAAACGCGGCGCCGACAGACCACCGAGCTGATTGCCGTGCTTGGCCAGGTACTTCCACAAGCCAACGATATCGGTCACTGGCCAGTCGGCGATCAGTGCACCAAAGCTACCTTTCTCGCGGCGTACGTCGAGAACGAACTGCGCGTTGCGCGGCACGCTCTTGAGCTTGCCCAGGTGGCGGATCAGCCGTGCGTCCTGCATTAGATTCTCCAGGCGCTCGGCGCCCATCAGCACCACCTTTTCCGGGTCGAAGCCAAAGAACACCTGCTCGAACGCCGGCCATTTGGCGTCCACCAGGCTGTGCTTGAGCCCGGCGCGGAAGATGCGCAGGCTGATCAGCGACAGGTAGCGGTCATCGCTCAGCGCGCGCAGCTCGGCCTCGCTGCGCGGCTGCGGCAGCATGGCCTCCAGTGCCTTGGCCGAGCCGAAGCGATTGAGGCAGAACTCGTGCAGCCACTTGTAATCACGCATGAATCGAATCCTTCATAAAACGGACGACAGAGCCTGCACGCAGCGCGTCGAACACTCAAGTCCCACAGCAATGGCTCTCCCGTAGGGCGGGTGAAACCAGCCAACCTCGAACCGGCGGGTTACACCCGCCCTACCCGCGCAAACGCTCGGCGGCCTGGCGCAGTGCCGCTTCGGTGCTGCTCCAGCCCAGGCAGCCGTCGGTGATAGACACGCCGTAGCGCAACTCGCCGTACACAACCCGTAGGGCGGGTGAAACCCGCCAAGCTCGAACCGGCGGGTTGCACCCGCCCTACCCGCGCAAACGCTCGGCGGCCTGGCGCAGTGCCGCTTCGGTGCTGCTCCAGCCCAGGCAGCCGTCGGTAATCGACACACCGTAACGCAGCTCGCCGAACACAGCCCGTAGGGCGGGTGAAACCCGCCAATCTCGAACCGGCGGGTTACACCCGCCCTACCCGCGCAAACGCTCGGCGGCCTGGCGCAGTGCCGCTTCGGTGCCGCTCCAGCCCAGGCAGCCGTCGGTGATCGACACGCCGTAACGCAGCTCGCCGGACAGCGCCTGGCAGCCGTCGAACAGGTGGCTCTCCAGCATCACCCCGCGCAGGCTGTCATCGCCAGCCAGGCGCTGCTCGATCACGCTGTCCAGCACCGCCGGCTGGCGCAGCGGATCCTTGCCACTGTTGGCGTGGCTGCAGTCGACCATGATGCGTGGGGCGATGCCCTGACGCTGCAATGCCTCCCGTGCAGCGGCAACGCTTGCCGCATCATGATTCGGCGCGCCGTGACCACCACGCAGCACCAGGTGGGTGTCCGGGTTGCCCGCGGTGTGCAGCAGAGCCGGATGACCGAGGTCGTCGATGCCGAAGTGCTGGTGCGGATGCGCCGCCGAGCGCATGGCGTCACAGGCGATGCCGACGCTGCCATCGGTGCCGTTCTTGAAACCGACCGGCAGATCCAGGCCACTGACCATCTCGCGGTGCACCTGCGACTCACTGGTGCGCGCGCCGATGGCCGCCCAGCCGAGCAGGTCGTCGAAGTAGCCGGCGGCCATCGGCTGCAGCAACTCGGTAGCCAGCGGCAGGCCGCGCTCGAGGATATCCAGCATCAATTGTCGCGACTGGCGCAGCCCTTCAGCCATGTCACCACTGCCATCCAGGTGTGGGTCGTACAGCAGCCCTTTCCAACCGACGGTGGTGCGCGGTTTTTCCACGTAGGCGCGCATCACCAGCAACAGTTGGTCATCGACCTGCGGCGCCAGCTCGGCCAGGCGTTCGGCGTATTCGAGCGCCGAAGCGCGGTCATGCAGGGAACAGGGGCCGACCACCACCAGCAGGCGCGGATCGACGCCATCGAGCACGGCGCGAATGGCGTCACGATCAGCGGCGATACGTTCGGCAAGGGCGGCGGATAACGGCAGGCGCTGGCGCAGTACGGCGGGACTGGGCAGCGGCTGGGCGCTGCGACGGGTGATGGTGGTGACGGTAGAGACGAGTTGAGCGGAGCTGTTCATGATCTGGCGGTTCCTTGGCCGGCGCGGTCGATGCCGCGGCGGCGCTAACTGAGTGTTCGTGGCAAAGGTGTCAGGGCGGTGGTGACGCTGCTAAATCGCCAGTCGTAGCGGTAGTTGCGGTAATAACGGTTCATCTGTGAGTCCTCGATTTGTGGCCGTTTTCGGCCGGAAAAAACAAAACCCCCGGTCGGGTTGCCGACCGGGGGTTTTCTGGAAAACGTCTCTGGTGGCGACCCTGGTGTCTCAGGCCGCCTGTGGGGTATCAGGCGCGCCTGTGGCTAAACCAATACCCAAAGAAGTAATACGCCGCAGCCGCGACCGACTGCGCACGTGCCAACGCGGCGCGCGAGGCACCGGCTTGCAGCATGGACAGGAGTTTGAGGCTGGCGGACATGAAATTCTCCAAAGCGATGGCCGAAACATACTCCAGGCCTTTGCGGCCTGGCAAGCGTCGCGGCTAAAGCCCCTCCCACAAGCAAGACACATCGTGGGAGGGCGTAGGGTGGATGTCGCTTTTTACATCCACCACCCCGCGGCACGGTGGATCGATGAAGCGGGATCCACCCTACAGGCTCATCACATCGAGAAAGCGCGGCGTAGCGCTATCGTCGATCTTCAGGCTCTTGAAGTCGAACAGGTTGCGGTCGGCCAACTGCGAGGGGTGCACGTTCTGCAGGGCGCGGAACATGATCTCGACGCGGCCCGGGCTCTTGCGCTCCCACTCCTGCAGCATCTCCTTGACCACCTGGCGCTGCAGGTTCTCCTGCGAGCCACAGAGGTTGCACGGGATGATGGGGAATTCCTTGAGCTGACTGTAAGCCTCGATATCGGCCTCGGCGCAGTAGGCCAGCGGACGGATCACCACGTTGCGGCCGTCGTCGGACAAGAGCTTAGGCGGCATGGCCTTGAGCGTGCCGCCGTAGAACATGTTGAGGAAGAAGGTTTCCAGGATGTCGTCGCGGTGGTGCCCCAGGGCCATCTTGGTCGCACCGATCTCGTCGGCGTAGGTGTACAACGTGCCACGACGCAGGCGCGAGCACAGCGAGCAGGTGGTCTTGCCCTCGGGGATCTTCTCCTTGACCACCGAATAGGTGTCCTTCTCGATGATGTGGTACGCCACACCAATGGATTCGAGGTAGGCCGGCAGCACGTGCTCGGGGAAGCCGGGCTGCTTCTGATCCATGTTCACCGCGACGATCTCGAATTTGATCGGCGCCACCTTCTGCAGGTACAGCAGCACATCGAGCATGGTGTAGCTGTCCTTGCCGCCGGACAGGCAGACCATCACCTTGTCGCCATCCTCGATCATGTTGAAGTCGGTGATGGCTTCGCCGGCCAGGCGACGGATGCGCTTCTGCAGTTTGTTCTGGTTGACCGAAAGGGTGCCCATGGTGCGTCGAAATCCGAGGGGTGGGAACGAAAGCGCGACATTTTACGCACAAAGGCGCCGCGCCCCTACCCCGTCGACAGTTAAATGCTAGGCTCGGCCGATGAATGACGACCTCGACCCCAGCCAGGATCTCGCCGACCAGGTGCTGCAGTTGCTGCAGGCAGCCCCCGACGGCCTGGCCGAATACGCCCTGATCCAGCAACTCAAGGCCCACCATAGCGGCCACCTGCCCAACCTGCCGCTGACCGACAAGCTGGTGCTGTTTCGCACTCATTTTCTGCTGTTCAACGCCCTCTACCACCTGCGTGATCGGCTCTGGCAGGCGCAGACGCACCTGCTCGAAATCAGCCCGCTATGCATCCGCCTGCTGCCGTATCAGCCTGGCAGCTCAGCGCTGAGCGAACGCGACGAGCTGCGCGATTACTACCTGGACATGAGCCAGTTACAGGGTACCGACGAGCGCGACGTCGAGCGCCTGCTGACCAGCTTCTGGACGCGCATGCAGGGCGGCGAGGAAAAGCTCGCCGCCTTGCAACTGTTCGAACTCGACGATGACGCGCCGCTCGACCTTGCGCGCATCAAGCAGCGCTACCGGCAACTGGTCAGCCTGCACCACCCGGATAGGGGCGGCAGCACCCAACGGCTGCAATCGATCAACAAGGCCATGGAAATTCTGAGCCGCTATTACAACTGAGACCGAGAGAGCGATTCACTCTAAAGCCAGGCACCACGCGGCCTCCAGCCCCGGCCTATACTGCGACACAAGGTCGCACATATTCGGCCTTGGCACCTGGTGGCGCTGGTCATGCGCGCCAGGCGCCATCGGGGCGACCGCCATAACAAGAGGAGGTGTCTGGCATGATCCATCACGTCTGGGGGCTCTTCACCCATCCCGATCAGGAGTGGCAGGAAATTCGTGGCGAGGAAGAAAGCATCAGCCACATGTATCTGACCCACGTACTGCTGCTTGCAGCCATCCCGGCCATTTCGGCCTTCATCGGTACCACACAGGTCGGCTGGGCCATCGGCGACCGACCGCCCGTCATGCTCACCGAAGCCAGTGCGATGAGTATGGCGATCATGTCCTACCTGGCGATGCTGGCCGGCGTTGCCGTGATGGGCGCCTTCATCCACTGGATGGCGCGCACCTACGACGCCAACCCCAACCTGACGCAATGCGTGGTATTCGCTGCTTACACCGCCACCCCGCTGTTCATCGGCGGCCTGGCGGCGCTGTATCCACACCTGTGGCTGGGCATGATCATCGGTACGGTGGCGATCTGCTACACGGTGTACCTGCTGTATGTGGGCATCCCGACCTTCATGAACATCCCCGAGGACGAGGGTTTCATGTTCTCCAGCTCGGTGCTGGCAGTAGGACTGGTGGTGCTGGTGGCGATGATCGCCAGCTCGGTGATCCTCTGGGGGCTGGGAGTTGGGCCGGTTTATACCAGTTGACTCACGCAACATGCGCAAAGGCCGTCTTCACAGACGGCCTTTTCGTTAACAAAACCCTGATCGAGGCCCAAGGTGAAGCGCTGCGCGGCTTGCGGCATAATCGGCAAACCGCAATATTCCGACAGCGATCATGCCCGAACAGCTCCACGCCCGTGTCGAGGCCTGCTACCAACTGGCCGAGACTTTCTTCAAGCAGCGTTTCCCTCGCCCCGAAGTCAGCTTCAAGCTGCGTGGGCAGAAGGCCGGTGTCGCGCACCTGACGGAAAACAAGCTGCGCTTCAACCTGCAGCTGTATCGCGACAACCGTGAGGATTTCCTGCGCCAGACCGTGCCACATGAGGTGGCTCATATGGTCGCCCACCAGCTGTTCGGCCCATGCATCCAGCCGCATGGCGAGGAATGGCAACTGATCATGCGTGGCGTCTACGAACTACCACCGCATCGCTGCCATAACTACGAGGTCGAACGGCGCCAGATCAGCCGCTTCATCTACCGCTGCAGTTGCCCGGACGGCGAGTTTCCCTTCTCCGCCCAGCGCCACGCCCTGGTGGCCAAAGGCAGGCGCTATTACTGCCGGCGCTGCAAGGCGACGCTGCACTTCACCGGCCAGCAACGCCTGGCGTGACCGGCTAGCAGGCCGTTGAAAAACGTAGGCGAGGCGGCCAGTGCAAGGCAAAAACAGCCGAAAAAGCGCAGTTTACGCGTTGTAAATGAGCATTTTGAGGCTGTTTTAAACGCAGCAATGGCAACGTAGGTAGTTTTTCAACAGCCTGCTAGCTGCCGGCCCGCAAACCTAGGCGGGCCACTACTCGATTGTCTTCGCCACGATCAAGGCCGGCCTCCTGCACGCTCACGCCCTGCGCCTCCAGGCTCTGAATCCAGCGCAACAATTGCTCGAATGGTAATGCCTGCAGACCGACCTGCACCGCGCCATCGCCGTCGGAATCCATCCGTTCGATGACCACGCCCTGCTCTGCAGCCGAGGCCGTCACCACCCCTTGCAGCCGCGCTGGGTCGATATTGCTGCGCGGTTGCAGGTCACGCCCGCGCAACTCGGGCGCGCGGCTCTGCAGGTAGGCATACAGCGCACGCTGCTCCTCGAATGCGGCACGGGCCGCTTGCGCCTGACGTTGCGCCGGCTGCCAGAGCAGCAGGTAACCCAGCACCAGCAGCAGAAAGCCGCCGAGCACCAGCAGCGCCAGGCGGTCACGCGACGGCAACGTGTGCCAGCGCTGCGCCAGAGGCGAGCGCTGCCAGTGCAGGTAAAGGTTCTGTTGAAGTCCTCGCCAGGACGTCATGCTCATCCTCCTATCACCAAGCGCGCGCTGACGCCGTCGGCCTCGCGGCTGGCCGAGCCCATCTGCACGGCACGGCCGGTCTGTTCCAGGCGCTCACGCAGGTGTTCGAGTTCGGCGAAACCCGGCGCCTGCAGCTGCAGCGCCAGGTCGCCACGGGTGGCGCTGTAGTCCAGTTGGTTGATCTGCACCTGTGCCGCGCTGTCGGCATGCAGGGCCGTCGCCACGTCACCGAGCAGCCCAAGCAATGGGCTGTCGCCCTGTGTAGCTTCGGCCAGGTGCTGATCGAGTTGAGCACGCAGGTTGATCAGCTTGCTGTCCTGCGGGAACAGTTCGCGGTACAGCGCGGCGCAGGCCTCGGCATAGGCATCGGCCTCGCGCTGCAGATACCAGCCCTGGGCCAGGTTGAACCCCCATTGCAGCAGCAGGCACAGCGCGACGACACCGACCAGTGGCCGCCAACGCCGTCCACCTGAACCCACCTCACGCACGGCGAATTCGCCCTGGGCGAGATCCACGCCGCCGCCCTGCTGCACCAGCCAGGACTCAGGCTGCTCCAGCACCTGCGACTCATCGACCGGCTCGGGCAGCGCCTGCCCAGACATGGCACTTGCCCGGTGCGGCGTTGGGCAGCGCGAGGCCAGCAGCGGCCAGTCCTCAGCCTGCATGGCCAGGCGGGCGATGCCCTCGCCACCCAGCAGCCAGCGACCATTCAGCCATAGCAATTGGCTGCCCTGGCGCGGCAGCAGGTCGGCATCCATGCGGATGGCCTGTGGCGGCTTGGCGGTAAACAGCGTCAGGCACTCGCGTAGCCAGGCGGCACGCACGGCATAAACACGGTGGCGACCGTCGCCCAGCAGCTCGCCCAGCGCCAGGTGCATCTGCTCGACATCCTCGGCCAGCAGTTCCTCTACTGCGAACGGCAGCGCCTGACGCAGCCAGCGCGCACGCTGAGTGGGCAACTGCACTGCGCAGGCGCTGACGGCCTCGACCGGCAACACCAGCTCCCAGGGGCCATCCAGCGTAGCCAGCGCCTCGTTCAACGGCAGCGTGCGTGCGCCATCGCCTGCCAGCAGGCGTACCGCCAGTTCAGGCCCCAGCGCCTGGCAGCCCTCGGGCGGCAGAAAGATCCATCGTCGATTCATCGTTGCGGTTCCTCGCTGGGCGGGGCCGGCATGGCGCCGCCCTGCCCCAGATCACGGGCCAGTACGCTGACCTGGCCATCATTGCTGCGCTGCAGCAGGCTGCGCAACAGCACACGACGCTCGCCAAGGCTGACCTCGCTGAACACCTCGAAATACTGGCTGCCCACTGCCACGCCTTGCGCCACCTGCGTCCCCAGGCCGGCCAGCATGGGCTGCGCAGCGAAGGCCGCCACGCTGGCATAGCCTTCGCGCCCGCGCGCGGCGACCAATGCCTGGGCGGTATTGATATCGAGGCCATCGGCCAGGCTGGAGAGCACCACGGCGCTGGCGGTGTTGGCGTTGAGCAGCACCTCGCTCGGCAACGCGCTGACGAAGGGCAGCAGGCGCCGGTAATCGGCATCGTCCATTTCCAGCAGCAGGCGCAACTCGGAGACGTCGGCGATCTGCCGGTTGGCCGTGCGGTAAGGCGGGCTGGCCAGCAGGTACTGATTGTCTTCGGCGCTCTGGCTGCCGCGCGGCTCGCTGTCGCCATCGAGCCAGTCGACCAGGCGCTCGGCATAGGGTTTGTCGATCTGCAGACGCAGCAGCAGGCGACGAAAGCGTTGCAGCGCCAGCGTATCGACCTGGCCGCGACGCACCAGGCTGTTGAGGTTGAAGCGACCGCTGGGATCGACGATGCGCACGCGCAGCTCGCCGCCTTCGTCCAGCGGGAAGGTCATGGGCTGCGCCCAGGGCTCGCCGAGATGATCCACTGGCAGGCGCGGATCACCCTGGCGCAGGTCTCGCTGCAGGATCGCCTTGGCCAGGGTCTCGCCACCCAGGGCGTACTGCCAGGCCTGGTTGACGTGCAACTGGTTGGCGCTGCTGCGGATCGACAGTTGCTGGCGGGCGATCAGCCCGGCGCACACCACCGTGACCATGGCGACCACCAGCAGCACGGTGATCAGCACAACACCACGCTGGCGACTCATGGCTGCGTCTCCGCCGCCGAGCCTGAGGTTTCCGGCGGCAGATCCGGCAGGCGTATCAAGCGGCGCAACTCACCGTAGCGACGATGCTGCAGGCGCAATTCCACGGCACGCGGCAAGCCGATGAGCTGGGCATCACCACTGACGCTGCTGGGTGGCCAATCGGGCTGCCACTGGCCGTCCTTGTCCAGATAACGCAGGCTCAGGCCGGTTACACCGTCGAGCGCTTGTTGCACCTGCGGCTGGCTGTCCTGGGCACGGTCGAGCACGCGCCAGTAACGGCGCTGCCATTGCTCGCCGCTCAGTTGCCAACGCACTCGCTGCAGCTCGGCGCGCGGCTGGCCGAGCGGGTTGCGCCAGCCAGCGCGGGTCAGCTCCACTGCCGTGGCATCGGCCAGATCGCTATGCAGAGCCGGCTGCGGATCACCGAAACCGTCACGAATGGGCCGCACCGCCACCTGCCTCAGATCACGCTCGAAGGCGGAGATGGCGCGGGTCAGCTCGCGCAATTGGCGTTCGTGCTCGCGGGTGACGGTATCGGCACTGAGCACGCTGTCGAGCATGCGATAGGTGGCCAGACCCAGCAGCGCGAAGATGGCGATGGCGATCAGCAGTTCAAGCAGGGTGAAGCCACGTTGCGACCGAGTCATTGCGGCGCGCCCAGGAAGCCGCTGAGGCTGACCACCGCGCGCTCACGCAGATCGCCGCTGGCGCCGCGTTGCTCAGGTGCGACCCACAGGGTTACGCGGCGCATCGCCGGCTCGCTGGTGGCCTCGATCTCGCTCTGCCAGAGCCAGCGCCGCCCGGCGAACTCCACCTGGCCCTGGTCGCGACCATCGGCCGGCGGTGTGTCGGCCAGTTGCAGCTCGACGAGGCGGTTGTCGGCCACCCACATGGCCAGGGTCTTGTCCTCCAGTTGGCTGGCGGTGCGCACGCTGCGGGCGCTGGCGGTCAGCACGCTGGCGGCGACCAGGGCGAAGATGGCCAATGCCACCAGCACTTCGAGCAGGGTGAAGCCGCGTAGCGACCTCATCTGGCACGCCTCGCGTCCAGGCGTTCGACGCGCGGCAGAGCGAAGCCGTCGCTGGACAGCTGCAGGCGCAAAGCATCTCGGCCGCGCTCACTCAGACGCAGGCGAAACGGCGTCAGCTCGCCGCTGGAGAGAATCAGCAGTTGTGGCGCCGTGGCCTCGGCATCGGTCGGCAAGCGCAGGGGTTCGCTCTCCACCTCGAACACCACCTCTGCCCAAGCTGGAAGGCGGTGTGCCTGGTCATCGAGCACCTGCCATTCGGCACGCTGCGGCTCGTAGCGCAGTACCCGGTAACCATCCTGACTAAAGCTCAAGCCGTATTCGCGGTTATCCAGTACCGCTTCATCGGCCAGCACGCCGATCAGCCCGCTAAGGCGCTCGGCCTCGCTGCGCAGCTCGCGCGCCGGCCCGGCGATGCCGGTGCTGAACACCGCCAGGCCGATCAGGCAGCCGAGAATGACCAGCACCACCAGCAGTTCGATCAGGGTAAAGCCACGCTGCGCCGTCACTGTAGGAGCGAGCTCTGCTCGCGAACGGTTTCTACAACAAAGGCTTCGCGAGCAAAGCTCGCTCCTACCCAGACACGCCGGCACGCGCCTCACGACTGTCAGAGATCCCAGTTGCCGATATCGGCGTTCAGGTCGCTGCCGCCCTGCTTGCCATCGGCGCCGAGTGAATAGAGGTCGTAGGCGCCGCCCTTGGTGCCGGGGGCAAGGAATTGATAAGGATTGCCCCAGGGGTCGATGGGCAGGCGCTTGAGGTAACCATCCTTGTTCCAGTTCTTCGCTGGCGGGTTGCCGCTCGGCTTGCTCACCAGCGCCTCCAGGCCCTGCTGGGTGCTGGGGTAGTTGTGGTTGTCGAGTTTGTACATGTCCAGCGCCGCACCGATGGCGCGAATGTCGTTCTGCGCGGCGGTGACCTTGGCCTGATCCGGCCGGCTCATTACCTGCGGCACCACCAGGGCGGCGAGGATACCGAGGATCACCACCACCACCATGATTTCGATAAGCGTGAAGCCAGCTTGTCTACGTATCACCTAATTACCCCACCATTTGGTTCAAAGAAAGAATCGGCAGCAGGATGGCCAGCACGATCACCAACACCACTGCCCCCATGAACACCAGCATGAACGGCTCGAACAATCCGACCAGCAGGGCGATCTGTGCGCTCAGGTCGTTTTCCTGGTTCTTCGCCGTGCGCGCCAGCATCTGATCCAGCTCGCCGGAGCGTTCACCGCTGGCGATCATGTGCAGCATCATCGGCGGAAACTGCCCGGTGGCCTCCAGCGACCGAGTCAGGCTGCCGCCCTCGCGCACCTTCTGCGCCGCCACCAATACCTCGCCACGGATCACCCGGTTGCCGATCACCTCGCCGGCAATCGCCAATGCCTCTACCAGCGGCACGCCGCTGCGGGTGAGAATGGCCAGGGTCGAGGCGAAGCGCGCGCAATCGGTGGCGCGACCCAGCCGGCCGAGCAGCGGCACACGCAGCAAAAAGCGGTGCCAACGCAGGCGGAAGGTCTCGTCACGCAGCGCTGCGCGCAAGGCGATCACCGCCAGCACCAGCACCACCAATGCGACCAGGCCCCAAGCCTTGACCCAGTCGCTAAGGGCGATCAGCCCACGCGTCAGCATCGGCAAGGTCTGCCCGGAGTCGACGAACACCTTGACCACGTCCGGCACCACATAACCCAGCAGAAAGCCCACGATCAGCAGGGAGGCGCACATCAGGATCACCGGATAAAGCAGCGCCAACTGCACCTTCTGCCGCGACTGCTGACGCTGCTCGGTGTAATCGGCCAACTGCTCCAGCACCGGGCCGAGATGCCCGGCATGCTCGCCCGCCGCCACCGTGGCGCGGTACAGCTCGGGAAAGGCGGCGGGAAATTCCTTGAGGCTGGCCGCCAGGCTGTGACCCTCCAGCACGCGGGCGCGCACCGCCAGCAGCATGCCCTGGATACGCGAGTGAGTGGATTGCGCGGCAGCCGCACGCAGCGCCTCCTCGATGGGCAGCGCCGCCTGGATCAGCGTCGCCAACTGGCGGGTGACCAGGGCCAGATCACGTGCCGACAGGCCACGGGCAAACCCAAGGCGCGCCCCACCGCTGCCCTGCTCACGGCTGCGCGTGGCCTTGACCTCCAGCGGCGCCAACTGACGCTCGCGCAACAGCTGACGCACCTGGCGCGCACTGTCGGCTTCCAGCACACCCTTGTGTTGGCGACCGCGCCCATCCAGGGCGATGTATTCAAAGGCCGCCATTTATTCCTCCCGCGTCACACGCAACACTTCTTCCACCGTGGTCACCCCTTCCAGCACCTTGCGCCGCCCATCGTCGCGGATGCTCGGGCCCAGCGTGCGGGCGTGGCGGGTCATGTCCTGCTCGGAAGCGCGGCTGTGCACCAGGGTGCGCATGGTTTCGTCGAACACCACCAGCTCGTAGATGCCGGTGCGCCCGCGATAGCCCTGCTGATGACACTGGGTACAACCGCGCGCATGGTAGAGCGTCGGTGCCGGGCTGGCCGGTACGCCGAGTAGCACGCATTCGGCTGTATCCGCCGTGTAGGCTTCCTTGCAGGCCGGACAGAGCAAGCGCACCAGACGCTGGGCCAGCACGCCGAGCAGCGATGAAGACAGCAGGAAGGGTTCCACGCCCATGTCCACCAGGCGGGTAATGGCGCCAATGGCGCTGTTGGTGTGCAACGTCGACAGCACCAGGTGGCCGGTGAGCGAAGCCTGCACGGCAATCTCGGCGGTCTCCTTGTCACGGATCTCGCCGACCATCACCACATCCGGATCCTGACGCAGGATGGCGCGCAGGCCACGGGCGAAGGTCATGTCCACCTTGGTGTTGACCTGGGTCTGGCCGATGCCTTCGAGGTGGTATTCGATGGGGTCTTCGACGGTGAGGATGTTGCGCGTGTGGTCGTTGAGGCTGACCAGACTGGCGTACAAAGTGGTGGTCTTGCCCGAACCGGTGGGCCCGGTAACCAGCAGGATGCCGTGCGGCTTGCGCACGGTTTCTTCCATCAGCGCGCGATCCTCGACGCGCATGCCCAGATGCTGCAATGACAGGCGCCCGGCCTGCTTGTCGAGCAGGCGCAGCACCACCCGCTCGCCGTTGGCCGAGGGCAATGTGGACACGCGGATGTCCACCTCGCGCCCGCCCACTTTGAGCGAGATGCGCCCATCCTGCGGCACGCGCTTCTCGGCGATATCCAGGCGCGCCATGACCTTCACCCGCGAGACCAGCAGCGCGGCCAACTCGCGCTTGGGTTCGAGCACCTCACGCAGGATGCCGTCGACACGAAAGCGCACCACCAGGCGTTTCTCGAAGGTTTCCAGGTGGATGTCGGAAGCGTTTTCCTTGATCGCTTCGCCGAGGATGGCATTGATCAGGCGGATGATCGGAGCGTCGTCTTCCTGCTCCAGCAGGTCTTCGGTTTCCGGCACCTGTTCAGCCAGCGAGGCCAGGTCGAGGCTGCCACCGATATCCTCGGCCAGTTGCATGGAAGCGGAGTCATGTTGATAGGCCGCGCCCAGCACCTGAGCGAAGGCAGCGGCGTCCAGCGCCTGCAGCGGCAGGCTGCGCCCGGCAAAACGCTGCGCCTCGGCCAGGGCCACCAGCTCGCAATCGGCGCGATGGGCCAGGCATAGCTGCCCCTCGTGCATGACGAAGGCCACACCGTGGCGCTTGGCGAAGCTGAAAGGCAGGCGACGGAGCACATTATCGAGCGCAGAAGCATTCATGCAGCGAACCTTGAACCGGGACCTTGGTCTTGAATAACCCAGCCGCACGCGGCTACCGATACCTGTGAAACAGGGTGTCAGCGCTCAAGAGAGTCCGAGGTTGGCTATCGGTTCCCCTGGCACGCACAACCACCACACCGGCAAGAAAGGTCTTTTTAGAATGATTATGGCGGCTATCTTTAGCACATTGCCCGGTGTGGTACACCCATCCTATTTTTCCGCTGCGAACTGCGCACGGGCTGCTATGATCGCCCCGCGACACCCCGCCGATAAGAAAAAGAATTAGAGCAATGTCTTCGGAGTGATGCATTTGGCCCTTCCCCTGCACCTCAAGGAAAAAGCCCCGGGTCTGATCGGCAGTGTGCTGCTGATCGCCCTGTGCCTCGCACTCGCCTGGCAGAGCGCCGATCTGCTGCGCCTGGTGCGTGGCCCGCTGCCAGAGCAGCATCCCGAGGGTGCGACGAACCTAACACTCGCCAACCAGGCGCTGATCGCCCAACTGTTCGGCAGCCCGTCGCGCGGCGGCACTGGCCCTGCGCCAGCCACCAACCTGCAACTGACGTTGCTTGGCAGCTTCGTGCACAGCGACGCAAAACGCTCCAGCGCGCTCATCCAGCGCCAGGGCGAGCAGGCACAGCGCTATGCCGTCGGCAGCGAAATCGCCCCCGGTGTACGCCTCGACGCGGTGTATGCGGATCGCGTCGAGCTGCTGCGTAACGGTCGCCGTGAAAGCCTCGCCTTCCCCCGCGCCAACAGTGGCCAGTACAGCGCTTACGCACCGCCCGCAGCGCCTACCGAAGACGCCCTCGACCAGCTCGACCAATTGCAGCAGGACAACGTCGAAGACCTGCGCCAGCGCATGCAGACGCTACGCGAACACATGCAAGCCACCGGCGAACCGGAGCCGGATACCCCCACCGATCAGCCCCAGGAAAGTGACTGAACCGATGCACGTTCTCCGTAGCCACCTGACCTGCACCCTGCTTCTTGCCAGCCTCGCCAGCGCCTCGCTGCCGCTGCACGCCGAAATCACCGCGGTAGCGGGCAGCGCCAACCAGCAGGACGAAAGCTGGACCATCAACCTCAAGGGCGCGGACATCCGCGAATTCATCGACCAGATCGCGTCCATCACCGGGCAGACCTTCGTCGTCGACCCGCGCGTCAAGGGCCAGGTCAACGTGGTCTCCAGCTCACCGCTAGGGCTATCCGAGGTCTACCAGCTGTTTCTCTCGGTGATGGCGACCCACGGGTTCAGCGTGATCACCCAGGGCGACCAGGCGCGCATCGTGCCCAATGCCGAGGCCAAGGCCGAAGCCGACAACAGCCGCCCTGCGCCGGATCGCCTGGAAACCCGCCTGATCCAGGTGCAGCAGGTGCCGGTGTCCGAACTGATTCCGCTGATTCGCCCGCTGATACCGCAGTACGGCCATCTGGCCGCCGTCACCTCGGCCAATGCCCTGATCATCAGCGACCGCAGCGCCAACATCGCCCGTATCGAAGACCTGATGCGCCAGCTCGACCGCAGCGGCGCGCAGGATTTCAGCGTGGTCACCCTGCAACACGCCTGGGTGATGGACGCTGCCGAAGTCCTCAACACCGCCATCGCCCGTGGCCAGGCCAAGGGCACCAGCGCCACCCAGGTGGTGGCCGATGCGCGCACCAACCGCCTGATCCTCCTCGGCCCACCGGAAGCCCGGGCCAAGCTGGCCGACCTCGCCCGCTCGCTGGACAGCCCCAGCAGCCGCTCGACCAATACCCGCGTCATCCGCCTGCGCCATAACGACGCCAAAGCCCTGGCCGAAACCCTCGGCGAACTCACCGACGGGCTGAAGAACCAACAGACCGGTGAAACCACCGACAAGCCGTCGAACATCCTCATCCGTGCCGACGAGAGCCTCAACGCCCTGGTGTTGCTGGCCGAACCCGACGTGGTGGCGACCCTCGAAGACATCGTGCGCCAGCTCGACGTGCCACGCGCCCAGGTCATGGTGGAGGCGGCCATCGTCGAAATCTCCGGCGACATCACCGACGCCCTTGGTGTGCAGTGGGCGGTCGACGGTCGCGGAAAAAGTGGTGGCCTGGGCGGCGTCAACTTCGCCGGTACCGGCCTGTCGGTCGGCACCGTGCTGCAGATCCTGCAGGATGGCGACATTCCAGACGGCACCACCCTGCCCGACGGCGCCATCATCGGTGTTGGCAGTGATCGCTTCGGCGCGCTGATCACTGCCCTGTCGGCCAACAGCAAGAGCAACCTGCTGTCCACGCCGAGCCTGCTCACCCTGGACAATCAGAAGGCGGAAATCCTCGTCGGGCAGAACGTGCCCTTCCAGACCGGCTCCTACACCACCGATGCAGCAGGTTCGAGCAACCCCTTCACCACCATCGAGCGCAAGGACATCGGCGTCACCCTCAAGGTCACCCCGCATATCAACGAAGGCGCCACCCTGCGCCTGGAGATCGAGCAGGAAATCTCCTCCATCGCCCCCAGCACCGGCCTCAACGCGCAGGCAGTCGATCTGGTGACCAACAAGCGCTCGATCAAGAGCACCATCCTCGCCGACGACGGCCAGGTCATCGTGCTCGGCGGGCTGATTCAGGACGACATCACCGAATCCGTTTCCAAGGTGCCGCTGCTGGGCGACATGCCCTTGATCGGCGGGCTGTTCCGCTCCACCCGCGAGTCGCACATCAAGCGCAACCTGATGGTCTTCCTGCGCCCCACCATCGTTCGTGATGGGGCTGGTCTGGCGGCGCTATCCGGCAAGAAATACGGCGACATCCGCATTCTCGGTAACGGTGGCAGCGCAGACGGCCGCCCGAGCATCCTGCCGCGCAAACCGGCGCAGCTGTTCGACGGCCAGGGCGCACCGGCGGTGGATTTGCGCGAGTAATTCAGGACTCGTAGGGCGGGTGTAACCCGCCACAACGGCAATGGCGGGTTACACCCGCCCTACGTACGGAGTCGTGGAGAGCTTCGCGCCGTGGGAGGCGCTTTCGCGGCGAATCCCCGAGCGATACGAATCACGCCAACGGCGGCGTGCACGGCGGTACCAGGCGTTTGCTGCCGGTCGACTCGTAGGCCGAGGCCAGTTGCAGCAGCGTCGAGTCATCGTAGGCACGACCGGCGAAGGTCAGCCCCACCGGCATGCCGATATCGGCCATCACGCCCATCGGCACGGTAACGGTCGGCACGCCGAGGTGGCGGATCGCCAGGTTACCGTTGGCCACCCACACCCCGTTGCTCCAGGCGATATCCGCAGAGGCCGGGTTCACATCGGCATCCGCCGGGCCGACATCGGCCACGGTGGGGAACAGCACCGCATCCAGCCCGAGCTGATCCATCCAGTCCTCCAGATCGATCTTGCGCGTGTGTTCCAGGCCACGCAGGCCATCAGGCAGCGTGGCGATCTGATCCCAGGGTTTGATGCCACGCTTGGCCATGTTGACGTACTCATCCATGCCCGCCGCCAGATCGCCCTCGCGGTTCGGCAGCGTGCCGGGGTCGTGCGGGAATATCTGCGGGCCATCCACGTCGGCCAGGCGATTGAGCTTGGGGTCGCCATTGGCCCGCAGGAAATCGTCGAAGGCCCAGCCGGAAAGCTCCCACAGTTCGTCATGCAGGAACTCCGGCGTAACGATGCCGCGATTGAACACGGTCGGCGCTCCAGGACGGTCGCCTTCGCAGTTGGAAACCAGCGGGAAGTCCACTTCCACCACCTCGGCGCCGGCCGCTTCCAGAGCCTGACGAGCGGCCTCCCACAGCTCGATCACACTCGCCCGGGTATGGATGCGCTGACCAGTCGGCCCGCCGATGCCGGGGGATTCGCTGGTGCCGGCCAACTCGTCCTTGTTGATGAACATGCGCGGCACGCCCAGGCGCTTGCCGGCCAGAGCATCGGCCTTGGCCGCCAGTGCCAGGTAGGATTCAGGGCGTACATCGGACGGGCGCGGGATCGGCACCCAGGGCTGCAGGCGCCACAGGTCGCCACGCGTGTCCGCATCCTCGGCCACCACTACATCGAGCACTTCCAGCAGGTCGGCCATGCTGCGGGCGTAGGGCACCACCACATCCATGGTCGGCGTCAGCGGCCAGTTGCCACGCACCGAGATCACCCCGCGCGACGGCGTATAGGCGCACAGCCCGTTATTGGACGCTGGGCCACGCCCGCTCGACCAGGTTTCCTCGGCCAGGCCGAAGGCACAGAAGCTGGCGGCGGTCGCCGTGCCGGCACCGTTGGACGAGCCCGAAGCGAAGGGCGCGGTCAGGTAGTCGGCGTTGTAGGGGCTTTCGGCGCGACCATAGACGCCACGCTGCATACCGCCATTGGCCATCGGCGGCATGTTGGTCTTGCCCAGGCAGATGGCCCCGGCCGCGCGCAGGCGTTCGACGGTGAAGGCGTCGCGCTGCGCCACCAGATCCTTGAACGCCGGGCTGCCGGAAGCTGCCGTCAGCCCCTTGACCAGGTAGCTGTCCTTGGCGGTGTAGGGAATGCCATCGAGCGGGCTCAGCGTCTCGCCACGGGCACGGCGCGCATCGGAAGCCTCGGCTTCCTTGAGCGCATCGGGGTTATGCACCACCACCGCGTTGAGCTGGGTCGGCGTATTCGGGCCATCGTAGGCCTCGATGCGCGCCAGGTAGGCCTTGACCAGCTCGACCGCCGTGGTGCGGCCAGACTCCAGCGCGGCACGCAGCTCGGCAATGGAAACTTCGGTTACCTCGATCATGGTGTCATCACTCGCAGAGGGAAGACCGCCTGAAGCGGCCCGGATACGAAACAGGCTTAGCGCAATCGCGGCGCCCACAAGCGCCCGATGATACATCCGCCGAAGTTTCACAGCAGCCCGAGGCGGATGGTCAGGCTGCACGCCAGCCATTACAGTCTCGCCATCTCCTGCAAGCGGATGAAGGCCCATGACCCGCGAAGAACGCATCCAGCTGTGGTCGGCCTTGTCAGAGGTCTTCGTCGACAACGAGGTCGACTACGGATACATCGCCCGACAGTTGCAGGGATTCGACCGCGCCACGGCGCAAGCCGCCCTCTACGAGAATGTCGGCCCCGCCTGTTACGGCAACCTGCTCGCGCCCATCCCGCCGATCTGGACTGGCTTCGACAGCACCTGGCTCGCTGAAACCATCGAACGCAACCAGGCCGCCCGGCAACGCTGGCCGCTGCGACGCCTGCGCGACCGACTGTTCATCGCCTACCTGCGTCGCGCCTTGAAATCGGAATGGGCGAAGATCGAAGCGGAACTGGATCGTCTCTGAGCCAAGCGCAAGGCTAGCGCTCACCCCCGGCCCATCTCCCGCAGCCAGGCCAGCAGTTGCCCGTGCAGGCTCTCGGCGCCTGGCACACAGGGTGAAAACAGGCAGTAACGCGAGCCATCCTCGACGAAACCAAGCGGTGCGACCAGCAACCCACTCTCAATGTCGTCGCACACCAGGTGCCAGGGCCCAATGGCCACCCCCAGGCCAGCGACGGCGGCCTGCAAGCTGAAGTAAAAGTGCTCGAAAGTCTGCCCTGGCCCACCCTGCGCTACCCGCCCAGCGGCAGCCGCCCACTCGGCCCAAGCACCGGGACGCGTACGGGTGTGCAGTTGCGGCGCATCGGCGAGCAAGCCCTGTGCATCGAACCATTGTTCGACCTTGTCCGCCCGGCAGACCGGCCCTACCCGCTCGGCAAACAAAGGGTCGACGTGATAGTCAGCAGGCCAGGAAAAATCATCGCGGCGGATGGCCAGATCGATCCCCGCCTCGAAGGTGAACGGCCCACCACCGGCCAGCAGATGAATCTCCTGCCCTGATTGGCTGGCCTGAAACTCGCCCCAGCGCGGAATCAGCCAGCGCATCAGCAAGGTCGGTTCACATGACAGTGTCAGGGGGCGCGCCAGCCGAGTGCTGGCGCGCAACTCGCCGCAGGCCTGACGCATCAGCCCCAGCCCATTACCCACCGCGCGCGCCAGCTTTCGCCCGGCCTCATTGAGAAATACCCGACGATTGCGCCGCTCGAACAATACGATGCCCAAGTCCTCTTCCAGCAAACGCACTGCGCGGCTGACCGCACCATGGGTCAGGTGCAACTCGTCCGCTGCCCGACTGAAATTCTCCAGCCGCGCCGCCGCCTCGAAGCAACGCAGCGCCAGAAGCGAGGGCAGACGCGATCCGTTCGATTGTGAGTCCAGCTCACCACCCATGTCAGAACTCATCGTTATTCATCGCCGCTGATCATCGGAATAATTGGCTCAACTTCAAACAACGCAAGAATACGCCATGACCGAATGGATAGCTGTAATCACCATTACCCTACTTGCCGTGATCAGCCCTGGGGCAGACTTCGCCCTGGTCACTCGCAATAGCCTGCTGCTGTCGCGCCGCGCTGGCATGCTCACGGCGCTGGGCATCGGCTTGGGTGTACTGATCCACGTCGCCTACACCCTGCTCGGCGTCGGCCTGCTGCAACAATCGATCTGGCTTTTCGATGCCCTCAAGCTGGCGGGAGCGACCTACCTGATTTATCTCGGCGTGAAGATGCTGCTGAGCAAAGCTGGCAGCGCAGCACCCAACCCCGCGCAGATGCCGCAGGCAGGCAACGCCGCGCTGCGCACTGGCCTGCTGACCAACGCCCTCAATCCCAAGACGGCCGTGTTCATCGTCAGCCTGTTCATGCAGGTGGTGCAGCCTGACACGGGCCTGGCCACACAACTGGGTTATGGCGCCTTCATCGCCCTGGCTCATGTCGGCTGGTTCGCGCTGGTCGCCCTGTGCTTTTCCGCCGGTGCCGTGCGCGACCGACTGCTGTCTGCCAGGCTATGGATCGACCGCCTGTTCGGCGGACTGCTGATCGGTTTCGGCGCCCTGCTAGCGCTGGCCAGTCAGCGCCAGTAGCGTGGCAATCCTTTGCTAGGCTGGCGGAACACTTGGCACAAGAGGACAAGGCAATGGAACAACACAGCGGCGGCTGTCTATGCGGCCAGGTACGCTTCGAAGCCCAAGGCCAACCTTATCGCGTTGGGGTCTGCCACTGCCTGGACTGCCGCAAGTACCACGGTGCACTCTTCCACGCGTCGGCGATCTTTGCTCAGGAGGCGGTGACGATCCAGGGCGAAACCAGCCACTACGCCGGGCGCCATTTCTGCCCGCGCTGCGGCTCGTCGGTGTTCTCGCGCTCGACGGATGAAATCGAAGTGAACCTCGGCTCATTGGATTATCCGGATCGTTTCACCCCCACTTATGAGCTGTGGACGATCCGTCGCGAAGCCTGGCTACCGCCCTTCCCCTTCACCCGGCACTACCTGCGCGACCGCGAAAACGACGCACGCCACGAGTAGCGTGCGTCCCTCACGCCGTTGCCTCGCGCGAGCACAGCCAGGCGTGCATCCATCCCATCTGGAGGAACTGCGTGGGCGCAGCAAAGCCCGCGGGTCGAACAGCGCCTTGAGTTACCCGTCACGCATGGCAAACCTTCGCCGGATGATCGTGCTCATGCCATCCATCATCCCAGGGCCGTCAAGCCACTCTTGCACGGGTCGAGCGACTGCAGTTCAGCCCAGGGCAACGACTCCCTGACAACTTAGCGGGCACTTTGCCAAAAATCTGGGGGACTAACGGGCACACCCTTTCCCGGCGAACCCGATATGCAGAGCCCGACCTTCGAACAGAAAGCCTTCATCCTCCTGCTCGTCCTGGTGACGGTCGCCTTCTTCTGGATCCTGCTGCCGTTCTACGGCGCCGTGTTCTGGGCGATGGTGCTCGCCGTGGTGTTCGCTCCGCTGCAGCAACGCCTGTTGCAGCGCCTGGGCGGCAAGGGCAACCTGGCCGCCCTGCTGACCCTGACCACCTGCCTGCTGGTGGCAATCCTGCCGGTAATTTTCATCACCTCGGCCGTTGTGGCCGAAGGCACTGCGCTGTATCAGAAACTGGAATCAGGCGAGCTGGACATCGGCGCCTATGTCACCGAAACCGTGCAGATGCTGCCACCTGCGCTGCAGCAGCAACTCGACCGCGTTGGCGCAAGCGACCTCGACGGCCTGCGCGAAAAGGTCTCGCAGGCCGCCATGGCCGGCAGCCAGTACCTGGCCACCAAGGTCTTCGCCATCGGCCAGGGTACCTTCGAGTTCTTCGTCAGCTTCTTCGTCATGCTCTACCTGCTGTTCTTCCTGCTGCGCGATGGCCGCAAGCTGGCGCATGACATCCGCGCCACCGTCCCTCTGGGGGACACCACCAAACGCCGCCTGCAGCTCAAGTTCACTCGCGTGGTGCGCGCCACGGTCAAGGGCAACGTCGTCGTTGCAGCGGTACAGGGTGCGCTCGGCGGCCTGATCTTCTGGGCGCTGGGTATCTACAGCCCGCTGCTGTGGGGCGTGCTGATGGCCTTCCTGTCGCTGCTGCCCGCCGCTGGCGCCGGCATCATCTGGGCGCCAGTGGCGGTGTACCTGATGCTCAGCGGCAGCCTGGTGCAAGGCATCATCCTCACCGCCTTCGGCGTGCTGGTGATCGGCCTGGTGGACAACATCCTGCGCCCCATCCTGGTCGGCAAGGACACCCGCATGCCCGACTACCTGATCCTGATTTCCACCCTCGGCGGCCTGGCCCTGCTGGGGCTCAACGGCTTCGTCATCGGGCCGCTGGTAGCGGCGCTGTTCGTGGCCAGCTGGAATCTGTTCGGGACAAAGGACCAGGTGGAGCGTTTGCCGAAGCCGTGACGCCCCTGGGGATCGTCATGCACGCAGGCCAAATAGACTGAAGCGGCTCTGCCCGGCACGACGGGCAGCCTCGATCAACGCCGTACAGGCCGGCGTATCCTCGCCGGTGAACGCGTAGAAACGCGCGGCAGGCAATTGCGGCAACCCCTGCTCGCTGCCGAGCACGCGCAAGCCTTCACCACGCTGACTGTCGGCGATGACCGTCACGGCAAAACCGGCACGCGCAGCCGCCAGGCAGCCAGCCATGCTGCTGCTTTCAAAAACGATGTGCCAGGTGCACGCGGATTTACCCAGCGCCGTGACTGCCGCCTCCCGATACACGCAAGGCTCTGGAAAAACCGCCAATGCCAGCGGCTCACTGGCCGACAGCGGCTGATCCGCCGCATAAGCCCAGACCAGCGGCTCCTCCCACAACAGGATGCCGCTACCCTCGACCTGGCTGCATTGCTTGCCGAACACCAGATCCAGACGTCCATGTGCCTGCTGCCGCAGCAGATCGGCGGTGATACCGACCTTCAGCTCGATCATCGCCTCGGGATGCCACTGTCGGAACCCTTGCAGAACCTGCGGCAACCAGGCGCTCGCGAAATCCTCCGAGGCACCTATACGCAAGCGCCCGCGCAATGGCGCACCGCGTAGCTTGGCACGTGCCTCGCGCTCCAGAGCCAAGATATTACGGGCATATGCATACAAGATATCGCCCGCCTGCGTCAGCGCGAGGTGGCGTGTGGTGCGCGCCATCAGGCTGACGCCTGCGAGTTGCTCGAGCCTGCGCATGTGCCCGCTGACCGCCGAAGGCGTCAGCGCCAGCCGCTCGGCAGCCGTGGCGAAACTGCCACAGTCCGCGATTTCGAGAAAGGTGCGTAAGAGCACAGTGTCCAGCAGCGGGCCGTCAATGTTGGGAAGCATGTTGCCTCGATCACTCAACACAAAAAATCATCAATGCATGGCAATTATTCGCCAATCAAACCGAACCGTCCAACTACTCTGAGGCACCGTCATGATGAGAGACCGTCCATGCCCAACTACCAGTTCATCGCGACCGAGCGGCTCGACATCGCCTACCTCGAATGGAACCCGCAAGGCACCCGAACGGCCATTCTCCTGCATGGCTGGCCGGACAGCCCCGAATGCTGGAAGGGAGTGGCGCCCCTCCTTGCAAAAGCGGGTTACCGCATCCTGGCCCCCGCATTGCGCGGCTTCGCGCCCACCCGCTTTCGCAATCCGCTCACCCCGCGCAGTGGCCAGCTATCAGCCCTGGGCCGCGATCTGCTGGAGTTCATCGATGCCCTAGGCCTGAGCCAACCTGCACTGATCGGTCATGACTGGGGGGCCCGCGCCGCCGCCAATGCCTGCGGCCTGCACGACGGCGTGGCCGCGCATCTGGTGCTGCTATCGGTGGGCTATGGCACCAACGATCCCAGCCAACCGCTGCCACTGCCGCAAGCGCGCAACTACTGGTATCACTGGTACATGGCCACCGAACGCGGCGTGCAGGCGCTGCACAACGAGCGCGAGGATTTCACCCGCATGATGTGGGACACCTGGTCACCGGCAGGCTGGTATGAACCGGCCGACTTCGATGAGGCTGCAAAGGCCTTCCAAGGCAACGACTGGGCCGAGATCGTGCTGCACTCCTACCGTCATCGCTGGGGCTTCGCCGAGGGCGCCCCGGCCTACGCCGAAGACGAAGCGCGATTGCACCCTGCGCCGGTTTTGTCAGTGCCAACCTTGGTCGTGCATGGCGCCGCCGACACCTGCAACCACCCAGACAGCTCCAAAGGGCGGGAAGCCTTCTTTACAGGGCGGTACGAGCGACAGGTGCTCGATGGCATCGGCCACTTCCCTCAGCGCGAAGCCCCGCAGACCATCGCTGAAGCCATTCTGCGATTTTGCCAGCCGATGTTGGAGCAAACAGAGCGCGCCTGACCAAGCACGCTTACATACTCAGGAAGCGGGATCGCCGTCCCACCCGGAGTCACTGCTGCAGTGGGGCTGTCGCTGCACAGTTCCGAGTCATCGCCAAGTACCAGACCGCCGAATAAGGTGCTTATCGAAAACAGGCACTTATGAGCAGTAGCGTTGACCAGTAGAGATGCTGGTCGACTTCCACTCGAACCCTCGCTCAGTAGCAGACCCGGCTCATATCCTGGCAGCGCAGGCTTGCAGATTTCGAGCTAGGTGCGTTGCAGGAATGTGCTGTCAATAGCGATAGCGGCCCGAAAGCGACCGTTGGCCGGTATTTTCCAGGGTGCCGATAACGCTACGTGCTGGTGCTTGCTTGACAGCCATTTCGCGGACTATCGGGCCCGGTACAAGAAAGACGGAGATTTCCGCGTGTTTTCCGACTTGCTGCGCGAGCCATTGCCGCCCGGCACGGCTGCCATCACCTTGCCAAGACACTGACATGAAGAAAGCCTTTATCGCAGCTTATGGCCTTGTCGCCGTCCTGGCCTCGTGCCTTGGCTGGGTGCTGCACGAAGCGCTCAACGCACCCGCATCGGTCTCTGAGGTCAGCCCACTCGGCGGTTATCTGATCGAAAGCGTGCCAGTCGGCGGTATGCTTGCCCCTCTGGGCGGGCTCGCGTACCTGCGCATCATCGACCGCCAGAATCCTGACCAGGTGTTTCGCAGCCCGCTCTACCTGCGCCAGTCCGTCGACATGCGCGTCACCGAGGATGAACGGAGCCTGGGCGTAACCTGGATCGAGTTCGACAAACGCCAGCGCCGGTTCACCCTCAGCATTCCCCAATGGCGTCCGGATTGGCGCAACACCTTCATCAGCAACACGCCTTACGACGTGTTGCCGAACGGCTGACGACTCAGGCGCCAGGCCAGGGAAAATCGGCAGGCCCGAAGCGTTCCTGACAGTCCATGCTCACGCCGCGCAGCGTCCGGGTCTGCCGGTGCGATGCATACAAGGGTTCGGCCAGGTAGCTGATGAGGATGGAACGCCTTCGTGCACCGCTGTGGTTGAGGCTGCCGGCGTGCACCAGATCGGCATCGAACACCAGGATGTCACCCGCCTCGAAGACGTGATCAATAGCGGCCCAGGCCTCGGCAAGATCCTGCTCCGCCTTTAAGACGTCAACCTCCACATACGAATCAGCGGGACGCCCGCAGCCGACTGCCTGGCGACAGAATATGCAGACAAATTGTTATGGTATAACATATTTATCATCTCCCCCGGATCCGCCCCAGAGGACAAGCCAGAGCCCTGCAACGCCAATCCATAACCACATCGCTCAATCGCGAAGCCTTCTGCCCACCGCCAGCACGACAACTAGGAATACCCATGAAAGCCACTTCGGCCTCCCTCGCCGTTCTGACTGCACTGTTCACTGCCGACCTGCATGCCGAATCGTCCGGCACCTCCACTCTCTCGCTGGGCGCAATCACCGTGACGCCCAAGGATAACGGCCCGCTGCTCACCGACAGCATCCTGACTTCGGTCGACATCATGGGCAGCGACAAGATCGAAGATAAGACCGTGAGCAACAGCTGGGAGCTGCTGGGCCAGATGCCCGGCATCCAGCTGACCGAAACACGCATGGGCGCCGAATCCGGCAAGGTCACCTTCCGCGCCTTCAATGGCGAGGGCTACATCAACGGCATCAAGACCCTGATCGACGGCATCCCGAGTAACGTCAACAGCGGCAACCAGCGCTTCATCGACATGATCTTCCCGCTGGACATCGATTACATCGAGGTGGTGCGCGGCACCAACGACCCGCGTTACGGCCTGCACAACATCGGCGGCAACATCAACTTCGCCACGCGCCAGGGCGGCAACTACACCGACGGCCGCCTGACCTACGGCAGCTTCGACACCCGCGAAGTGCAACTGGCCGTCGGCCACGAAGAAGGCAACTTCGCGCAGAACTACTTCATGGCCAAACAGGACTCGCAGGGCTTTCGCGATCACAGCGAGTCGAACAAGTATTCCGTGGGCGGCAAGTGGTTTGTCAGCGACGACGAGCAAACCATGAAGCTCGGCCTGATCGCCCGCCTCTACCATCACCAGGCCGAGGAACCGGGCTTTCTCACCGCGCAGCAACTGGCCGCCAGCCGCACCCAGTCACCGGAAAAGAATGCCAACGACGGCGACGACCGCGACATGAAGCACCTCAGCGCGCATGCCGACTTCCAGCTCAACGACGAGCTGAGCCTGAGCAACAAGCTGTACTTCAACAGCTACGACGATGACCGCACCGTGACCTTCACCGATTACCCGGTAGGCAATGCCCCACGTCAGCGCCGCCAGTGGCAGGAGCGCCAGACCGGCATGCTCAGCAACCTGACCTGGCGCGCCCACGAGATGCTCACCCTCGATGGCGGCGTCAACTACGAGCAGCAGAACAACGAGTACCGCCGCTACCGCTACAACTTCGGCATCCCCACCGACTTCGACGCAACGCCGGCACGTACGCAGAACGACGACAGCTACACGCTCTACAACACCGGGGCTTACGTCCAGGCAATCATCCAGCCCATCGAGCAGTTGAAGATCATTCCGGCCTACCGAGTGGATCAGTTCTCGGGTAATACCGAGCTGATGAATGGCGTGAAGGCTAAACTGCAGGACTACGGCTGGATCGAGCAGCCCAAGCTCAGCGTGGTGTACAGCGTCACACCCGACATCGATGTCTACGCCAACTGGGGGCGCACCTTCCAGATTCTCACGGGCTCCGACAAACCGGCCTATCTCACGCCCGGCCTGGCTGCATTCAAGCCTTCGATCAACACCGGCAAGGAAGTGGGCGTGAAGTTCAGCCCCTTCGCCGACTCGCAAGCGCGCATCGCCGTATGGCAGCAGGACGCCACCGACGAAGTGGCCAATATGCCCAGCACCGGCACCACCGTCGGCCTGGGTGAAACCCGACGACGTGGCGTCGATATGCAGCTGACCGTGCAACTTAACGAGCAGTGGACGCTATGGGGCTCGCACGCCATCCAGGAAGCCAAGGTGGTCAGCGCCCGAACCGCAAGCGGCCAGTCGCTAGCCGGCAACGAAGTGTTCTCCACGCCGCGCTACGTCAGCAACCTCGGTGCCGACTACCAGCTCAACGATGACTGGCGCTTCGGCCTGCAGGCCCGTGCGCAGGGCGATTACTACATCGACGAGTTGAACGAGCAAGGCAAATACGGCGGCTTCGCGGTGCTCGACGCCAATGTGCGCTACCAGCTCAGCGACACCACCAGCCTCGACCTGCAATTGAAGAACCTGACCGACCGTGACTACGAATACGTGTGGTTCGACAACTTCTTCTGGGGTGGCGACGATCAGCCGATGTTCTCCCCGGCTCCGGGCCGCTCGGCCTATCTCTCGGTCAACATGAAGCTGTAACCCATGCACCCAATGAAAAGGCCAGGTTAAACCTGGCCTTTTCATCTGCGTAAGACGACCTGTCAGAGATACTTCAACCAGGCGATGTCACGACGCCGCGCCTTGAGCCGGGCGAACCACTGCGTCGGCGGGAATAGCAGCACCGCCAGCACCAGCATCGTCAGCCAGACCCAGGCCATCGAAGCAAAACCGAAGTAATGCCCCTGGTTCGCGCCCCAGATGGCGAAGGCAACGATATAGAGCAGCTTGAGCACATACAGGTGCAGCAGATAGAAGAACATCGGCGCGCTGCCGAATACCGCCAGGGTGCGTACCACACGCCCCGCATTGCGCCGCTCGAAGTAGGCCAGCAGCAGCAGGCCGATGCCCAGCGTCAGTGCCAGGAACAACAAGGACGGCGGGTACTTGGTGACATTGAACAGGCCCATCAGGGTGTGCTGCCAGGTGTCCTCGACCACCCAGGGCTTCTCGCCATAGACGTTGGCCAGCCGCAACACGACGAACAGCCCCAACGCCCCCAGACCGCACCGGCGCAGCGCTTGCAGTCGCGGCTGCGCTGGGCTCGACCAGCGAAACCATGGCCCGATCACGTAGCCCAGGGCGATCACACCGATCCACGGCAACACCGGATAAGACGTGCGCAGGCGCAGCGTATCGGAGAATTCGAGCCAGCCACGATCGTGTAGCACTGCCCAGGGAATGTGCATGGTCGACTCGGGCGCAAAATGCAGCCCATCGAGCAGGTTGTGCCCGGCCACCAGCACCAGCCCCAGCAGCGCCAACAACGCACGCGGCAACCACAGCAGCAATGACAGCGCCAGCATGCTCAGGCCAATGGCCCAGATCACCTGCAGGTAGATCACCGTGGGCGGAAACTGGAACGTCCAGGCGAAATTCACCAGGGTTATCTCCAGCACCACGAGGAACAGGCCACGCTTGAACAGGAAGGCACTGGTCGCCGCCCGGCTCATCTGCTTCTCGCCATAGAGAAACGCCGACAGACCGGTCAGCAGGATGAACACCGGCGCACACAAATGCGCCAGGGTGCGGCTGAAGAACAGCGCCGGATCGGTGGCCGTCACATCCATCGGATCTCCCACCTGCATATGCAGGTAGAAGGTTTCGCGAACGTGATCGAGCAGCATGAAGAGGATGACCAAGCCGCGCAGGGCATCGATCGAAAGTAGACGATTGGAGGACATGGATCGCTTCGACAGTGGGCTAAAAAGAAACGTAATACTATAACTTTTATTGATTGAATCGGAGTGACTGACCGCTACATAGGCGAACATCGGCAAGAAGCCCCCGCTTGAACGAAGCATGGCGCCAGCAGTCGGAAAGCAGAACAGCCGCCACGGAGCCTCGCCCCATGCAGCCGAACCGCGCCCTGCTCTGCGCTTTTTTCATGGCCTTGCTCAGCCCACTGGCAGACGCCGCAGAAGCCCTGCGTATCAAGAGCCTGCAGCGCTGCGGCGACCTGCTCGACAACCAGCACCAGGACTGGTGCCTACAGGTACGCGGGCTCGGCAGCACGCTACCGAAACTGCATCTCGGTGAAAGCACTCTGCCCGCCTCGCTCGTACGCCGCAGCGAAGGCGGCCTGCGCCTGCAGTTGAGCGCGGCTCAATACCGCAGCGCAGCGCTTTGGCTGGAGGATGGTGAACGGGTCAGCAACCCGGTATGGCTGTCGCTCAACAGCAGCCACGTGCTCGCTGCCACGCCCAATGAGGTGGCGAAGAACATGGATGGGCTGACCACTTATGTCGACCTGGTCAGCGTTCTGATCGAGGAGAGCCACGAAGGCCGCGATGAGGCCAGCCGTCTGGCGAAGAAATACGGCGCCGAGGTGGTCGGCGCCATCCCACCGCTGAACACCTACCAGTTGCGCCTGCCGGTAAAGAACCTTACCGAACGCGATGCCCTGGTGCTGCGCATCGGCAGCGAAACCAGCGTCGACGCCGTGGTGGTCGAGGAAAGTGCCCCGGAGCGTGACCAGGAAGCCGAAGCGGCGCACGCGCCAAGGCCGCAGAGAAACTCGGAAGAATGGGCGGCGAACCGTTTCGCCGATGCGGTGAACTACTACCGGCGGCGCCTTCCTGCTGGTGATTCCCCTATCGAGCCGAAGCCAATCCGCGTCGGGGTGATCGAACGTGACGTCGATTTCGACGCGCCGGACTTTGCCGACTACCTGGGCGCCTGCCCTGACGGCAAACCGCGCACCTGCCTCTACGCCCGTGATGCCGAGCAACCGGATGGCCACGGCAGTACGGTCGCCGGCATTCTCGCCGCGCACTGGGACAAGGGCGGCAATACCGGCTTCCTGCGTGGGCTGGACAAGGCCAGCAACGGCTTCGAAGTGATCGTCGAACGCAACTCCGATGCCGGCATCACCGCCAATATCGCCGCCTCGGTCAACCTGGTCGAAGATGGCGTGCGCGTACTCAACTGGAGCTGGGGCATCCACCGCGTCGGCACGCGCAATGTCGAGGGCGACCAGATCGACTCACTGGTGCGTTCGGGCATCGCCATGAGCGGCTACGAGGAACTGCTGGAGGAGTTCTTCCTGTGGCTGCGCAAGGAGCACCCGGACGTGCTGGTAGTCAACTCTGCGGGCAACGGCTCGTCCTTCTCCGGGCGCGACGAATACCGCCTGCCCTCCTCCTTCATCACCGAGCAGTTGCTGGTGGTCGGCGGGCACCAGCGCAGCGAAAGGCCGGATGTCGCCGTGGACGATCCGGCCTACGTGGTCAAACGCAACTCGTCGAACGTCGACATGCGCGTCGACATCACCGCTGCGGCCTGCGCCCGTGCCTCCACCCACGAACCCAATGCGACCGGCGAGGTGCATTGCGGCACGTCCTACGCCACGCCGATGGTCACCGGTATCGTCGCCGCCATGCTGTCGATCAACCCGCGCCTGCAGCCCGAACAACTGCGCATGCTGCTGCGACGCAGCGCCATGACCATCGGCGGCGACTACGACTTCGAACCAATGGATGCCGAAGACCTCACCGCCCCCATCCTGCCATCGGAACGCAACTACCAACTGAGCGACAAGGACGTCGGCCGCTCGGCGCGGCTGGATATGCAGAAGGCACTGGATCTGGCGGTACAGAGTCGGGATCGGGTGCGTTGAGCACGCGGCTCAAGCCTCCGACACCCGCTCATACAGCTCGACCGGTTCAACCTTGCCCTGGTGGCCGCATGGGCTGTGGCCCAGACCCAGATGGCGGAAACCGGCCTTGAACAGCACGCGCCCGGATTGCGGATTGCGCGCCAGATGGCTGGCATGCAGACGACGCAGGCGCAATTGCTGGAAGGCAAAGTCGACCAGCGCATTGCACGCCTCGCTGGCATAGCCACGACTCCAGTACGGCACACCGACCCAGTAACCCACCTCGGCCTCGCCTCGGGTGATGTTCTGGAGCGACATGCTGCCAACCAACTGGCCACTGGCCGACTCGGTGATGACGAAGCTGGCCGCCGCACCACTGGCCCAATCCTGCGCGCAGCGTTCGATCCACTGCTGCGCCAATTCTTCGGGATAAGGGTGGGGAATGCTGCGGGTGACATCGGCAATACGAAAATCCCCCGCCAGGCGCTGCACCTCGGCGGCATCCTGCGGCTGCGGCGGGCGCAGCGTCAAACGCTGCGTTTCGATGCGATGCTCATCCATTTGCGCCTCCTGTCATAACCCTGGCCCATCGAACCAGCCGGCAATAACCACGATGCCTCAAACCGGCATTGGGCCTATGGGATAGAACTGCCCGGCACTCCAGACACCCAGCCAGGATTCGCCGTTGATCTCACGCTCCACCGCCAACTCGACGAGTTGATAGAACACGTTGCGGTGAATCAGCGCTTCGAGGTTACGCCGCACCAGCACGTAGGGCGAGGGTTCCTGTGTCGCAGGGTCGATGACCACACGAATCGGATGCTCCTCGCCAGCGCTGACCTCGTCCTCGACATTGGTGGTAAAACGCAGCACCTGCGCCTCGCCCTCGCCTTCGACCTGCAGGGTCACCGCCACGAAGGGCGCATCCTCGACCTGGATACCGACCTTCTCCACCGGCGTGATCAGGAAGTAGTCATCGCCATCGCGGCGAATGATGGTGGAAAACAGCCGCACCATGGGTTTGCGGCCGATGGGCGTGCCCAGGTAATACCAGGTACCGTCGCGGGCGATGCGCATGTCGATATCGCCACAGAAATCCGGATTCCACAAATGCACGGGAGGCAAACCCTTGCCTTCACCTTTGGGAATCTGCGCCAGCAGGTCGCCGGCCTTGCCTGGATCGCTCATGCTCTGTCCTCGTCAGCCTTGCTGCAGGCGGCAAAGGATACACCGTGGGAGGGGCTTTAGCCGCGACCGGCAGTGTTCCATCTACCCAAGCAGTGCTACCCAGCTCAGCGCGCCACGCCCAACAAGCTGCGCGCGTAATCCTCCAGCGCAGGGCCGATGATGTCCTGTGGCTGCACGTCATAGAACGTCAGGAATCCGCCACGGCTACGGATCCGAGCCGTATCCACGAGAAAGCGTGTGTTGGTCTCGATCAGCATGAGCTGGATCACCGCGCGGTCAGTACCCAGACGATCCAGGGCTTCCTGATCCTCCCACTCCTCGACGGTACCGATACGGTCGTCGCTGTAGGCGAAACGGGTATAGAGCAGGTAATGGGCGCCGGCTTCGCGCGCCTGTCCCATCGCCTCCTCCAACCCCAGCGGCTGCTTGGCCCGACGCACCAGCGGGAAATACTGAACGAAGCCCTTGAACGCCTCCTCAGCCACTACATTGGGACGCGGATAGCCATGCCCCGGCGACACGAAACTGCCCTGGGCAATATAGATGAACGAGTCCTGCTGCAAACGCCGCGAGGCCATGCGCTCGGTACGACCATGGTCGAGAACCCCGGCGTCGCCCAGGTAATACTCGGTACTGCTGGCCATGTCGCTGACCTTCATGCAGCCGGTCAGGCTCAGTAGCGCCAGCAATAGAAGCAGGTTACGCATCAATCGATCCTCCACGGGCCGGCGACGGAAAACCGGCAGATATGCCAGGGATGCAGTTTCTGCGCCAGCCGTGTGCAAGATACATCGGGCTCACACCATCGCTTTGACGATTTCTTCATGCCTTTTTGACGAGGCTTCGACACGCACCGGCCTAGTCTGCCAACACCTGCCAAACCCCTTGGCACTCAAGAGTGCGCGCCTATGAACAAGCTTCCTCAGATCACCCTGGCCTTCTGGGTCATGAAAATATGTGCCACCACGCTAGGCGAAACGGCAGGTGATCTGCTGTCGATGACCCTGGATATCGGCTATGCACTCAGCTCGCTGCTGCTGATCAGCCTGTTCTTCGTCTCGCTGTTCGGCCAACTGCGCGCACGTAGCTATCAGCCAGCGCTGTACTGGACGGTGATTCTCACCACCAGCACCGCCGGCACGACGATATCGGACTTCATGGATCGCTCGCTGGGGCTGGGCTACGCCTCCGGGGCGCTGGTACTGGTCAGCCTGCTGGTGGGCGTGCTGACGGCCTGGCGGCTCAGCGAAAAATCACTGTCGGTGGATCACATCAACAGCCGCCGCGGTGAGCTGTTCTATTGGGGCGCCATCCTGGTCTCCAATACCCTGGGCACTGCACTGGGCGACTACCTGGCGGACGACTCGGGCCTGGGTTTCGCCGGTGGCGCCCTGCTGATCGGCAGCCTGCTGGCCGTGGTCGCCATGGCCTACTACCGCACGAAGCTGTCGCGCGTAGCCCTGTTCTGGATCGCCTTCGTCCTCACCCGCCCCTTCGGCGCCACGTTGGGTGACGTACTGACCAAGAGCACGGAAAAAGGCGGCCTGGACCTGGGCACCATCGGCTCATCGGCCGTGCTGGCGAGTGTGCTGGCGGTCATGGTGTGCATGGCCATTTGGGCACAGCGGATGACACCGGTCGCCATCCGCAACGACTGACGCCTGCGCCAGCGCCGCGAATGGCGGCGCTGGCGACATCAGCCACCGATGATCTTCATCACCGTGGCACCGCCCGAGAAAGCCAGATCCTGCTTGTCCCCCAGCGCCTTGATCAGCAAGCGCTGCAGTGCTGGCAACGCCTGGTGGCGTGGCTTGTCCAGCAGATCGCCCACGTAGTGGCGGTTGCTCGACGACAGGCAGCCATGCAGCCAGCCGGTCGACGACAGCCGCAGACGCGAACAGGTGCGGCAGAACGGCACGCTCTCGTTGGCGATCACCCCGAAATGGCCGACGCCGGGAATGGCATAGCGCATCGCGGTGGCGTCCACCGGCGCACTGGCCTGCACGTACTGGTGGCGCTCACCGATCAATTCGAGCAACTCGGGCAGGCCGACGAACTGCTGGTTGAAGGCATTGGCATCACGCGCCAGATGGCCCATGCGCATCAGCTCGATGAAACGCAACTCGAAGCCACGCTCCAGGCAGTAATCCAGCAGGGGCAATACCTGGTCGAGGTTCTGCCCGCGCAGCGGCACCATGTTGACCTTGATCTTGATTCCCGCCTCACGCGCCGCCTCCATGCCAGCCAGCACGGTGGCCAGATCGCCCCCGCGCGCGATGCTGCGGAAAGCAGCGGCATCGAGGGTGTCGAGGGACACGTTGAGACGACGAATGCCACAGTCGATCAGCAACGGCAGCTTGCGTTCGAGCAACTGGCCGTTGGTGGTCAGGCTGATGTCGTCCAGGCCCATCTGGCTGACCTGACGTAGAAAAGATTCGAGTCGCGTACTGACCAGCGGCTCGCCACCGGTGATGCGCAGGCGCTCGATGCCCGCCGCCTCGATCAGATAGGCCACGCCGCGTGCCATGGCGTCGGCGGACAGTTCGTCCTGGGCAGCGACCAGGCGCTTGCCGTCCGGCACACAATAGGTACAGGCGTAGTTACAGGCGGCAGTGAGGCTGATACGCAGGTTGCGGAAACGTCTGCCCTGGCGGTCGACGATCATGAAAGGCTCCGGTGGCTCGATGCCCCGGAGTATATCGCGAGGCCAGCCGCGGCAAAGGTGCCGGCCGGCCTCGGAGGCGGTGAGGTCGCAATCGCAGTGTCGCGAGGTCGTGCTTAGTCGCGCTTGCGCTTGTTGCCCATACGCACGCCGATATCCATGAGGAACTGGAAGAAGCCTTCCTGATCTTCCAGCACGTTGCTCCAGAACGGCGAGTGGTACAGCGCCACGGCGCCGTGTACCAACGCCCAGGCGGCGCAATAGTGGAAGTACGGCGGTACGTCTTCCAGCTTGCCCTCGGCGATCCGGCCCTTGATCAACTGGGTCAGACGCTCGAAGTTGGAGGCGCGGATCTTGTGCAGTTGCTCGACCATCTCCGGCACCTGATTGCCCTTGACCACCTTTTCCTCCAGGCGGTCGAACAAGCGGTAACGCTGCGGATCGCGCATGCGGAACTCGAAGTAGGCGCGCGACAGCGCTTCCTTGTCCCGATCCACATCGGCCGAGTGCAGCAGCTCGTTCAGGTCGCGCTCGTAGTCGAGCATCAGGCGCAGGTAGATCTCCGCCTTCGACTTGAAGTGCTTGTAGATGGTGCCTTTGCCGATGCCCACCGCGTCGGCGATCATTTCGACGGTGACGCTGTCTTCCCCTTCATCGAGGAAGAGTTTCAGTGCGGTGTCGAGAATCTCTTGTTCGCGGCGACGAAATTCGCGGACCTTACGGGGTTCTTTCTGCATAAAGGGACTGCGGAGTCAAAATTTGAAGCCGCACATTATGCCTAAATGTAGCCAAATTGCACGGATCATCCGACCATGTACGAGTTTCATGATGAGTTCCCGCAGGAACCCGGCCTGCGTTATCTGAACCACGCAGCCGTGGCACCCTGGCCCAAACGCAGTTCTGAAGCGGTGCGGCGCTTCTGCGAAACGAACGTAAGCTGCGGCGCACGTGACTATCCGGACTGGTTGAAGCTCGAGCGAACCCTACGCGAACGCCTTGCACGCCTACTGAATGCACCGAGCACGGGTGACATCGCTCTGGTCAAGAACACCTCCGAGGCGCTCTCGTTCGTCGCCTTCGGCCTGGACTGGCGCCCCGGCGACCAGGTGATCATCAGCGACGAGGAATTCCCGTCCAACCGCGTCGTCTGGCTGGCACTGGCCGCGCAGGGCGTGGAAGTGGTCGAAGTCAGCCTCAAGGGCGCAGACCCCGAGGGCAACCTGCTCGCCGCCTTTACTCCGCGTACACGCCTGCTGGCGATCAGCGCCGTGCAGTTCGCCAGCGGCTTGCGCCTGGATCTGCAACGTCTCGGCCAGGGCTGCCGTCAACGGGGCGTGCTGTTCTGCATCGATGCCATCCAGCAGCTCGGCGCCCTGCCCTTCGACGTGCAAGCCTATGACTGCGACTTCGCCATGGCCGACGGCCACAAATGGATGCTAGGGCCGGAAGGGCTCGGGGTCTTCTACTGCCGCAGCGACATACGCACCCAGCTCAAGCTGCATGAATACGGCTGGCACATGCTCGAACATGCCGGCGACTACAATCGCCAGGACTGGCAACCGGCCCGCAGTGCACGGCGCTTCGAATGCGGCAGCCCGAACATGCTGGGCGCCTTCGCCCTGGAGGCGAGCCTGTCGCTGCTCGAAGAGGTCGGCATGGTACGAGTCGGCGAGTTGCTGGAACAGCGGGTGCAACGCCTGACCGAGGGCATTCGCGCGCTACCCGGAGCCAGCCTGCACAGTCCGCGTTCACCCGAGCGACGTGCCGGTATCGTCAACTTCAGTCTGGCGGGCTGGGATAACACGGCACTGCAGCAACGCCTGCGCGAAGAGCAGATCATCTGCATCCAGCGCGGTGCCGGTGTCCGCCTGTCGCCTCATTTTTACACCCGCGAACAGGTCATCGAGCAAACCCTGGCCGTCCTAACCCAGGTGGCAAAAGGGTGAGCACTCAGCAGCGCCCGCGGTATTCCAAATCTGTTTAAAAAACGCTCGATTCGGCCTGGACGCTCGCCCAGCCTGGCCAATACTGAAACGTACTGGTGTGCGGCGTCTCCCCCCAAGTGCCCCGCCAGCCAGGGCACCGTGGATTGCGTGCCTTGCTTTACTCCTAATGGTCTTGACCCGGATTCACTCCCCCAGAGTCCGGGTTTTTTTTGCCCGTCCGAAACCCGGATCAGGCCACGCTGGCGAGCGGGAACAAGCGCTTGAAGTTACTGGAGGTCTGTTCGGCCAGCGTCTCGTAGCTGACACCCCGCAGCACCGCCAGGTACTCGGCCACTTCGCGCACGTACTGCGGCAGGTTGGGCTTGCCGCGATACGGCACTGGCGCCAGGTACGGCGAGTCGGTTTCCACCAGCAGGCGATCGGCCGGCACCTGGCGCGCTACCTCACGCAGCGCCTCGGCATTGCGGAAGGTGACGATGCCCGAGAGCGAGATGTAGAAGCCGATATCCAGCGCGGCCTTGGCCATTTCCCAGTCTTCGGTGAAGCAGTGCAGCACACCGGCTTGCGGCAGCGCCGCTTCACGCAACAGGGCCAGGGTATCGGCACGTGCCTCGCGGGTGTGCACGATCACGGGCTTGCCGGTGATACGAGCGGCGTCGAGATGAAGACGGAACGAGGCTTGCTGCAGCTCGGCAGATTCGGGCTCGTAGTGGTAATCCAGGCCGGTTTCACCGATGGCCACCACCTTCGGATGGGCCAGCTCGCCCAGCAGCCAATCCAGCGCAGGCTCTGCGCCCGGCTCTAGATCCAGCGGATGCACGCCCACCGAGCAGTCGACGTCGACATAGCGCTCGGCGAGGCTCTTGACGGTAGCGGCATTGTCGGCACTCACGCCGATACACAGGAAGTGGCCGACACCCGCAGCACGCGCTGCCTCCAGGGCAGCATCCAGGGAACCACCATGGGCAGCGAGGTCAAGACGATCAAGGTGGCAATGGGAGTCGATCAACATCAGGGAAAGCCTCAAGCGGCAAGCTTCAAGCCGCAAGTAAAAGCGAGCGGGAACGCTGCCGCTGTCTTGTCGCTTGTGGCTTGCAGCTTGCCGCTGCAGTTACATGGTGTGGGTCGGGCGGTCAGACTTGAGTGCACCGGCCAGGTAGGTTTCGATCTTGTTGCGCGCGGTGTTGTCGCCCTCATTGAACTGCACCCCGACACCGGCGGCACGGTTGCCCTGGGCGCCTTTCGGGGTGATCCACACCACCTTGCCGGCGACCGGAATCTTTTCCGGCTCGTCCATCAGGTTGAGCAACATGAACACTTCGTCACCGAGCTTGTAGCTCTTGTTGGTGGGGATGAACAGACCGCCGTTCTTGATGAAAGGCATATACGCCGCGTAGAGCACGGACTTGTCCTTGATGGTCAGGGACAGGATTCCGTTACGGGGGCCCAGATTGGGTGGCAGGCTCATCAGCGTATTTCCCGGCTGCTATTGCGTAATGGCCGATTCTAGGGCCTGTTCAGGGCTGCGTGCAAACCACTGCTGGCACGCAGCCAGCGGAATGTGACGCCCCGCAGAAAGCATGAGGCTCTGCGCTCAGCGCCGCTCTCCTGCCGGCAGCGCGGCCCACTGCACCAGCAGCGCCTCGAGCAGCAGCGCCGGGTTGAGATTGGCTTTGCCGATGACCTTCTGGCGCTGCTCGAGCAGCCAGCTCTGCATGGCCAGCAGTTGCCCCTGAGGGGTCTTGTCAGCCATGTACTGCACCACCTTACGCATGTCCTCCAGGCCCAGCCCGGCTTCGTCCCGGGTCAACTGATAACGCAGCATCAGCTGCGCCCAGTCGCAGAACCAATCGAACAGCAGTTTCAGTGGCAGCGCTTTCCAGCTTTCGGCCAGGTGGCTCGGCGCAACCTGCTGCTTGAGCAACTTCTTCACGCCGTCGACCGCCTGGGCGCGTTGCTCGCGCACGCCCTGCTCCTCCAGGCGCAGGGCAGCCAGTGGCGAGCCGGCAGCCAGAGTCAGTAGCTCGTCACGCGCCTCGGCACTCATCTCCGGCAGCGCCTTGGCCAACCACTCGAGGCTGACGGCCTGCCCTGGCAGCGGACAGGCCTGCTGCACGCAGCGACTCTTGATGGTCGGCAGCAGGCGGCTGGGTTGGTGGCTGATCAGCAGCAACACGGTATTGCCGGATGGCTCTTCCAGGCTCTTCAGCAAGGCATTGGCGGCATTGAGGTTCATCGCCTCGGCCGGCTCCAGCAGTACCACCTTGCGCCCGCCGAGCTGCGCGGTCTGCACCACGAACTCAACCAGCTCGCGCACCTGATCGACCTTGATCGGCTTGTCCGCTTCCTCGGGCTCGAGGACGAAGTTATCCGGATGCGTACCCGCTGCCAGCAGGTGGCAGGACTTGCAGCTACCGCAGGCATCCAGCCCTGCCGGGCTCTGACAGAGCAGACGCGCCATCAGGCGCTCGGCCAGGGCGCGCTTGCCGATGCCGGCCGGGCCATGCAGCAGATAGGCGTGCGCATGCTGGCTGCGGCCAGCGAGCTGTTGCCAGAGGCCGACCTGCCAGGGGTAGACGTCAGCCACGGCAGGCCTCCAGCAGACGCGGCAGCAAGGCGTCGAGATCGGCCTGCACCTGCTCCAGGGTCTGCGCCGCGTTCAGCACGTGATAGCGCTGCGGTGCCTGCACGGCGCGCTGTAGATAGGCATGACGCACCGCGTCGAAGAAGCCCCGCCCTTCCTGCTCGAAACGATCCAGGCGGCCACGCGCAGCAGCACGTGCCAGGCCTACTTCGATGGGCAAGTCGAAGATCAGCGTCAGATCCGGGCGCAGATCGCCCTGAACGAACTGCTCCAGCTGGGCGATACGTTCGATGGGCAGGCCGCGACCACCGCCCTGGTAGGCATAGGTGGCGTCGGTGAAGCGGTCGCACAACACCACGCAACCCCGCGCCAGCGCAGGGCGGATCACCTGCTGCAGATGCTGGGCACGGGCAGCGAACACCAGCAACAGCTCGGTATCGACCGCCATGGGCTCGTCACTGGGTGCCAGGAGCAATTCGCGAATGCGCTCGGCCAACGGCGTACCGCCGGGCTCACGACTCAGCAACACTTCCACGCCCTGCTCGCGCAGACGCTCGGCGAGGTAATCGCGATTGGTGCTCTTGCCGGCGCCTTCCGGGCCTTCGAGGGTGATGAACAAACCGGTCACGGATAGAACCTTATTGGCTTTCAGCCGCGCGCGGCGCTGGGCTGGAGCGGTAGTCGGCTCGACGCTTGAGCTGGTACTCGCGCACGGCGCGGTTGTGCTCGTCGAGGGTATTGGAGAACACGTGGCTGCCATCGCCCTTGGCAACGAAGTAAAGCGCCTTGCCTTCCTGCGGATGCAGCGCGGCATGGATGGCCTCGCGGCCGACCATGGCGATCGGCGTCGGCGGCATGCCGTCGATGGTGTAGGTGTTGTAGGGCGTCGGCGTGCGCAGGTCGACGCGAGTGATGCGGCCGTTGTAGCGCTCGCCCATGCCATAGATCACGGTCGGATCGGTCTGCAGGCGCATACCGACCGCCAAGCGGCGTACGAACACGCCGGCGATCTCGCCGCGCTCCTCGGGCACGCCGGTTTCCTTCTCGATCATCGAGGCCATGATCAGCGCCTCATAAGGGTCGCGGTAAGGCAGATCGTCGGCACGCTGCTGCCACTCTTCGGCCAGGACGGCCTCGAGCCGGGCATTGGCCTTCTTCAGCAGCTCCTCATCGCTCATGCCACGCACGTAATGATAGGTGTCGGGGAAGAAACGTCCTTCCGGATGCTGGCCGGCCAATCCCAGGCGCGTCATGACCTCGGCATCGTCGAGGTCGGCCAGGCTCTGCGTGAGCGCCTCCTGTTTGGCCAACGCGCTACGCAACTGGCGGAAGCTCCAGCCCTCGACCAGTGTCAGGCTGTATTGCACCACCTCTCCACGCTGCCACAGACCAAGCATGTCGCGTGCCGTCTGTTGCGGCAGCAGGCGATACTCGCCGCTGTGCAAGGCTGGCCCCTTGAGGTTGAAGCGCCAGTACAGGCGCAGCCAGAAGGCCCCATCGACCACGCCTTCGGCCTCCAGGCGGTTGAGCAACCCGCTCGGAGTCGAGCCAGGCGGCACCTGCAACAGGCGCTCGGCATCGAGGTGCAGCGGCTGATCCAGCGCTTTTTTCTGTTGCCAGGCGACTCCCACCACCAGCAGAGCGGCCACCAACACGCCGCATTCGAGCAGCAACAAGAGCTTGCGTAGCACTGATCAGGATTCCAGAAGGCTGCGAACGATGGCCTGCAGTTTACGGGTGAGCGCACCAACCGGCCAGTGTTGTGCCTGCAGTGCGCGCACGGGCCAGATGCCGTACAGGCTGTTGCACAAAAAGACCTCGTCGGCGCCCAGCAGTTCGTCGTAGGTGATGTCGCCCACCGTTACCGGCACGCCGAGCAACTGCGCCTGCTGCAGGATCTCGGCGCGCATCACCCCAGCCACGCCACAGCGCGACAGATCGGCGGTGAACAAACGTCCATCGCGCACCAGAAACAGGTTGCTGTAAACGCCCTCGATCACCCGTCCACTGCTATCGCACATCAAGCCTTCGCTGCAGTCGTTGCCCTGCCACTCGGCACGGGCCAGCACCTGTTCGAGGCGATTGAGATGCTTGAGGCCGGCCAGCAAGGGCTGCTCGGCGAGACGGGTGGCACATGGGAACAGACGCACACCCTGTTCGGCATGCTCGGCGGGATACTGCGGTAAAGGCGCGGCCTGCAGGATACGCAGCGGCTGGCATGGCTGCGGCGGCGCATAACCCCGCTGCCCCTCGCCACGCGTCATGATGAGCTTGGCAACGCCCTCGCCGAGCTGGGTGGCGAAAGCCTGCAACTCGGTTTCTACCAGGGCAACATCGAGCGGGATGGACAAGCGCCGGCAGCCGTCGGCCAGACGGGTCAGGTGCCGAGCCAGCAGCGGGATGCGCCCGCCACGCACGGCGATGGTCTCGAACAGACCATCGCCATAGGCCAGGCCACGGTCGCGGACCGACAACTGCTCGCCGGGCGCGCCGTTGACCCAGCCCAGCATCAGCCGTGGTACCGACGGAACAGCAGCGAGCCGTTGGTGCCGCCGAAACCGAAGGAGTTCGACAGGGCGATCTCGATCGGCATGGCCTTGGCCTGGTGCGCAACGAAATCCAGGTCGCACCCTTCGTCCGGCTCATCCAGGTTGATGGTCGGCGGCGCAACCTGGTCGCGCAGCGCCAGGATACTGAAGATCGCTTCTACAGCCCCGGCGGCACCGAGCAGGTGACCCGTCATCGACTTGGTCGAACTGACCGAGAGCTTGTAGGCGTGATCACCGAACACGCTCTTCACCGCTGCGACTTCAGCCTTGTCACCCGCAGGCGTCGAGGTGCCGTGCGCGTTGATGTACTGCACCTGATCGGCGTTGATACCGGCATCGCGCAGGGCGTTGGCCATGCAGCGCGCGGCACCGGCGCCATCTTCGGGCGGCGAGGTCATGTGGTAGGCATCACCACTCATGCCGAAGCCAATCAGCTCGGCGTAAATAGTAGCGCCACGCGCTTTGGCGTGTTCCAGCTCTTCCAGCACCAGAGCGCCGGAGCCGTCGGAAAGAACGAAGCCATCACGTCCCTTGTCCCACGGACGGCTGGCCTTGGTCGGCTCGTCGTTGCGCGTGGACAGCGCACGCGCTGCGCCAAAGCCGCCCATGCCCAAACCGCAGGCCGCCATTTCGGCGCCACCAGCGACCATCACGTCAGCTTCGCCATAGGCGATGTTGCGTGCGGCCATGCCGATGCAGTGAGTGCCCGTGGTGCAGGCCGTGGCGATGGCATAGTTAGGCCCCTGCAGCCCCAGGTGGATCGACAGGAAACCGGAAATCATGTTGATGATCGAGCCCGGAACGAAGAACGGCGAAATACGCCGCGGCCCTTGTTCGTGCAACGATTTGCAGTTGTTCTCGATATTGGTCAGGCCACCGATGCCGGAGCCCATGACGACCCCGATACGCTCACGATTGGCGTCGGTGATTTCCAGACCGGAATCACGCACGGCCTGAAAGCTCGCTGCGAGACCGTACTGGATGAACAGGTCGAGCTTGCGTGCCTCCTTCGCAGAGAGGTAGCCCTCGACATTGAAATCCTTGACCGACCCGCCAAAACGGGTGGAGTAGGCGGACAGGTCCATGTGCTCGATCAGACCGATGCCACTGCGCCCGGCCAAAATGCCCTGCCAGCTGCTCGGCACATCGTTACCCAGCGGCGACAACATGCCCATCCCGGTAACCACGACGCGTCTACGCGACACAGCAATCTCCTCTTGTTCGACTCAGGCGCCGCATGCGCCTTGCACGTAAAAAAAGCCGCACGCCTGTTTAGGGCAGTGCGGCTTTTCTCGGTCAGAAGCTGACAGTGACTTATTGCGCGTTGGCAGTCACGTAGTCGATGGCTTCTTGAACGGTGGTGATCTTCTCTGCTTGCTCGTCCGGGATCTCGGTCTCGAATTCTTCTTCGAGAGCCATCACCAGCTCAACGGTGTCAAGAGAGTCGGCACCCAGGTCTTCGACGAAGGAAGCGCTATTGGTAACTTCGTCTTCTTTAACGCCAAGTTGCTCGGCAACGATTTTCTTGACGCGTTCTTCGATGGTGCTCATACCTTGTTTTCACTCCTATTGGACAAATCCAGGCAGCTGGTAGCGGCCAAGTGTATAGAAAGGGTTTTTAGCATTTCAAGCTGAATGCCGGGGAGCCCCCAGGAACACTTCAACGATCTGTCTATAAACCTGTTGCAGCTTTATAACGGATTTTAGACAGCAACTATGACAGTTTTCTGATGGCTCGCGTCACATTCGAGAGCCTCCGGACGTCCGAAGGCCCGATTTTTAGCTCATGTACATACCGCCGTTGACCGGAATTGTCGCCCCGGTCACGTAACCAGCGCCGTCGGAAGCCAGGAAACCGACCACCTTGGCGATCTCTTCAGCCTGACCCAGACGGCCCAGCGGAATCTGCGTCAGCAGCGCGTCGCGCTGCGCTTCCGGCAGTTCACGCGTCATGTCGGTGTCGATGAAACCGGGAGCCACCGCGTTGACGGTGATGCCACGCGAACCGACTTCACGCGCCAGGGCGCGGCCGAAACCTTCCAGGCCAGCCTTGGCAGCAGCGTAGTTGGCCTGCCCGGCGTTACCCATGGCACCAACCACGGAACCGATGTTGATGATACGACCGAAGCGCGCCTTGGTCATGCCACGCAGCACACCCTTGGATAGGCGATAGAGGCTGTTGAGGTTGGTGTCGATGACATCGAACCACTCGTCGTCTTTCATGCGCAGCATCAGGTTGTCACGGGTGATACCGGCATTGTTGACCAGAATGGCCGGCGCACCGAATTGCTCGGCAATGGCGCCCAGTACGGTCTCTACGGACTCGGCGCTGGTTACGTTCAGCTCCATGCCGGTACCGCTGATGCCGTGCTCTTTGAGCGTGGCAGCGATACGCTCGGCGCCGGAAGCGGAAGTAGCAGTACCAATCACGGTAGCGCCCTGACGGCCCAGTTCTAGGGCGATTGCCTGACCGATGCCACGGCTGGCGCCGGTGACCAGCGCGACCTTACCTTGCAGACTCATGTTCGTTCTCCTTTCTCAAGCCAACGCAGCACGAGCAGCGGCGAAAGCATCGGGGGTATCCAGGTTGTAAGTGTTGATGCCTTTGACGCAGCGCTTGTTCAGACCACTGAGCACCTTGCCGGGGCCGCATTCGACCAGGTCGGTCACGCCCTGCTCGGACAGACGCACCATCGACTCGACCCAGCGCACCGGGCTGTACAACTGAGCCAGCAGGTCAGCTTTCAGCGTGGTCAGATCCGATACCACGGCCGCACTGACGTTCTGCACCAGCGGGATCTGCGGCGCCTGCCAGCTCAGCGCCTCGACCGACTCGGCGAAACGCTCGGCGGCCGGCTTCATCAGCGCGCAATGCGACGGCACGCTGACCGGCAGCGCCATGGCGCGTTTGGCGCCACGCGCCTTGCAGGCCTCGATGGCGCGCTCGACGGCAGCAGCGCTACCCGCGATCACCACCTGGCCGGGGGCGTTGAAATTCACTGCACTGACCACGTCACCTTGCGCAACCTCGGCGCAGGCGGCCAGCACGTCGGCGTCTTCCAGACCGAGGATGGCAGCCATGCCGCCCTGCCCGGCCGGAACGGCCTGCTGCATCAATTGACCGCGACGCTCCACCAGTTTCACGGCATCGGCGAAGGTGATGCTGCCAGCGGCGACCAGCGCAGAGTATTCACCCAGGCTGTGGCCAGCGACGAAGGCCGGCTTGGCGCCGCCCTCGGCCTGCCACAGACGCCAAAGGGCGATGGAGGCAGTGAGAATGGCCGGCTGGGTCTTGTCGGTCTGGTTCAGCTGCTCTTCCGGGCCCTGCTGGGTCAGCGCCCAGAGGTCATAGCCGAGCGCTTCAGACGCTTCACCGAAGGTATCGAGCACCAGCTTCTGCTGGGCACCGTGGTCGGCGAGCATGGCCAGGGCTTGCGAACCCTGACCGGGAAAGACGAATGCGAGGGATGCAGACATGAAAAAGTCCCTTGAGTCGAAAAACCAACGCCAGGCGAGCCTGGCGCAGCAAACTGACAGTTGGATGACAGGCCGCTCTGCGCAGTCACATTCCGCAGCAGGCCACGCCCTGAAAACGCGACGATTCTACAGCAACAGGTCTTCGAGTCGACCATGCAGTCGCTGCGGCAGATTTTCCTGCACCTCGCGCAGCGCACAGCGTATGGCGCTCTGAAAGCTCTCCTGCCCCGCCGCGCCATGACTCTTGACCACGATGCCCTGCAAACCGAGAAAGCTCGCACCGTTGTGCCGGGCCGGCGCCAGGTCGGCCTTGAGACGACGCAGCAGCGGCATCGCCAGGGCGCCGACCGCCTGGGCAAACAGTCCGTCATTGAACAGTTTCTCGACCCGCCCGGTGATCATCTTCGCCAAGCCTTCGCTGGACTTAAGCAGGATGTTGCCGACGAAGCCGTCGCAGACCACCACATCAGCCTCGCCGCGATAGACCCCGTCGCCCTCGATGTAACCGACGAAGTTCAGCCCATGGGCCTGCTGCAGCATATTGGCAGCCAGCTTGACCTGCTGATTGCCCTTGATGTCTTCAGTGCCGACATTGAGCAAGGCCACGCGCGGCCGAGATACACCAAGCGTCTCGGCCGCAACCGCGCCCATGATCGCGAACTGGTAGAGGTGCTCGGCACTGCAGTCGACGTTGGCGCCCAAGTCCAGCAGGTAGCAATGGCCACGCTCGGTCGGAATCGGGCTGACCATGGCCGGCCGGTCGATCCCCGGCAGCGTCTTGAGCACGTAACGCGACAGCGCCATCAACGCACCGGTATTGCCGGCACTGACACAGGCATGCGCCTGCTGCTGACGCACCAGTTCCAGCGCCACGCGCATCGAGGCATCCGGTTTGCCACGCAGGGCCTGCGCCGGGCGCTCGTCCATGGCGATCACTTCACTGGCGTGGTGAACCTGCAGACGTGCGCGATCGACGCCAGACTGGCGTGCAAGCTGATCTTCGATAAGGGGGGCTTGGCCAACGAGGGCCAGGTGTAGCGAGGGGAATTCGGCCAGCGCAGAAATGCAGGCCGGGACAATGCAGTGGGGACCGAAGTCCCCACCCATTGCATCAATCGCGATGATCGAGGCGGACAAGGATTACTCGTCAGCGCCCTTGTCGATCACTTTGCGACCGCGGTAAACGCCTTCCGGAGAAACGTGGTGGCGCAGGTGAACTTCACCGGTGCTCTTCTCTACGGACAGGGCGCTGGCCTCGAGAGCGTCGTGCGAACGACGCATGTCGCGGGTGGAACGGGATTTTTTGTTCTGCTGAACAGCCATAACTGATTAACTCCTAAACGTTTGGGTCACGCTTTAACTGCGCCAATACACTGAACGGGTTGGACCGCGATACCTCGTCCTCGCTCGGCTCGGGCTCATCGAGACCGTCCGGCTGCTGGCAATCACCTGGGGCATGAGCGGGAACGATCGGCAGAGCAAGAAGCAATTCATCCTCGACCAGACCGAGCAGCTCCAGCGGCTCTTCACCCACTTCCAGCACGTCGTAGCCCTTCGGCAAGGACTGAGTGTTCGCTCCAACCCGAACCACCGCGTATTCACATTCGCTGCGGATGGGTAGCGCGACCAGCTCGAGACAACGCTGGCAGACCATTTTGACCTCAACCTCGAGCTCACTGCGGATGACCACAGTTTTCTGCTCGTCACGGGCGAAATGAAACTTCGCCTGCACCACACCTGCCGTATCGGAAAGCGGGTCGCAGAGACGCGGCAGGCTTGCCAGTTCGAGTTGCCCTTCGAGGGTAACTTCGCGGTCGGCGAGCTTGCGCGGATCAACGTGAGGTGGAATCGGCCCATTCAACATAGGCGCAGCATTCTAGGGATGCACCCTGCCCGTGTCAAAGGAAATTCAGCCTGTCTTCGAATGACAGCGATCAGTAGAATTTCCCTTTCACTATATAAAGGAAGAGAACATGCCAGCGCTGCTGCTCGCCTCCAGCTCCCCCTATCGCCGCGAGCTGCTCGAACGCCTGCAACTCCCCTTCACCTGGCAATCACCGAGCATCGACGAAACCCGCCTGGAAGATGAAAGCGGTATCGACCTGGTGAAGCGCCTGGCCGAGGAAAAAGCTCGCGCCCTTGCAGACCGACACCCCGACCACCTTATCATTGGCTCGGATCAGGTCGCCGTACTCGGCAATGGCGAGATCCTTGGCAAACCCCACGACCTGCCGAGAGCCCAGCAACAGCTGCTCGCCGCCAGCGGCAGCAGCGTCACCTTCCTGACAGGCCTGGCGTTACTCAATTCGAACACCGGCCAATGCCAGGTCGACTGCGTGCCGTTTACCGTGCATTTCCGCCCACTGAGCGACGAACGGATTCTGCGCTACCTGCAGCGTGAGCAACCATTCGATTGCGCCGGCAGCTTCAAGTCCGAAGGACTGGGCATCAGCCTGTTCCGCAGCACCGAAGGTAAGGACGCCACCAGCCTGATCGGCCTACCCCTGATTCGCCTAGTGGACATGCTACTGAACGAAGGCGTCGAAATACCGTAGGGCGGGTGTAACCCGCCGACCGAGATCGGCAGACTACACCCGCCCCACCAACGTTATTGCAGTGTCGGCCCCTGGAAGCCCATCCACAGCGCAATACGATCCGCGACACTGGTACCCAGACGCTTGGCAAAACGGTCGAAGGGCGTATCGCGCTGAGTGAAATCGACCATTTCCTTCTCGCCGATCACTTCACGCGCCACATAACTGGCACTGCCCAGCGCATCGACCAAGCCCAGTTGCAGCGCCTGCTCACCCGACCAGATCAGGCCAGAGAAGAGTTCGGGATGCTCATCCGCCTTGAGGCGATCACCACGCCCCTTCTTCACACTGTCGATGAACTGGCGATGAGTGGTATCGAGCACGGTTTTCCAGAAGCGCGTCTCCTCATCCTTCTGCGGCTGGAACGGATCGAGAAACGCCTTGTGCTCACCCGAGGTGTAGACACGGCGCTCGACACCGAGCTTCTGCATGGTTTCGACGAAACCGAAGCTGGCAGCCGTGACACCGATGGAGCCGACCAGGCTGGCCTTGTCGGCATAGATCTCATCCGCCGCACTGGCGATGTAGTAAGCGCCGGAAGCACCCAGATCACTGATCACCGCATAGACCTTGATCTGCGGGTACTCGCCACGCAGGCGGCGAATCTCGTCATAGATATAGCCGGACTGCACCGGACTGCCGCCCGGGCTATTGATGCGCAGGATCACACCCTTGGTATTGGTGTCCTCGAACGCCGCACGCAGACTGCCAATCACCTTGTCGGCACTGGCCTCCTCGCGATCGGCGATCATGCCGCGAATCTCGATGACCGCCGTATGCGGCCCAGTCGTAGCGGCCTTGTCCAGATGCAACGCCGGCAGGAACAACGCCAGCGCCACGAACAGATAGGTAAAGGTCAGCAGCTTGAAGAAGATGCCCCAGCGCCGCGAACGACGCTGCTCCTGCACACTGGACAGCAACGCCTTCTCCAGCAGCTTCCAGCTCTTGGCATCCTCGCCTTGAGAGCCGTTAGAGGACTTCCACTCATCCGACATGTTCACTCACCCCGGTAGCGCGCCGCAGTGGATGCTCATCCAGCCACGCACGCAGTTCATTGAATTGATTGTTCGCCAGACGCGGCCCGCACTCGCGCAGAACCGACAGGGGCCGGGCGCCGTAACCGACCGCCACACAATCCATACCAGCATTGCGCGCCATCAGCAGATCGAAGGTCGAATCCCCCACCATCAGCGAGCGCTCGGGCGGTACCCCACAATGCGCCATGATCTCGTGAAGCATCCGCGGATCAGGCTTGCCGGCCGTTTCATCGGCGCAGCGGGTGATATCGAAATAGTCCAGCCAACCCTTGTCCGCCAGCACACGCTGCAAGCCGTTGCGCCCCTTGCCGGTAGCCACGGCCAGTTGATACCCCTGATCACGAAACCAGGCCAGCGACTCGCTCACCCCTTCGTAAAGCGGCGAAGGCTCACGCTCCAGCAGTAGATACTGCTCGCTGTAGGCGCGCCGAATGGCTTCGATTCTGGCCGGCTCATCGAGTTCCGGGTAGAGCGTGCAGATGGCATGCCCCAGTTCCAGCCCGATGATGCCTCGCACTTCAGCATCGCTGCAGCGCGGCAATTCGCCAACATCCGCAGCACGATGCATGGCCTCGACGATACGGCCGATGGAATCGACCAGCGTCCCGTCCCAGTCGAAGATCAGCAGTTGATAATCAGGCACTCAGGCGCTCCACTGTCCTGGCCCACACCTCATCCACCGGCGCCTCGAGCTTCAACACACCACCCTCAGGCAGCGGCACATGCAGCTCGTAGGCATGCAGGAACAGGCGCTTGCCACCCAATTCGCGAATCTCTCGAGTGAATTCGTCATCGCCATACTTGGAGTCGCCAGCGATGCAATGCCCGGCATGCTTGGCGTGCACGCGGATCTGGTGGGTACGCCCGGTTACCGGCTTGGCTTCGACCAGCGTGGCAAAGTCACCAAAGCGACGCAGCACACGGAACAGCGTCAGCGCCTCCTTGCCCTCGCTATCGACTTCGACCATGCGCTCACCCGAGCGAAGATTGCTCTTCTGCAATGGCGCATTGACCTGCTTCTTGGCAGTCGCCCAATGGCCACGCACCAACGCCATATAGCGCTTGTCGACGCCATCACCACGCAGTTGCTCGTGCAGATGCCGGAGCATGCTGCGCTTCTTGGCGATCATCAGAAGACCGGACGTGTCACGATCCAGACGATGCACCAACTCCAGATCCTTGGCATCCGGACGCAACTGCCGGAAGGCTTCGATCACTCCGTAATTCAGGCCACTGCCGCCATGCACGGCGATACCGGCCGGCTTGTTCAGCACGATCAGCGCCTTGTCCTCGTAGACGATGGCCGCCTCGAGACGTTCGAGCAGCCCTTGCGCCAGCGGTTCGGGCTCGTCGCGCTCAGCCAGGCGCAACGGCGGCACACGCACGATATCGCCAGCCTGCAGCTTGTACTCGGGCTTGATGCGCCCCTTGTTCACGCGCACCTCGCCCTTGCGCAGAATGCGGTAAATGAGGGTCTTGGGCACGCCCTTGAGCTGCGCCCGGAGAAAGTTGTCGATACGTTGGCCGGCGAGTTCCGGTGCAACCTCGAGCAGCTGGACGCCGGAGGTTGGAGAGGCAGGAGTAGTCATCGCGCAATCATAACAATTTTTTATGGAATTGAAGCACTTAATCATTACTGATATAGTCGCGAACGCCGCCAAAAGTGGCCTGGCTTGAGGATGTTCGCCAAACCTGCCATCCCCTGCCCGTGCAAACCATTCTGGACGTGAGGCCGTCCGACGGATTCTTCAGAGTCAAAAGACTGCAAAGTGGTCACGAAGAGTTCGGAAATAATGCCTTGAGTATGATGCGCGATTCGCCATTACCGGCGGTCGCGGTAAATGACAACCGCTGCGGAATCCGCGCGCGGCACCCGATTTTCAGCGATACGTGTAGGGTGGAGATGTACAACTGCGGCCTGCGTAGCCCATGGCTTGATCAAAGACGCCTCATCTCGTCCGCGACCTGCAGTTGATTCCTCCTCCTGACTGAGTGCTTTCTGTCACCACAGCAAGCAGGAGACGTCCGTCGCGACCGCAGCCTGGTAATGGCTGACCGTCGCTCGACAGTGGAACGATTTACGACCGTTTCTGACGCGCCTGACACCGACCCTGAGAGTCGTGTGTGCCTAACGTGGCTTCCGGTAGCCCCGGAGTCCATTGGTACAACATGAAAAGAATGCTCATTAACGCAACTCAGCCCGAAGAGTTGCGTGTAGCCCTGGTAGACGGCCAAAAACTCTACGATCTGGACATCGAGTCCGGTGCTCGCGAACAGAAGAAGGCCAACATCTACAAAGGCCGCATCACTCGCGTCGAACCCAGCCTTGAAGCCGCCTTCGTCGATTTCGGTTCCGAACGCCACGGCTTCCTCCCCCTCAAAGAAATCTCCCGCGAATATTTCTCCAAATCTCCTGAAGGCGGCCGCGTCAACATCAAGGACGTGCTCAAGGAAGGCCAGGAAGTCATCGTCCAGGTCGAGAAAGAAGAGCGCGGCAACAAGGGCGCAGCCCTGACCACCTTCATCAGCCTGGCCGGTCGTTACCTGGTGCTGATGCCGAACAACCCACGCGCTGGTGGCATCAGCCGCCGCATCGAAGGCGAAGAGCGTAACGAACTGCGCGAAGCGCTGAACGGCCTCAACGCTCCGGCCGACATGGGCCTGATCGTACGCACCGCCGGCCTCGGCCGCTCCAGCGAAGAAATGCAGTGGGATCTCGACTACCTGCTGCAGCTGTGGAGCGCCATCAAGGAAGCTTCTACCAGCCGCCCTGCCCCGTTCCTGATCTATCAGGAATCCAACGTCATCATCCGCGCCATCCGCGACTACCTGCGTCAGGACATCGGCGAAGTACTGGTCGACAGCGTTGAAGCCCAGGAAGAAGCCCTGAGCTTCATCCAGCAGGTGATGCCGCAGTACGCCAGCAAGATCAAGCTGTACGAAGACAGCGTGCCGCTGTTCAACCGCTTCCAGATCGAAAGCCAGATCGAAACCGCCTTCCAGCGCGAAGTGAAGCTGCCGTCCGGCGGCTCCATCGTCATCGACCCGACCGAAGCACTGGTTTCCATCGACATCAACTCGGCGCGCGCCACCAAGGGCAGCGACATCGAGGAAACCGCGCTGCAAACCAACCTGGAAGCGGCCGAGGAAATCGCCCGCCAACTGCGTCTGCGCGATATCGGCGGCCTGATCGTCATCGACTTCATCGACATGACCCCGGCCAAGAACCAGCGCGCTGTCGAAGAGAAGGTGCGTGAAGCCCTGGAAGCCGACCGCGCCCGCGTCCAGGTCGGCCGCATCTCGCGCTTCGGCCTGCTGGAAATGTCCCGTCAGCGCCTGCGTCCGTCGTTGGGCGAGACCAGCGGCATCGTCTGCCCGCGCTGCAACGGTCAAGGCATCATCCGTGACGTCGAATCGCTGTCGCTGGCCATCCTGCGCCTGATCGAAGAAGAAGCGCTGAAGGATCGCACCGCCGAAGTCCGCGCCCAGGTACCAATCCCGGTCGCCGCCTTCCTGCTCAACGAGAAGCGCAACTCGATCACCAAGATCGAACTGCGTACCCGCGCGCGTATCGTGATCCTGCCCAACGATCACCTGGAAACTCCGCACTTCGAAGTCCAGCGTCTGCGTGACGACAATCCCGAAGCACTGAGCGGCCAGACCAGCTACGAAATCGCCGCCACTGCCGAAGTCGAAGACGCCACAGCCCACCCGGCTGCCGCCACGCGCACCCTGGTTCGCCAGGAAGCCGCGATCAAGGCCGCGCCGCGTAGCAGCGCACCGGTCGCTGCCGAGCCGCAACCGGCTCCGCTGGCACAGACCAAGGCGCCTGAGCCGAGCCTGTTCAAAGGCCTGGTCAAGTCCCTGGTCAGCCTGTTCGCCGGCAAGGAAGAAGAAGCCCAGCCGGCCGTCGTCGAGAAGAAGAGCAGCGAGCGTCCGCCGCGCGAAGAGCGTCGCAACGGTCGCCAGCAGAGCCGCAACCGCGGCGGCCGTCGTGACGAAGAGCGCAAACCGCGCGAAGAGCGTGCTCCCCGTGAAGAACGCGCCCCGCGTGAAGAGCGCCAACCTCGCGAGGAACGCCAGCCGCGTGAAGAGCGTCAGCCACGTGAAGGCCAGGAAAACCGTCGCGAGCGTCGCCCCCGCGAAGACCGCGCACCGCGCGAAGAGCGCGTACGCGAACTGCGTGAGCCAATCGATGGTGCTGTCGCCGAACAACCGCGCAACGAAGAAGCACGCGCCGAGCGTCAGCCTCGTGCCGAGCGCCAGGAGCGTCAGCGCCCGCCACGTGAAGAGCGCCAACCGCGCCCTGAGCAGGCAGAAGCACCGCAGGACGAAGCACTGCCGAACGACGAGCAACAGGCTGATGACGAGCAGGACAATGGTAACGACAGCGAGCGTCCACGCCGCCGTTCCCGTGGCCAGCGTCGCCGCAGCAACCGTCGTGAGCGTCAGCGTGATGCCGATGGCAACCTGATCGAAAGCGCCGAAAACAGTGAGGCTGCCGGTCAAGACGCTCAGGCTGCCACCCCGACTGCCATCGCCACTGCGGCTGCCGTGGTTGCAGAAAGCGTCGACAGCAGCGAGAACGTCGCCAACGAAGCGCCGGCAGTAGAGGCGCCAGCCGCGCAGGCTGAAGCGCCCGTTGCCCAGCCGGTCGAAGTACAGGCCGAAGCTGCCGTGACTGAAGTGGTCGAAGCCGCTCCCGTCGCAGCAGAGCCTGTCGCCGCAGTCGAAGCGCCGGTTGTCGCCGAAGCGCCGGTCGCTGAGCCGATCGTGCAAGCCGAGCCAGCTGTAGAAGTCGCTCAGGAGCCGGCACCCGTAGCGGAAGCTCCGGTTGAAGAAGCTCCGGTCGCAGAAGCACCTGCCGCAGTTCCAGCCAATGCTACCGGCCGCGCGCCGAACGACCCGCGCGAAGTGCGTCGTCGTCAACGCGAAGCCGAGCGTCTGGCACGCGAAGCCGCCGAGGCCGCTGCCGCCGCGCCTGTGGTAGAAGCTGCCCCGGTAGCCGAAGCCGCTCCAGTCATTGAAGAAAGTGCTCCGGCAGAAGCCGAAGTCCGCGCGGTCGAAACTGCAGCCACGGTCGAGCCGGTCGCTGAAACCGAAGTCACTCCGGTCGTCAGCGAGCAGAGCGCGAGCGAAGCGGTAGAGCAAGCGCAGCCGCAAGAAGACGCGCAAGCCGACAAGGAAGAGATCAAGCCTCAGGCTTGATCCTTCTGCGGCCACTAAAAAGGGGATGCCTAGGCATCCCCTTTTTCATGTCCGTGACCTGGTGAACAGATGCAATCCGGGAAGTGGCATCCTCCCGGATGCACAGATCAAAGCACGTTGGGCTCGATCTCCAACTCGACGCCAAAACGCGTCAGGATGTCGGCCTTGATACGCTGCGCCAGCTCCAGTAACTGAGCCCCCGTCGCGTTGCCGTAGTTGACCAGCACCAATGCCTGCAGCCGGTGTACGCCTGCATCGCCCTCGCGAAAACCCTTCCACCCTGCCCGCTCGATCAACCAGCCTGCCGCCAGCTTGACCACACCATCACCTACCGGGTAACTGACCAGATCGGCATGTTCGGCACGGATGCGCTCGGCCAGCTCGAACGCCACCAGCGGATTCTTGAAGAAACTGCCGGCATTCCCCAGCTCTGCAGGATTCGGCAGTTTTTCGCTGCGGATGGCGCAGATCGCTCGGCTGACATCGGTGGCGGTCGGCACTTCGACGCCCATTTCCGTGAGGCGCTGGCGCACCGGGCCGTAGTCCAGGCGCAGCGAGGCCACGCGGCTCAAGCGGAAACGTACGCGCAGAATCAACCAGCGCCCGGCCTCACGCTTGAACAGGCTGTCGCGGTAAGCGAAAGCGCATTCCTCCAGGCCGAAGTCTCGCAACTCGCCACTGTGCCGATCCAGGGCGGTCAGGCCGGCGAACAGGTCCTTGATCTCAACCCCATAGGCACCGATGTTCTGCATCGGCGCCGCGCCGACAGTGCCGGGGATCAGGCTGAGGTTTTCCAGGCCATTGAGCCCCTGTGCCAGGCTCCACTGCACGAAGGGATGCCAGGGCTCGCCGGCCTCGGCCTCCACCAGCACCTGCTGGCCATCGTCTTCGAGGATACGAACGCCACGGCTGGCCATACGCAGCACCAACGCCTCGACATTCCGGGTAAGCAACAGGTTGCTGCCACCGCCGATCACCAGCAGCGGCAGACTGCGCTGCGCGGCCAGGCTCAGCGCCTCGCGCACATCATCATCGTCGTGCGCTTCGGCAAACAGCCGCGCAGGCACCTCTACGCCAAAGCTATTGAAGGCCTTGAGCGAAACGTCGTTCTGCAGATTCAGGCTCACAGGCGCCCCTTGATTTCCAGCAGCAGCGCATCGCTGGCTTGTTCGATCAGATCCAGCACCTGCTCGAAACCGTCTTCACCGCCGTAGTACGGGTCAGGCACTTCATCCAGAGCCAGTTCGAAGCGACGCAGATAAAGGTCGAGATCGGCACGAGCATTCGCCGGGCGCATGGCCTTGAGATTGCGCAGATTGCTCTGATCCATCGCCAGGATCAGGTCGAAGCGCTGAAAGTCGGCGACTTCGACCTGGCGTGCACGCTGCGCCGACAGGTCATAACCACGGCGCAGCGCAGCCTGACGGGTGCGGCTGTCCGGCGCCTTGCCAACGTGCCAGTCACCGGTGCCAGCCGAGTCAACCTGCACGCGATCTTCCAGCCCTGCGGCACGCAACTTGTAGCGGAAGACGCCCTCGGCAGTAGGCGAACGGCAGATGTTACCCAGACAGACGAACAGAACCTTCATCAGGCCCCCAGCAGGCTACGCACCCGCTCCAGGTCTTCGGGCGTGTCCACGCCCGCAGCAGGCGCTTCGAGGGCATCGGCAACGTGGATACGGACGCCGTGGTAGAGCGCACGCAGTTGTTCCAGACACTCGGTATCTTCCAGCCAGCATGGGCCCCAGGCGACGAAGTCATGCAGGAAACCCGCGCGGTAGGCGTAGATGCCGATATGGCGGCGGTACGGCACGCCAGCCGGCAGCACGTCGCGGCTCTTGGCGAAGGCATCACGCGCCCAGGCCAGCGGCGCACGGCTGAAGATCAGGGCCAGGCCATTCTTGTCGGCCACCACCTTGACCACGTTGGGGTTGAACAGCGCGGTGACGTCCTCGATGGGCTCCGCCAGCGTAGCGATGCCGGCCTGTGGGTTGTTGGCCAGGTTGGCGGCCACCTGATCGATGATCACCGGCGGGATCAAGGGCTCGTCGCCCTGCACGTTGACCACGATGGCATCGGTAGGCAAGCCGAGCTGGCTGGCCACTTCGGCCAGGCGGTCGGTGCCGGAGTTATGATCGACGCGGGTCAACAGCACCTCGGCGCCGAACGCCTGGCACGCCTCGACGATACGGGCATCGTCGGTGGCAATCACCACGCGATCTGCCGAACTCTTCTTCGCCTGTTCCCAGACGTGCTGCACCATGGGCTTGCCGGCGATGTCCTGCAACGGCTTGCCGGGCAGGCGGGTGGAGGCGTAACGGGCAGGAATGACGACGGTGAAGGCTGTGCTCATTTACTTGTCCAGACGCTCGTCAGTGGTCAGGGTACGGGCTTCGCTTTCCAGCATCACCGGGATGCCATCGCGAATCGGATAGGCCACACCGGCACCCTTGCTGATCAGTTCGGTCTTGTCTTCGGAAAGCTGCAGCGGGCCCTTGCAGATCGGGCAGGCGAGAATGTCGAGCAGTTTAAGGTCCATGCTGGAGTCCTTGCTGGGGTCATCACGACCCCGGTATGAGGCGGGCCAGTTCCTTGTCCAACCAGTCGACGAAGGCCGGCGTAGGCACGGCATCGACGGCCAGGTACCACCAGTCGGCGGCGGCGAAGGCCCGGCATTTCACCGCATCCTTCTCCGTCATCAGCAGCGGCAGCGATGGCTCGAAGCTGAGCTGCGCCACGTCGTACTGGGCATGGTCGGCGAAGGGGTGCGGAACCGGGCGCCAGTTTAGCGCTTCGAGGGTATTGAAGAAACGCTGCGGGTTGCCGATTCCGGCCACCGCATGCACGGCCTGCCCGGCCGGGAAATGCTCGAGCCCTACCCGCTCGCCAGTGGCCAGGTTGACCAGCGCCGAAGGCTGCAGGCGGAAGGCAAATCCATCGGGGCGATCTGACTCGGCGCCGTTGAACAGCACGGCATCGACGTTTTCCAGGCGTTCGGCTGGCTCGCGCAGTGGCCCGGCAGGCAGGCAGCGACCATTGCCCAGGCCACGGGCGGCATCGATCAACACCAGCTCCAGATCACGCGCCAGGCGATAGTGCTGCAAACCGTCGTCGCAAAGAATCAGATCCAGCGATTCTTCGGCCAACAGCGCACGCACCGCGCGGCTGCGATCCGGATCGATCATCAAGGGTACGCCCGTGCGCTGCACGATCAGCAATGGCTCGTCACCGGCCTGCGCCGCCGGCTGATCGGCACGCACGCGCCACGGCAGACTCGGTGGCGTAGCGCCATAACCCCGGCTGACCACGCCGACCTTGAGACCACGGGCGCGGCAGTGTTCGATAAGAAAGAGGATCAGCGGCGTCTTGCCGGTGCCGCCGACGGTGATGTTGCCCACCACCAGCACCGGCACGGGCGCGCGGTAGATGTCGCCCTCGCCCGCCAGAAACCGGGCGCGCTTGCCCTGCACCACGCGGCGATACAGGCACTCCAGCGGGCGCAGCAGCGCCAGCGCCGGATGGCCACGATACCAAGCCTCGAGCAGACGATCGGCAACAGTCACTTAAGGGGCTTCCTGCGCTTCCACCGTGGTGATGCGCAGGTGCGCGAAGCCCAGTTTGCCGGCCGCGTCCATGGCGGTGATCACCGCCTGGTGCGGAGTCTTGCCATCGGCACTGATAATCAGCGGCAGACTGTTGTCGCCAGCGGATTCCTTCTGCATCGCTGCCATCAGATTTTTCAGGTTGCTTTCCAGCAGCGCATTGCCATTGACCGAATAACCACCATCGGCGCCGATCAGCACTTCGATCTGCTTGAGCTCGGTCTGCTCCGGCGGCGTGCCACTGGCGGCCTCGGGCAGGTCGACCTTGAGCTGGGTCTCGCGGGTGAAGGTAGTGGTGACCACGAAGAACAGCAGCAGGATGAATACCACGTCGATCAACGAGGCCAGGTTGATCTCGACGTTTTCCCGCGGTTTGCGCCGGAATTTCACGCCTTTTCCTCGCCGAGGTCGACGTCGCGATCGCCCTGCACCATTTCCACCAGCTTGATCGCCTCCTGCTCCATGCCCACCACCAGCTCATCGACACGACGCTGCAGATAACGGTGGAAGAACAGTGCCGGAATCGCCACGAACAGACCCGAAGCGGTGGTGATCAGCGCCTTGGAGATACCGCCGGCGAGGATGGCCGCATTACCGGTGCCGTTGCCCATGAAGGAGCTGAAAATGTCGATCATGCCCAGCACGGTGCCGAGCAGACCCAGCAGCGGTGCGATACCGGCTATGGTGCCGAGGGCATTGAGGTAGCGCTCCAGATCGTGGATGACGCGAGCGGCGGCCTCCTCGATGCATTCCTTCATGATCTCGCGACCATGCTTGGAGTTGGCCAGGCCGGCAGCGAGGATCTGCCCCAGCGGCGAATCTTCGCGCAGTTCCTTGAGCTTCTGGTTGTTGAGCTTCTTGTCCTTGATCCAGCGCCACACCTGGGCCAGCAGGTTGGCCGGTGTGACGCGGGCGGGCCGCAGAGTCCACAGGCGTTCGGCGATAATGCCAGCAGCGGCGATGGAGCAGAGAATGATCGGCAGCATCATCCAGCCGCCAGCTTTGACCAGTTCCCACACGGTAGTGAATCCCCCTCGAAAAAGTCGCGCCACTCTAGCATAGGGTGCAGTGCCCGCCGAACGCCGCCGTTCTCATTTTTCCCGCCAGAAGCGCGCCTGTTCTCGCAGGCCATGGGCGCGAGTCTGTGCGCCCAGAGTTATTTGCAGTGCGCCGTTCAAGGCGGTGTCCTGCAGCTCGGCGCCAACCTGGCGGTAGCGCGCCAGAACCGATGGATGCGGATGGCCGAAATGATTGTGCCGCCCGCGCGAGATCAGCGCCTGACTGGGCGAAAGCGCCTCGACGAAAGCCTGGCTCGACGAAGTGCGACTGCCATGATGCGGCGCCAGCAGCCAGTGCACCGGGCGTGGCAGGTCGGTGGCGAGCAAGGCGGCCTCGGCCTGGACGTCGATATCACCAGTCAGCAACAGGCGTTCGCCTGCGGCCTCGACCAGCAGCACGCAGGAGCGCTGATTGCCTGTCGTGCCTTGCGCCCACTGCCAGAGCGTGAAGGTCACGCCGTCCCATTGCCAACGCTGGCCGGAGGCACAGGCCTCGGCCAGGCGCGCCGAAGCACCGCGCTCGGGTTCACCACTGATCAGCCTATCGACCGGCAGCCCCGCCATGATCGCGCCGGCGCCACCGGCATGATCGGTGTCGGCATGGCTGAGCAGCAGCATGTCGAGTCGACGCACATTCAATGCACGCAACGACGGCAACACCACACGCTCACCCACATCGAAATCGCCGAAACGCGGTCCGGCGTCGTACAGCAGTCTGTGCTCGCGGGTACGTACCAGCACCGACAGCCCCTGGCCGACATCGAACAGCCACACCTCCGCCCTGCTCTGTTCAGGCGCCTCGGCCGGCAGCAGCAACGCTGGTAACAGCAGTGCGGCGCCCGGCAAACGCAGGGCAACGCCGGCCGGCAGCAACAGCAGCAAAACGCCCAGCACGAGCATCAGCCACGCCCACAACGGCAGCTTGCTCGGCAGCCAGGCCGGCATCCAGGCAGCGATGAGCGCCAGTAGCTCGAACAACAGGTTCAGCGCGCCGCCGGCCAACCACAGCAGCCCATCCCCCAGCAGTGGAATCGGCAACAGCAAGGTACCGAGCAAGGCCATGGGCACCACCAGCAGGCTGACCCAGGGCACCGCGACAAGATTGGCCAAAGGCCCACTGATGCTCACCGGCAAGCCCAGCGCCAGCATCATCGGTAGCAGGCCGACGGCCATGGCCCACTGCGCGCGCGTGAGGCTGCGCCACCAGCCCCAACGCCCCAAACGGCCACCAAAGATCAGCACCAGCAGCGCCACGGCCGAGAAGGACAACCAGAACCCCGGCTGCAGGGAGGCCAGCGGCTCGAGCAACAGCACCACCAGCAAGGCCACCAACAATGGCCAACCCGCGCCAAGATGGCGAAAGCGCAGGCGCCACAGCAGTACCAGGGCAACCATCACGCAGGCGCGCCTGACCGGCACCTCGAAACCGGCGAGCGCACCGTAGAACAACGCCCCGCACAGGGCCAGCAGGCAGGCACAAGGCAGCCAGGGCAAACGCGCGGGCCACCAGCCACGTTTGGCCAGACCAGCCACCAGCAGATAGAGGAAGCCGGACAGCAGCGCGATGTGCTGCCCGGAAATGACCATCAGGTGCACCGTGCCGGTGTGCTGCAACAGGCGCCAGTCCTCAGTGCTGAGCCCGGAGCCGTCGCCCAGCACCAGCGCCGCCAGCCCACCCTCACGGCCGAATGCCGGGTTGGCCAGCAGGCGCTGGCGCAAGGCGTCGCGCCAGCTCGCCCAGCCTGTTGCCTCGCTCAGACGCTGGCCGGACTTGATGGTGCCTGTGCCGCCGATTCGCTGGGCCAGCAGCCAGGCTTCATAGTCGAAGCCCTGCGGATTGACCAGCCCCTGCGGACGCTTGAGATTGACGGCCAGCCGCCAGCGCTCCCCCGCCTGCAGCCGTGGCCCGCCATACCAGGCCAGACGCAGGCGCTGGGGCAATTGCGCGCGACGCGACAGCGCGTCCTCGAATTCGAAACGCACCACGCCCTCACCCACCTCGGGCAGCCCGGCGACTCGCCCCTCGATCCACAGGGTTCGACCATCGAGCGCTGGCGCCAGGCGATCATCCAGCGCCGATTGCGCCGACAGGCAGGCCCAGGCAAAGCCAAGCAGAAAAAAACCCACGAGATACACACGGGTAAACAGCAGCAAGACCGCGAAAGCGGCTGCCGCAAGCAGCCACGCGTACGGTGGCAAGGCGGGTAGAACAGGCAGGGTCAGCAGACCGGCTGCCAACGCGAGCATCCCTGTGCGCATCGACGCTCCTTCGTCGCGGGGCACGCAGGCAGCGTGCACTTGCGGTCACAATATCGTCAGGCCAATGGTCATCAATCCGGGCATAATGCCAGGGCTTCCGCTTGCCAGAGTCTCTTCATGCCGCGTCGTCTCTTCAAACGCTACATGCCTTCCCCTGACAGCATCAAGGGCAACAAGTCCCTGCGCTTTCTCGGCACCCTGATCCATGACCCGAATCTCTGGCACCTGAACCGCCACTCGGTCGCGCGCGCCATGGCTGTGGGGCTGTTCTGGGCGATGATTCCCATGCCGATGCAGATGCTCGCGGCCGCCGCTGTGGCCATTCCACTGCGCGCCAATCTGCCGATTTCCATTGGCCTGGTCTGGCTGACCAACCCCATCACCATGCCGCCGGTGTTCTACTGCAGTTACAAGCTGGGCGCCTGGCTCAGCGATACGCCAACCATGCGCATGCCCGAACACCTGACGCTGGAGTGGATGACGGCGGAATTGACGCACCTGTGGAAACCGCTCTATCTCGGCTCGTTCGTCGCCGGTGTGGTGCTAGCCGTTCTGGGCTATTGCCTGACCATGCTCTACTGGCGCTGGTGGGTACAGCGTAGCTGGCGCAAGCGCCAGGAGAGCCGGAAACAACGGTTGTAAGCTGCAAGCCTCGCAGGCCTGCAGCTTACCGCTGACTTATTCGTAGCGCAGCGCCTCGGCGGGCTGCACCTGGGCGGCACGCCAGGAGGGATAGAGCGTGGCCAGGAAGCTGAGGATCAAGGCCGCCGAGCAGATCAGCGCAACATCCAGCCATTGCAGATCCGACGGCAGGCTGTTGATGAAGTAGACGTCGGAGCTCAGCACGCGCTCCCCTGCGAAGGACTCCAGCCAGGCCACCAGCGCACTGACGTTGAGCGCCGCGAGCACGCCGAGTACGCCACCGATCAGTGTGCCGACCACACCGATCACCGATCCCTGCACCATGAAGATCGCCATGATCTGCCGAGGCGTGGCGCCCAGGGTGCGCAGAATGGCGATGTCACCGCCCTTGTCGGACACCACCATGATCAACGTGGCGATGATGTTGAACGCCGCCACCGCGACGATCAGCAGCAACAGCAGACCGATCATGGTCTTTTCCATCTTCATCGCACTGAACAAGCTGCCCTGAGTGTGCGTCCAGTCGTCGGCGCGGTAGCCGCTACCCAGCTCGGCGACCAGCGCCTTGGACACCTGCGGCGCCTGGTACAAATCCTTCAGCGCCAGGCGAATGCCCGGCACCGTGCCGTCCGGCAGGCGCTGCAAGGTAGCGGCATCGGCGACGTTGATCAGTGCCAGCGAGCTGTCCAGCTCGGCGCCGACCTTGAAGATCGCCGCCACGTTCAGGCGCTGCATGCGCGGCGTGACGCCACCGGGCGCGTTGCTCAGCTCGGGGATGATCAGCGTCAGCTTGTCACCCACCTGCAGGCCGAAGCGACGCGCGGTGATATCGCCGATGACCACGCCGAACTCGCCGGGCTGCAGATTGTTCAGGCTGCCCTGCCGTATGTGATTGGGCAGGATCGATACCTTGGCCTCTTCGTCCGGATCGATGCCGTGAATCTGGATCGGCTGCATCGTGCCGCGATGCGAGAGCATGCCTTCCAGTTCCGCATAAGGCGCAGCCGCCTTCACCTCTGGATTACTCATGGCCTTGGCGGCCAGAGCGCGCCAGTCGGCCACGGGCTCGGCGCCATAGAGCATGGCGTGCGGCACCATGCCGAGGATGCGCGAGCTCATTTCCTTCTGGAAGCCATTCATCACCGACAGCACCACGATCATCGCCAGCACGCCAAGCGCCAGACCGATCATCGAAGTCAGCGAGATGAACGAGATGAAGTGGTTACGGCGCTTGGCCCGCGTGTAGCGGGTGCCGATGAACAGACTTAGCGGACGGAACATCAGATGGCCACCAACTTGCCGTCCTGCAGGCTCAGCACGCGATCCATCTGCCGTGCCAGCTGCATGTCATGGGTCACCACCAGAAACGCGGTGTTGGAATCCTGGCTGAGTTCGCGCATCAGTTCCTGGATGCCTTCGGCGGTGTGCTGGTCGAGGTTGCCGGTAGGCTCGTCGAGCAGCACCAGGCCCGGACGATTGACCAGCGCACGGGCGATGGCCACACGCTGGCGCTCGCCACCAGACAGTTCGGCCGGCTTGTGGTTGAGGCGATGGCCAAGGCCGACCCGCTCCAGCAGCGCGGTGGCACGCTGACGCGCCTCGGGGATCGGCGTCTTGCCGATCAACAGCGGCATGCAGGCATTTTCCAGCGCGGTAAATTCAGCCAGCAGATGGTGAAACTGATAGACGAAGCCCAAGGCGCGGTTACGCAGCAGGCCACGAGCAGTTTCGCTGAGCGCCGACAGTTGCTCACCGGCCAGCCACACACTGCCTTCACTCGGAGTATCCAAGCCACCGAGCATGTTCAGCAGCGTACTTTTGCCCGAGCCGGAACTACCGACGATGGCCACGCGCTCGCCTGGAAAGAGTTCCAGCTCCAGACCATCGAGCACCACCACCGACTCGGGGCCTTCGTCGTAACGCTTGCTCAGGTTGCGGCAACTGAGCACGGCATTGTGCTGTTTCATGGCGTTCGGGTTCATGGATTCACTCATAACGCAGGGCCTCGGCAGGCTGGGTACGCGACGCGCGCCAGGCGGGATACAGGGTGGCGAAGAAACTCAGGAACAAAGCGGCGCTGCAGACCATGATCACGTCGGCGGCCTGCAACTGCGACGGCAGGTAGTCGATGAAGTACACATCGGCATTGAGAAACTTGATCCCCAGCATCCGCTCGATGCCAGCGATCAGCGCACTGACGTTGAGCGCGGCGAGAATGCCCAGCGCCGCGCCGATCAGGGTGCCGACCACACCGATCACCGTGCCCTGCACCATGAAGATGGCCATGATCTGCCGTGGCGTGGCGCCCAGGGTACGCAAGATGGCGATATCGCCCTTCTTGTCGTTCACCACCATCACCAGCGTGGAGATGATGTTGAACGCGGCCACGGCGACGATCAGCAGCAGCAGCAGACCGATCATGGTCTTCTCCATGCGGATGGCCTGGTACAGGTTGCCGTGAGTGCGCGTCCAGTCACGGGCGTAGAAGTCGCCATCCAGGCGCTGGGCAATCTCCCAGGCGGCACGCGGGGCCTGGAACAGGTCGTCGAACTTCAAGCGCAGGCCCTGCACCTGATCCGGTTTCCAGCGCTGCAGGCGTGCCAGGTCGGTAATGTTGGCCAGGGCCAGGCCGCCATCGATCTCGCCAGCACCGACATGGAAGATGCCGACGATGGTGAAGCGCTTCAGTCGCGGGAACATGCCAGCCGGGGTCACCGTGACCTCGGGGGCGACGAAGGTGACCTTGTCACCGACCTTGACGCCCAGCTTGGTCGCGGCCTTGTCGCCGATAATCATGGCGAACTCGCCGGGCGCCAGACTCGCCAGATCACCCTCGCGCAGGAAGTTGTCGATGATCGACACCTTGTGCTCCTGCTCGGGGTCGATGGCGTTGATCAGCGCCTTCTGTACCTTGCCATCGTGGGTCAGCAGGCCCTGCATCTGGGTGAACGGCGCAACTGCCACCACACCCGGATGCTGCTTGACCTGACGCTCCAGCGCCGGCCAGTCGCTCACCGGGGTCGGCGACTCTACCGTAGCGTGCGGGATCATGCCCAACACACGGGTACGCATCTCGTGGTCGAAGCCATTCATCACCGACAGCACCAGGATCATCACCGTCACCCCCAGGGTGAGGCCGAGCATGGAGGTCAGCGAGATGAAGGATACGAAGTGGTTGCGGCGCTTGGCCCGGGTGTAGCGCGTACCGATGAAGACGAACAGAGGTTTGAACATGTCGGGGAGGATTCGGGGAAAGAGGAACGTCCTTGTGGCGGGGCCTGAGCAGCGGCCTTACACTCAGAACCTATGCGAACCCGGCCCTGGCCGGATCGTCAACGAGTTCTCTGACCACCACCGCTGCCATGGGTTCGCCATGTCGACTAACGATGTAGATGATCGCCGCGAATACTACCGTATCGACGATACGATCGCACTGGAATTCAACCAGCTGTCCGGTGCTGCGGCGCACTCCAGCGACGTGCTTCACGACTCATCGCCGCTGTTCAACCTGCTCAGCGACCTGCACCTGATGGACTTCGAGTCGCAGCACCTGCTGCGCCATATCAGCGAGCGCGACCGCACCCTGGCCAGCTACCTCAAGGTGATCAACAAGCGCATCGACCTGCTCGGCCAGGCCATGGCGCAGAGCCTGCTGCGCGACATCGGTACCCCACGGCGGGTATCCCTGTCCGAGGGCGGCATCAGTTTCAACAACCTGCAACCGGTAGCACCGGGCAGCCACCTGGCCATCAAGATGGTGCTGATGCCCCAGGCACTCGGCCTGCTGCTGCGTGCGCAGGTCGTGCATTGCAGCGAGCGCGCGGACGGCCAATACGAGATCGGCACGGAGTTCGAAGCACTGACCGACGCCCAGCGCCAGCTGCTGGCCCGGCACATCCTGCAGAAACAGGCGCTGGAAAGGCGCCAGGCCCGCGAATGACCGTCACCCAAGGAAGCGCCATGCACCGTCTCGCCCTGCTGTTCGCCCTGCTCGCTCCCGGCGCCTTGCTCGCCGACACCCTGACCATCCCCGTCGGTAGCCAGGGCGCGGATATCGATGCAGCCAGCCTGCCGCACAAGGGCGAGTCGAAACGTGCGGTGCTCGAACGCTTCGGCCTGGCCGACGAAGAACATGCGCCCGTCGGCAAACCACCGATCACACGCTGGGACTACCGCGACTTCAGCGTCTACTTCGAATACGACCACGTGATCGACAGCGTACGTCATCATCAGCCACGCCAACCCGCCAAGGAGCAACAGTGACCCTCATTTACGGCCATCGCGGCGCCAAGGGCGAAGCCCCGGAAAATACCCTGGCCAGTTTCCAGCGTTGCCTGGAACATGGCGTCGATCGCTGCGAACTGGATCTGCACCTGTCTCGCGACGGCGAGCTGATGGTCATCCATGACCCGACCCTCAAGCGCACCACCGGCCTGCGCGGCAAGGTGGTCGAACATGCTGCCGCCGAACTGGAACGGTACGACGCGCGCAAGGGTGGCCCGGGCTGGGTGCGCCCCTGCCCCATTCCACGCCTGCAAACCCTGTTCGAACAGTGCGACTTCAAACACTGGCAACTGGAGGTCAAGAGCGCCTCGCGGGTTCGTGCGGCACGTACCGTGCTGGCCATCGCCGAGCTGGCCGAGCGTCATGGCCTGCAGGATCGCATCACCATCACCTCCAGCTCCCGCCAGGTGCTCAAGGCCGCCCGCGAACTGACGCCGCACCTGCAACTCGGGCTGGTGGCCGAATACGCCTGGCTCGACCCACTCAAGGTTGCCGCCCATTACCAGTGCCACCTGCTGGCCCTGAACTGGACGCTGTGCACGCCGGAGCGTTTGCTCAAGGCACAGAAGCAAGGGCTGCATGTGTCGGTGTGGACAGTCAACGAGCCTGCCCTGATGCGCCGCCTGACCGACTTCGGCGTCGACAGCATCATCAGTGATTTCCCCGGCCTGGCGGTGCAAACGCTGCGCGGTTGAGACAACCGACCCGACATGACATAAGGCGGCGGGTTGCACCCACCCTACTCTTGCAGGCCGGGAATACGGCGCCAATTGCATCCCCAAGAACGACAAAACCGGCGCAAGGCCGGTTTTGTCGTTACTGACGCCTGAAAAGCTAGAAACTCTCCCGATTCGGCCAGCGCCAGTCGGAAGCCGCTACCCAGCCTACCTCCCCGACCGGCTCAGGCCGCCGGCCGGTGCCGCTCAAAAAAGCCGGTTGAGGCCGTCGAACGCTGCTACCCGGTAGGCTTCTGCCATGGTCGGGTAGTTGAAGGTGGTGTTGATGAAGTACTTGACCGTGTTGGCCTCGCCCTTCTGGTTCATGATCGCCTGGCCGATGTGGACGATCTCCGAAGCCTGATAGCCGAAGCAGTGCACGCCGAGCACTTCCAGGGTCTCGCGGTGGAAGAGGATCTTCAGCATGCCCACCGGCTCCACCGAGATCTGCGCGCGGGCCATGCCCTTGAAGAAGGCCTTGCCCACTTCGTAGGGCACCTTGGCCTGGGTCAGCTCACGCTCGGTCTTGCCGATGGAGCTGATCTCGGGAATGGTGTAGATGCCGGTCGGTACGTCATCGACGAAGCGCCAGCTACCGTTGTCGACGATGCTGCCGGCCGCAGAACGGCCCTGGTCGGAGGCGGCACTGGCCAGGCTTGGCCAGCCGATCACGTCGCCAGCGGCGTAGATGTTGCTGACCTCGGTGCGGTAATACTCATCCACCTGGATCTGGCCACGGCTGTTGACGCCGATGCCGATGTTCTCCAAGCCCAGCTTGTCGGTGTTGCCGGTACGACCGTTGCACCACAGCAGCGCGTCGGCCTTGATCTTCTTGCCGGACTTGAGGTGCAGGATCACCCCGTTCTCCACCCCTTCGATGCGCTCGTAGTCCTCGTTGTGACGAATCAGCACATTGTTGTTGCGCAGGTGATAGCTGAGCGCATCGGAAATTTCGTCGTCGAGGAAACTGAGCAACTGGTCTCGGTTGTCGATCAGGTCGACCAGCACACCCAGACCGCTGAAGATCGAGGCGTACTCGCAGCCGATCACACCGGCTCCGTAGATGATCAGACGGCGCGGCGTGTGGCCGAGGCTGAGGATGGTGTCGCTATCATAGATACGCGGGTGGTTGAAATCGATATCGGCGGGACGGTAAGGGCGCGAGCCGGTGGCGATGACGACCTGCTTGGCCACCAGTTTTTCCACCACACCATTGAGGCAGACCACTTCGACGGTCTGCTCGTCGGCGAAGCTGGCGGTACCGAAGTAGGTGTCGATGCGGTTGCGCGCGTAGTAGCCGGTGCGCGAGGTGACTTGCTTGGCGATCACCTTCTCGGCGCTTTTCAGCACATCGGGGAAGGAAAACCAGCGCGGCTCGCCGATCTGGCGGAACATCGGGTTGGTGTTGAACTGCATGATCTGCCGCACCGAGTGGCGCAGCGCCTTGGACGGAATAGTGCCAAGGTGGGTGCAGTTACCGCCGACCAGCGGGCGGTTGTCGACAACAGCCACCTTGCGCCCGGCCTTGGCCGCGTTCATCGCCGCGCCCTCGCCCGCCGGGCCGGAGCCCAGCACCACTACGTCATAGTTGTAGACCGCCATGTTTACTCCTCAGATCAGGCCGGAGCGCTTGTGGCGCACCCTCGGCAGGGCCGGCCCAGGTTGGCGGGCCGGCTATCGTTCAATGCTTCGCTCGCACTCAGCGCTTGCTGGCGTCGTAAGCGAGGTCGGTACGCGGCGCTTCGTCCTTGTCGCGGTTCACCTCTTCGCACTTCTCGCGGCTACCGCCACAGATCGAGCATTCCTTTTCGATGCCCAGATTGGCGATACCGCCGCAGGAACCGGCGATGGGCTTGCGCCCCATGATCACACCAATGGCCATCATGCCGACGACCAGCACCATGACCAGAAATACCACCACGAATGTCATTGCTCTTCTCCTGCAGCGAATAGCTGCTCGAATGCGCGCGTGCCCTGCGTGACGAAGCCCTTGCCTTCACGCGTGATGAAAAACGCGGCGATACCATTGCGCTCAGCGAAGGCCATGCCGTCTTCGGGCCCGAGCACCATCAACAGAGTAGACAAGCCATCGGCGCGCAAGGTCGACTGATCGGCTACGGTGACGGCTGCCAGCTTGTGGCGAACCGGGCGCCCGGTCAACGCATCGAGCGTATGCGAATAGCGCTCGCCATTCTCCTCGAAATAGTTGCGGTAATCACCTGAGGTGGAAATACCGTAGCCATCGAGCTGGAGAACTCGCTGGGCGACCCGCTCATCGTCACGTGGTGCTTCAAGGCCGATGCGCCAGTGGCTGCCATCGGGCTTGAGACCGGCGGCCTTGAGTTCACCCGTGGCCTCGACCAGGTAACTGGTGACGCCCAGCTCGCCCAGACGCGCGACAATGCGGTCTACCGCGTAACCGGCGGCGATGCTGTTGAAGTCGACCTGCACGTCGGCGTCCTTGCACAGCTGCTCGCCGTCGATGCGCAGGTGCTGCTGACCGACATGCTGGCGCACCTCGGCCAGCTTGTCCTCGCTCGGCACCGCCTCGCCCTTGCCCCTGGGGCCAAAACCCCAGAGGTCGAGCAACGGCTCCAGCGTCAGGTCGAACGCGCCCTGGCTTTCCTCGTGCAAGCGATCACCGGCACGCACCAGCTCCAGCACACCCTCGGGCATGGTCTGACAGGTACCGGCCGGCGCCTGGTTGAACTGCTCGATCAGCGAATCGTCGCGGTAGGTGGACATCTGCTGGTCGATCTCGGCGAGGATCGCCTCGGTCGCCGCCTTCAGTTCGGTTTGCGGCGCAACGCCGTCGTTGCGCACGTATTTGATCGAATAGGTGCTGCCCATGGTCGGGCCGCCGAACTCTTCGATCCGTTCAGAATGCAAGCAGCCCGTTAGGGCTGCCGCCAGGGCGACAGCGATAACGGGCTGGAGTACAGCTGACTTCATGCTTAACCGCCGAAGTCGTCGAGGAGAATGTTCTCCGGCTCGACGCCCAGATCGGTCAGCATCTTGATCACCGCGGCGTTCATCATGGGCGGGCCGCACATGTAGAACTCGCAATCCTCAGGCGCCTTGTGGCTCTTGAGGTAGTTCTCGTACAGCACATTGTGGATGAAGCCTTTGAGGCCGGTCCAGTTGTCTTCCGGCTGCGGATCGGACAGCGCCAGATGCCACTGGAAGTTCGGGTTCTCGGCCTGCAGCTGATCGTATTCCTCGACGTAGAACGCCTCGCGCAGCGAACGGGCACCGTACCAGAAGCTGATCTTGCGCGTGGATTTCAGGCGCTTGAGCTGGTCGAAGATGTGCGAACGCATCGGCGCCATGCCGGCACCACCGCCGATGAAGACCATCTCGGCATCGGTGTCCTTGGCGAAGAACTCACCGAACGGCCCGTACACGGTGACCTTGTCGCCCGGCTTGAGGCTGAACACCCAGGACGACATCTTGCCCGGCGGCAGGTGATCCTTGCCCGGGGGCGGCGAAGCGATACGGATGTTGAACTTCACCAGGCCGCGCTCTTCCGGGTAGTTGGCCATGGAGTAGGCACGGATAGTGGTTTCATCCACCGTCGACACGTACTTCCACTGGTTGAACTTGTCCCAGTCACCCCGGTATTCGGGCTGAATGTCGAAGTCCTTGTAGTGCACGGTGTGCGGCGGGCATTCGAGCTGCACGTAGCCACCGGCGCGGAAGTTGACGTTCTCGCCTTCCGGTAGTTTCAGCGTCAGTTCCTTGATGAAGGTGGCCACGTTCGGGTTGGACTCGACCGTGCATTCCCACTTCTTCACGCCGAAGACTTCTTCGGGGACTTCGATCTTCATGTCCTGCTTGACAGCGGTCTGGCAGGACAGACGCCAGCCTTCACGGGCTTCGCGCTTGGTGAAGTGCGACTCTTCGGTGGAGAGCATCTCGCCGCCGCCACTTTCCACGATGCACTTGCACTGGGCGCAGGTACCGCCGCCACCGCAGGCCGAGGACAGGAAGACGTTATTGGCGGCCAGAGTTTGCAACAGCTTGCCGCCGGCCGGTACCACGATGGTTTTTTCGCCGTTGATCTCGATGCTCACGTCACCGCTGGAAACCAGCTTGGCGCGGGCGGCGAGAATCATCACCACCAGCGCCAGGACGATGGCGGTGAACATGCCGATGGCGAGGAAGATTTCGTAATTCATCTGTTCATCCTTTCCTTACAGCTGCACGCCGGAGAAGGACATGAAGCCCAGCGACATCAGACCGATGGTGATGAAGGTGATGCCCAGACCCTGCAGGCCGGCCGGCACGTCGCTGTACTTGAGCTTCTCGCGGATGCCCGCCAGCGCAGCGATGGCCAGTGCCCAGGACAGACCCGAGCCGAAGCCGTACACGGTACTTTCCGCCAGGTTGTAGTCACGCTCGACCATGAACAGGGTGCCACCCATGATGGCGCAGTTCACGGTGATCAGCGGCAGGAACACACCCAGGGCGTTGTAGAGCGCCGGGACGTACTTATCCAGCAGCATCTCGAGGATCTGCACGATGGCGGCGATCACGCCGATGTAGCTGAGCAGACCGAGGAAGCTCAGATCCACGTTCGGCAGACCGGCCCAAGCCAGCGCGCCGTCCTTGAGCAGATAGGTGTAGATCAGGTTGTTGGCCGGAACGGTGATGACCTGAACCACGACCACGGCGATACCCAGACCGATCGCAGTCTCTACCTTCTTGGAGATGGCGATGAAGGTGCACATGCCGAGGAAGAAGGCCAGGGCCATGTTCTCGACGAACACCGCCTTGGCCAGCAGGCTTAGATAGTGCTCCATTAGTAGGCCTCCTTGTTGGACACCTGAGGCGCCATCTTGTAGCTCGGTTTCTCGACCTGATCCTTCTTCCAGCTACGCAGTGCCCAGATGAACAGACCGATCAGGAAGAACGCGGACGGTGGCAGCAGCAGCATGCCATTGGGCTGGTACCAGCCGCCGTCGTTGACCACCGAGAACACCTCATAACCCATCAGCTTGCCCGCGCCGAACAGCTCGCGGATCACGCCAAGGGCGACCAGCATGGCGCTGTAGCCGAGGCCGTTACCGATGCCGTCGAAGAACGACAGTACCGGCGGGTTCTGCATGGCAAACGCTTCGGCACGACCCATCACGATGCAGTTGGTGATGATCAGACCGACGAACACCGACAGCTGCTTGGACAGGCTGAAGGCGTAGGCCTTGAGCACCTGATCCACCACGATCACCAGAGACGCGATGATCACCATCTGCACGATCATGCGGATGGAGCTGGGGATCTGGCTGCGAATCATCGAGATGAACAGGTTGGAGAAGGCCGTTACCAGAGTCAGGGCAACGGACATCACCAGCGCGGTCTTCAGGTTCGACGTCACCGCCAGGGCCGAGCAGATCCCGAGGATCTGCAGGCCAATCGGGTTGTTGTTGAATACCGGGTTGAGCAGGACTTCTTTGATAGTCGGCTGCGACATGATCAGGCCTCCCCTGCACGCAGGTTAGCGATAAACGGACCGAAGCCGTTCTGGCCAAGCCAGAACTGCAGCAGGTGACTGACACCGTTGCTGGTCAGGGTCGCGCCAGCCAGAGCATCGACCTGATGCGCAGCTTGCGGACTTTGCGGATCGACACCGCCTTTGACCACTTTCACCGCCAGTTTGCCGTTCTCGTCGAACAGCGTCTTGCCTGGCCATTGGCCCTTCCATTTCGGATTGTCGACTTCACCACCGAGGCCCGGCGTCTCGCCGTGCTGGTAGAAGCCCATGCCGACCACGGTATTGAGGTCGCCCTTGACCGCGATGAAGCCGTACAGGGTCGACCACAGGCCGTAGCCGCGCACCGGCAGAATCAGGGTTTGCACCTGACCGTCCTTCTCCACCATGTAAACGGTGCTGTAATGCTCCTGACGCTTGATACCCGCCACGTCTTCACTGCCCTTGAGAACGGTGGAGAGCTTCGGATCCTTCGCCGCCTTGAGCGGATCGAAGGTCAGCGGGTCGAACGCATCGGAGAATTTACCGGTGCGCAGATCCACCAGCTTGGCGGTGATGGTGCTGTCGAAAATTTCTTTCACCTTGGCCGAGGACATGCCCGGCTCACCCAGGCCAGCGATGGCCAGGATGCTGCGCTGCTTGTCCAGCAGGCGGTTTTCCACCTGGGTCGGCTTCAGGGCGATGGCCGCGCCGGCCACGAACACCGAGCACACCAGGCAGACCAGCAGGGCTACCGTGAGGGTGCGGACGGTGGATTCTTTTTGACTAGACATTACGTGCCAGCCTCCGCTTGATATTGGCCTGAACGACGAAGTGGTCGATCAGCGGTGCGAACAGGTTGGCGAGCAGAATCGCCAGCATCATGCCCTCGGGGAAGGCCGGGTTGACCACACGGATCAGCACGACCATCACACCGATCAGGGCACCGAATATCCATTTACCGGTGTTGGTCATGGAAGCCGATACCGGATCGGTGGCCATGAAGAACATGCCGAAGGCGAAGCCGCCCACCACCAGATGCCAGTACCAGGGCATGGCGAACATCGGGTTAGTGTTCGAACCAATGGTGTTGAACAGCAGGGACAGGCCGATCATGCCCAGCATCACGCCGGCGACGATGCGCCAGGAAGCGATGCGAGTCATCAGCAGGATCAGACCGCCGATGGCGATGGCCAGGGTGCTGGTTTCACCCATGGAGCCGTGAATGGTGCCGATGAAGGCATCCATCCAGGTCACGCCATGGTTGATCACGTTCTCGACGCCGCCGGATGCCGCCAGGCTCAGCGAAGTCGCGCCGGCAAAACCATCGACAGCCGTCCACACCGCATCACCCGACATCTGCGCCGGATAGGCGAAGAACAGGAAGGCACGGCCGGTCAGCGCCGGGTTGAGGAAGTTCTTGCCGGTACCGCCGAACACTTCCTTGCCGATCACCACGCCGAAGCTGATACCCAGAGCCACCTGCCACAGCGGAATGCTCGGCGGCAGGATCAGGGCGAACAGCACGGAGGTGACGAAGAAGCCTTCGTTGACTTCGTGACGACGGATCGAGGCGAACAGCACTTCCCAGAAGCCGCCGACGATGAAGGTCACCGCGTAGACAGGCAGGAAGTAGGCCGCGCCCTGGATGAAGTTGTCCCACAGGCTGTTCGGATCGAAGCCGGCCAGCGAGCCGATCAGGGCGAAGCGCCAGCCTTCTTGCGCCGCCAGCAGATCAGGGCTGTTGGCGAAGATCAGGTTGGCCTGGTAGCCGGTGTTCCACATGCCGAAGAACATGGCCGGGAAGGTGCACAGCCACACGGTGATCATCATGCGCTTGAGGTCGATGCCGTCGCGCACGTGAGCCGTGGTCTTGGTCACGCTACCGGGGCGATAGAAGAAGGTGTCGATCGCCTCGTACAAGGCGTACCACTTCTCGTACTTGCCGCCCTTCTCGAAGTTGTGCTCGATTTTATCGAGGAATGCACGGATACCCATGAGTTAACCCTCCTTCTCGATGCGGGTGAGGTTATCCCGCAGGATCGGGCCATATTCATATTTGCCGGCACAGACGTAGGTGCACAGCGCCAGGTCTTCTTCGTCGAGTTCCAGGCAGCCCAGTTTCTGAGCCATCTCGGTGTCACCGACGATCAGGTAGCGCAAGAGTTGAGTCGGCAGGATGTCCAGTGGCATCACTGCTTCGTAGTTACCCACCGGCACCATGGCACGCGGGCTGCCGTTGGTGGTGGTGGTGAAGTTGAACAGCTTGCCGCTGGCCAGCTTGGACACGAAGATGTTGAGTACCGAGTGCTTGTTAACCCCGGCACGCAGGTAATGCATCATTTCGCGGTCGTTGCCTTCGCTCAGGCAGGACACCTGATTGTGGTAACGCCCGAGGAAAGCAAACGCACCACGCGCCGTACGGCCACCGAAGACCGAACCGGAAATGACGCGATTGACGCCTGGCTGCAGCTCACCGGCGGTGAGTTCCTCCAGGCTGGCGCCCAGGCGGGTGCGCAACAGGCGCGGCTGCTCGGCAACGGGGCCACCCAGCGCGACGACGCGCTCGACGAACAGTTGACCGGTGGTGAACAGCTTGCCCACGGCGATCACGTCCTGATAACCGATCTGCCAAACGCTCTTGCTGGCGCTGACCGGATCGAGGAAATGAATGTGGGTGCCCGGCAGGCCGGCCGGATGCGGGCCGGCGAAGGCTTCGCTCTGTACCTTGGCGACTTTCTCGCCTGGCAGGCTGACGCCTTCGGCCTTGCACAGGAAGACCTTGGCCAGTTGCCCGAGGACTTTCAGACCGTTTTCGAAATCAGTGGCATGTTCAGCGATGATCACCGCAGGATCAGCAGCGAGCGGATGGGTATCGATGGCGGTAACGAAGATCGAACTGGGTACGGCGTCGATGGCCGGCACCTTGCTGAACGGACGGGTGCGCAGGGCAGTCCAGAGACCGGACTGCTGCAGGCTCTCGCGAACCTGGGCATCGCTCAGCGACTCGAGCTGGTCAGCCGCGTACTGGGCGAAGGTCTCCTGCTCGTCGCCATCGATGTCGATGACCACGGACTGCAACACACGCTTCTCGCCGCGATGGATGGCGCTGATCACGCCGGCAGCCGGAGCGGTATAACGCACGCCAGGTGTTTTCTTGTCGGTGAACAGCAGTTGACCGAGTTTCACTCGATCGCCCACTTCCACTTCCATCGTCGGCTTCATCCCGTGATAGTCGAAGCCGATGACGGCGACGCTGCGTACGGGCCTGCCGGCCTCGATACGCTGTGTCGGCGCACCTGTTATGGGCAAATCAAGCCCATGCTTTAGTTTGATCATAGGTCTGCCTAACCACTGATTTAGAAAGCTTCTTATAGGACAGGGGTTGCACTCGAAAACCCAATAGGGCCACCCACGCCTGCGCATTGCGAGCATGAATGTAGGTGCATAACCTGGGTAAAAAACCGCTCAATTATAGAGATGCCCCCCTGCACTGACCACCCAAGCACTTGTTTTTTTGGCGCTTCGGTAACAGTCAGCAACAGACTTGCGCCCCGCCATGAACCGCCAGAAAAGAAAACGGGAGCCTGAGCTCCCGTTTTTCATACTGGCCGCTGATCAGCGGGGAAAGGCAGGCGGGTTGACCCCGGCCATGCCTTCCATCACGCGAACCACCTGGCAGCTGTAACCGAATTCGTTGTCGTACCAGACGTACAGAACTACACGGTTATCGTTGGCGATGGTGGCCTCGGCGTCGACCACACCGGCGTGGCGCGAGCCGACGAAGTCGGTGGACACCACTTCCTGCGAGCTGACGAAGTCGATCTGCTTCTGCAGATCCGAGTGCATGGCCATCTGGCGCAGGTACTCGTTGATTTCTTCGCGGCTGGTGGCCTTCTCCAGGTTCAGGTTGAGGATGGCCATGGACACGTTCGGCGTCGGCACGCGAATGGCGTTGCCGGTCAGCTTGCCCTTGAGCACCGGCAGCGCCTTGGCGGCCGCGGTGGCAGCACCGGTCTCGGTGATGACCATGTTCAGCGCGGCGCTACGACCACGACGACTGCCCTTATGGAAGTTGTCGATCAGGTTCTGGTCGTTGGTGTACGAGTGAACGGTCTCGACGTGACCATTGACGATGCCGTACTTGTCGTTGACCGCCTTGAGCACCGGCACGATGGCGTTGGTGGTGCAGGAAGCTGCGGAGATGATCTTGTCTTCCGGGCTGATCTCGCCATGGTTGATGCCATGCACGATGTTCTTCAACGCGCCCTTGCCCGGAGCGGTCAGCACGACGCGATCCACACCAGGGCACTTGAGGTGCTGGCCCAGGCCTTCGGCGTCACGCCATTTGCCGGTGTTGTCGACCAGCAGGGCGTTCTTGATGCCGTACTGGGTGTAGTCGATCGACGCCGGGTCGTTGGAGTAGATCACCTGGATCAGGTTGCCATTGGCGGTGATGGTGTTGTGCTCTTCGTCGATGGTGATGGTGCCATCGAACTTGCCATGCACCGAGTCACGACGCAGCAGGCTGGCGCGCTTGACCAGGTCGTTGTCGGCGCCCTTGCGCACAACAACGGCACGCAGACGCAGGCCGTCGCCGCCACCAGTCTTCTCGATCAGGATGCGCGCCAGCAGGCGACCGATACGGCCGAAACCGTAGAGCACCACGTCGGTACCTTCACGCGCCGAACCATTCTGCTTGCCAACCACATCGGCCAGCTCGTCCTTGACGAACTGCTCGACGCTGCGGCCAGCACCTTCGGCCTTGAACTTGGCGACCAGCTTGCCCAGGTCGACGGACGCCGCACCGAGCTTCAGTTCGCTCATGGTCTTGAGCATCGGGAAGGTGTCGTGCACGGACAGCTCGGCCTCGTCGGCCAGGCGGTGACGCGCGAAGCGATGGGCCTTGAGAATGTCGATGACCGAACGATTGATCAGGCCACGGCCATAGATCGAGGTCACCACATTGTTGTTGCGGTAGAGCTGACCAATCAGCGGAATCATTGCTTCCGCGAGGGCTTCACGATCGATCCATTCACCGAGACACTGGTCGGGCTTCTGAGTCACGGGCAGTACCTTCCACATGTAGGGGCTGAAAAAAGGGGCTACATTATGACGGTGCGCGCGAGCATGAGCAATGCGCGCCTGTCGCGACTGACATTGACCACCAAGCCCCGCTACAATTCCAGGCCTTTCGTCATGATCGTGAGCCGCCTGTGTCCGCAACGACCGCGTCCGTACTCAGACTCCCTTCCCTGCCATCCAGCGCCGGCAAGCAACAATGGGGCAACCTGCCTGGTGCGGCGATCTCGCTGGCCATCGCCGAAGCCGCCAGAGACGCCAGGCGCTTCACCCTGGTGCTGACCGAGGGCAGCCAGAGCGCCGAGCGCCTGCAGGAGGAACTGGCCTTCTTCGCGCCCAACCTGCCAGTGCTGCACTTCCCCGATTGGGAAACCCTGCCCTACGACGTCTTTTCGCCGCACCAGGACATCATTTCCCTGCGTATCGCCACGCTCTATCGCCTGCCGGAGCTGGCCAACGGCATTCTGGTAGTTCCCATCACCACCGCCCTACACCGCCTGGCGCCGAAGCGCTTTCTGCTCGGTAGTGGCCTGGTGCTGGATGTCGGCCAGAAGCTGGATGTGGAACAGATGCGCGCACGCCTGGAGGCGGCCGGCTACCGCTGCGTGGATACCGTCTACGAGCATGGCGAGTTCGCCGTGCGCGGCGCGCTGATCGACCTGTTCCCGATGGGCAGCGACACGCCCTACCGCATCGACCTGTTCGATGACGAGATCGAAACCTTGCGCACCTTCGACCCGGAAACCCAGCGCTCGGTGGACAAGGTGGAGTCGATCCGTCTGCTGCCGGCACGCGAGTTCCCCCTGGAGAAGAAGGCCGTCACCGATTTCCGTGGGCGCTTTCGCGAGCGCTTCGACGTGGATTTCCGCCGCTGCCCGATCTATCAGGACTTGTCCTCGGGTATCACCCCGGCCGGCATCGAGTACTACCTGCCGCTGTTCTTCGAGGAAACCGGCACCCTGTTCGATTACCTGCCGGGCGACACCCAGGTATTTTCCCTGCCCGGCATCGAAAAGGCCGCCGAGCAGTTCTGGCTGGATGCGCGCAACCGTTATGAAGACCGCCGCGTCGACCCCGAGCGCCCCCTGCTGCCGCCTGCCGATATCTTTCTTCCGGTCGAGGATTGTTTCGCCCGCCTTAAGAGCTGGCCGCGCGTGGTGGTCAACCAGGACGATATCGAGCCAGGCGTCGGCCAGACCCGTTTCGACGCCCGCGCCCTGCCGGATCTGGCGATCCAGGCCAAGGCCGGCGAGCCACTGGCGGCGCTGCGCCGCTTCATCGAGGAATATCAGGGCCGCGTGCTGTTCTGCGCCGAGTCGGCCGGGCGCCGCGAGGTGCTGTTGGAACTGCTCGCCCGCCTCAAGCTTAAGCCTAAGGAAGTCGACGGCTGGCCGGCGTTTGCCGAAAGCCAAGAGCGCCTGAACATCTGCATCGCGCCACTCGACGAAGGCCTGCTGCTCGACGAGCTTGCACTGATCCCGGAAAATCCGCTGTTCGGCCAGCGCGTGATGCAGCGTCGTCGCCGCGAGAAAGGCCGTGAAGGCGGCGACAACGTGATCAAGAACCTCACCGAGCTGCGCGAAGGCGCGCCGGTGGTGCATATCGATCACGGCGTCGGTCGTTATCTGGGCCTGGTAACCATGGAATTCGACGGCCAGGCCGCCGAATTCCTCGCCCTGCAGTACGCCGAAGAGGCCAAGCTCTACGTGCCGGTAGCCAGCCTGCACCTGATCGCCCGCTACAGCGGCAGCGACGATGCCCTGGCGCCGCTGCATCGCCTCGGCTCGGAAGTCTGGCAGAAGGCCAAGCGCAAAGCCGCCGAGCAGGTGCGCGACGTCGCCGCCGAACTGCTCGACATCTACGCCCGCCGCGCTGCTCGCGAAGGCTTCGCCTTCCTGGACCCGGCCGTCGACTACGCCACCTTCAGCGCCGGCTTCCCCTTCGAGGAAACCCCGGATCAACAGACCGCCATCGACGCCGTACGCAGCGACATGCTCGCCGGCAAGCCGATGGATCGCCTGGTCTGCGGCGACGTCGGCTTCGGCAAGACCGAGGTGGCCATGCGCGCCGCCTTCATCGCCGTGCACAGCGGCAAGCAAGTGGCGGTGCTGGTGCCCACCACCCTGCTCGCCCAGCAGCACTACAACAGCTTCCGCGACCGCTTTGCCGACTGGCCGGTGAAGGTCGAGGTGATGAGCCGCTTCAAGAGCGCCAAGGAAGTCGAAGGCGCCGTGCAGCAGTTGGCCGAAGGCAAGGTGGACATCGTCATCGGCACGCACAAGCTGCTGCAGGACGATGTAAAGTTCCACAACCTGGGCCTGGTGATCATCGACGAAGAACACCGCTTCGGCGTGCGCCAGAAGGAACAGCTCAAGGCGCTGCGCAGCGAGGTGGATATCCTCACCCTGACCGCCACGCCGATCCCGCGCACCCTGAACATGGCCGTGGCCGGCATGCGCGACCTGTCGATCATCGCCACGCCGCCCGCGCGGCGCCTGTCGGTGCGCACCTTCGTCATGGAGGAGAACAAGCCGACCATCAAGGAAGCGCTGCTGCGCGAACTGCTGCGCGGCGGCCAGGTGTACTACCTGCACAACGACGTGAAAACCATCGAGAAATGCGCCGCCGATCTGGCCGAGCTGGTGCCGGAAGCACGTATCGGCGTGGGCCACGGGCAGATGCGCGAGCGCGATCTCGAACAGGTAATGAGCGACTTCTACCACAAGCGCTTCAACGTGCTGGTGGCCTCGACCATCATCGAGACCGGCATCGACGTGCCCAGCGCCAACACCATCATCATCGAGCGCGCCGACAAGTTCGGCCTGGCCCAGTTGCACCAGTTGCGCGGCCGCGTCGGTCGCAGCCACCACCAGGCCTACGCCTACCTGCTCACGCCGCCACGCAAGAGCATGACCGAAGACGCCCAGAAGCGTCTGGAGGCGATTGCCGGCGCGCAGGATCTCGGCGCCGGCTTCATCCTCGCCACTCACGACTTGGAAATCCGTGGCGCCGGCGAGCTGCTCGGCGATGGCCAGAGCGGGCAGATCCAGGCCGTCGGCTTCACCCTGTACATGGAAATGCTCGAGCGCGCGGTCAAGGCCATTCAGAAAGGCGAGCAGCCCAACCTCGACCAACCGCTGGGCGGCGGCCCGGAGATCAACCTGCGCGTACCGGCGCTGATTCCCGAGGACTACCTGCCCGACGTGCATGCCCGCCTGATCCTCTACAAGCGCATCGCCTCGGCCATCGACGAGGATGGCCTGAAAGAGCTGCAGGTGGAGATGATCGACCGCTTCGGCCTGCTGCCGGAGCCGACCAAGCACCTGATGCGCCTGACCCTGCTCAAGCTGCAAGCAGAAAAGCTCGGCATCACCAAGGTCGACGCCGGCCCGCAAGGCGGCCGTATCGAGTTCGCCGCGGAAACCTGCGTCGACCCACTCACGCTGATCAAGCTGATCCAGGCCCAACCGAAACGCTACAAATTCGAAGGCGCCACTGTCTTCAAGATCCAGGTACCGATGGAGCGTGCGGAAGAGCGTTTCAACACCCTGGAAGCCCTGTTCGAGCGCCTTGCGCCCACTCACTAGAAGGACTCCTCAATGCGCCCACTGCACCTGATTGCCCTGCTGCTCTGCCTGCTCGCCCCGAGCGCCTTCGCCGAACGCCTGTACCAGGTGGAACTGCTGGTGTTCCGCCAACCAGGTGAAGCGGTGATCGCGCCCAAGATCGCCCCGGACGACTGGGCCGCCACCGCACTGCCCATCAGCGGCAACGAGCGCGCCACCGCACTGAATGACGAAGCCGCCAAGCTCAACCCGAACAATGGCTATCAGGTATTGCTGCACAAGGCCTGGAGCCAGACCATGAGCAACGCGCCCAGCCGCGTCGCCGTGAGCAGCGGCAATGGGCAATTCGGCCACTACCCGGTCGAAGGTACGCTCAACTTCGTTCAGGATCGTTTCACCGATCTGGATCTGGAACTGTGGATCAACCACTTCAGCGCCGATGGTCTGCTGCAGACCAGCGAACACATGAAGGTCGCTCAGCGCCTGAAGGACGGCAGCCTGACCTACCTCGATCACGGCAGCCTGGGCGCGCTGATTCGCATCAGCCCGCTCTGAGCGCATCATCCGACGCATGAAAAGGGCCGCTCAGCGGCCCTTTTCATTTGCTCAACCAAGCAACACCCGCGTCAGCACCGACCTGATCGTGCTCATGCCCTGCGCCAGAACCTGCTCGATGGCTTCCATGGTGATCGGCGCACTCGACTTGCCCGCAGCAGGGTTCACTACCAATGCCAGACAGGCGTAAGGCAGCTCCAACTCTCGCGCCAGGGCCGCTTCCGGCATGCCGGTCATGCCCACCAGATCGCAACCATCACGCTCCAGGCGCAGAATCTCGGCAGCCGTCTCCAGCCGCGGCCCCTGCGTGCAGCCATAGATGCCGTGATCACTGAATGCGGCCCCTTCGCTGCGTAAAGCCGCGATCAGTGCCGCACGCAGCCTGGCATCGTAAGGTTCGCTGAAATCGATATGAGTGACCTGCTGCAACTCGCCTTCGAAGAAGGTTTGGGCACGGCCATAGGTGTAATCGATGATCTGCTGCGGCACGCAGAAATGCCCGGCCGGCATCGCCTGGGGAATGCCACCGACCGCGTTGACCGCGAGAATGGCCTCGGCGCCGGCCTGCTTGAGCGCCCAGAGATTGGCGCGGTAGTTGACCTGATGCGGCGGGATACGATGCGGATGACCGTGGCGCGCCAGAAACAGCACCGTACGCCCAGCATAATCGCCTCGCAGAACCGGCGCAGAGGGTGCCCCGTAAGGCGTCTCCATGACAATCTCGGCGTCGATGCGCAGCCCGTCGAGCTGCGTCAGCCCGGTGCCGCCGATGATCGCGTAGACAGTCATGGCTTCTAATCCAGCAACTGCGCAGCGCGCAGCGCCGCCATAGCCTGCGACCAACGCGGCGACGCTCGGTAATCGGTAGACGCATACCCATGACCGCGCATCCGCGCCAGGCGCGGCGATGCTTTCACCTGCAGGCGCTGCAGAGCGACCAGGGCCACCTCTGCCGCAGCACGGTCATTGCACACCAGCCCCATATCGCAGCCAGCACGCAGCGCCGCCTCGATACGCTGACCGGCATCACCGGCCACATGGGCCCCTGCCATCGAAAGATCATCACTGAAGATCACCCCATCGAAGCCCAGCTCACCGCGCAGGATCTCCTGCAGCCAGCGGCGCGAGAACCCTGCCGGCTGCTCATCGACCTGCGGATAGATCACATGAGCCGGCATCACCGCATCCAGCGCGCCACCAAGCAGGCGGAACGGCTGCAGGTCGCAGGCGCGCAGCTCGTCGAGGCTGCGTTCGTCCACAGGAATGGCCACGTGAGAATCGGCCTCGGCCCAACCATGCCCCGGAAAGTGCTTGCCGGTAGCCGCCATGCCGGCCTGATGCATCCCCCGAATGAAGGCCCCGGCCAGATGGGCGGCGCGCTGCGGATCGCCTTCGAAGGCCCGACTGCCGACCACCGCACTGCGCTGATGATCGAGGTCGAGCACCGGCGCGAAGCTCAGATCCAGCCCGACCGCCAGCACTTCGGTGGCCATCAGCCAACCACAATGCTCGGCCAACGACTCGGCATCGTCGTTATCGGCGATGGCACGCATCGCCGGCAAGCGCACGAAGCCCTGACGCAGGCGCTGGACACGACCACCTTCCTGATCCACCGCCAGCAACAGATCCGGGCGCACGGCACGGATGCTCTGGCACAGCTCACGCACCTGGCGTGGCGACTCGATATTACGCGCGAAGATGATCAGGCCGCCCACCTCGGGCTGGCGCAGCATCTGGCGATCCTCGGCGGTCAACCAGGTGCCGCCGATGTCCATCATCAAAGAACCTTGCATGGGGATATTCCTTATTGAAAATCTGGGCCTGCCGACCATTGCGGGCAGGGCGCCTCGTCGATCAGCACCCGGCAATGCAGCGGTACACGCTCGAACAGGGCCAGCATGTCGGTATTGCGCAGGCGAATGCAGCCATGGGACAGCGCCGTGCCCATGGGTTCCGTATCCGGTGTGCCGTGCAGGTAAATGTAGCGACGAAAGGTGTCGACCAAACCGAGACGATTGCGCCCAGGTTCCAGACCGCTGAGCCAGAGGATGCGAGTCAGGATCCAATCCCGCCCGGGGAATTGTTGATGCAAATCGGGCGTCCAGACTTCGCCCGTCCAGCGCCGCCCGCGCAGTACCGCCGCTAAGGGCAAGCCCGCACCGATACGCGCACGCACCTGATGCAGGCCGCGCGGCGTGCAACCACTGCCATTGTCCTCACCCGCGCCGTTGAGCGCCGTTGAAACGGCACAGCGCACACGCAGACGCCCGGCCTGCAGGCCGTAGAGCATCTGGTCAGCAATGGAGATGTGCAGCAGATCGAGATCCAGCATGCGGCTAGCTTAGCGGATGACTCGGGTCGAGCCCACCGCTGTCATGCCTTGGCCGGTACGCTCGCGGTCTTGTTGCGCGGTTTGAGCTGGGCAGTTGCCAGCAAGGGATCGGCGACACCGGAATCGGCACGCATACCGGCAGCGAGGAACGGCACCATCATGCGCATCACCTGTTCGATGGAGGTGTGCACGCCGAAATCCGTTTCCGCCATCGCACGCAGCGCCTTGATACCGGACATGCTGAACGCCGCCGCCCCCAACATGAAGTGCACCCGCCAGAACAGCTCCAGCGGCGGGATACGCGGCGCGGCATCGTGCACCAGCAGCATGTAGCGGCGGAACACCTTGCCGTACACCTCTTCGAGGTACTTACGCAGGTGCCCCTGACTCTGACTGAAGGCCAGGCCCAGCAGACGCATGAAGATCGACAGGTCATTACCGCTGCGCGGCTTGACGGCCAGCGCCTGCTCGACCAGCAACTCAAGCAGTTCCTCGAGTGTGGCCTGGGTTTCGGCCTTGGCCTGGCGGCGGTCGAGTTCCTTTTCCAGGCTGGCGCAGAATGGCCCGAGGAAACGCGAGAAGACCGCCTGAATCAGCGCCTTCTTGGAACCGAAGTGATAGTTGACGGCCGCGAGATTGACCCCGGCCTTGCTGGTGATGAGCCGCAGCGAGGTTTCGGCAAAGCCCTTTTCCGCGAACAGCTGTTCTGCTGCATCGAGAATGCGTTCAACGGTTTCTGACTGAGCCATGAAATATCACCTGACAAACACTCGTTTGAAACATACGTTTCAGCCCACTGCATTGTCAAGCCGCGCCGGCCAGGTTTCGTCTGGTCGGTCACAGCATACAACAGGCAAAGACGAGCGTTGAGGACGGCAAGTTACAGCGCAACTGCGCCCAGGATGAAATTGATCGTTGCCAAGCAGGTCTCACTGTATATAATCCCAGTCACTGTATAAAAAGACAGAGCCCAGCCATGCTGAAACTGACCCCCCGCCAAGCCGAAATCCTCGCATTCATCAAGCGCTGCCTGGAAGACAATGGCTACCCACCTACCCGCGCGGAAATCGCTCAGGAGCTGGGCTTCAAATCACCCAACGCGGCAGAGGAACACCTCAAGGCGTTGGCACGTAAAGGCGCCATCGAGATGACGCCAGGTGCCTCGCGCGGCATTCGCATCCCCGGCTTCGAACCAGGCGCCGCCAACGACGACGATGGTTTGCCGGTAATCGGCCGTGTCGCTGCCGGTGCGCCGATCCTCGCCCAGCAGCATGTCGAGGAATCCTGCCAGATCAACCCCGCCTTCTTTCAGCCCAAAGCCGACTACCTGTTGCGCGTACGCGGCATGAGCATGAAGGACATCGGCATCTTCGACGGCGATCTGCTTGCCGTGCACACCACACGCGAAGCCCGCAACGGCCAGATCGTGGTCGCGCGTATCGACGACGAAGTTACGGTCAAGCGCTTCAAGCGCGAGGGCAACAAGGTCTGGCTGATTGCCGAGAACCCTGAGTTTTCCCCGATCGAGGTCGATCTGGAACATCAGGAATTGATCATCGAAGGTCTGAGTGTCGGCGTGATCCGCCGATAATTCCCTGGAGGCTCCCATGCAGTTGCAGCAGTCGTTCGAGCGCCCTCAACTTCCCCTGTTCGACGCATTTCTGGCCAATGCGCCTGCCGACGGACTGCCTGTCGAGCCCCTGCCAGGTCTGGAAGATGATCAGGATTTCAGTGAATTGGCACTGCGCGGCGCTGCCGGGCATTGTCTGCACCTGCTGGCGCCCATATTGCGTGAACTGAGTCAGAATCAGGATGCTCGCTGGCTGACACTAGTAGCACCACCGGCCAGCCTGACCCAGACCTGGCTGCGTGATGCCGGCCTCAACCGCGAACGCATCCTGCTGCTGCAGCCACGCCAGGAGCAAAGTGCGCTGGAACTGGCCGAAGAAGCCCTCAGACTGGGTCGCAGCCACACCGTGATCAGTTGGCTACACCCGGTCGAACGCAGTACTCGCCAACGCCTGGCCAAGGCAGCGCGAACCGGCCAAGCGCAGAGCCTCAACATCAGCCTGGGCTAACCAGCGAAGTCCCCACCTGCTGGAGCGGCTTCAGCCGCGAAATGGACGAGCACCCTCCGCCCATTTCGCGGACAAAGCGAAACCTCTACATATCGCGAGTGAATGCGCTCCTGCAGAGCGGCCGCGCCCTCAAAGCATACTCAGAAAACGCGAAAGCCCCTCATAGTAGAGGGGCTTTCGCTATTACTTGCAGCCTGCAGCGTGTGACCTGCGGCTAATCTTCAGTGCAAGACGCGCGGTGACTCTTCGTCCTCGCTGCTGAAGTCGCCTTCAGCCATACGCCCCGCCATCTGCACACCCACGTTGAGCATGGCCTTGGCCACTTCGACGTGCTGGCCTTGCAGGAATGCCTTGGCATCAGCGGAGAAATCCAGCGTCACCAATGCCTCTTCATCCTCTGCACGACGCAGGGCGATACGCCCATCGGGCAGTTCGACGATTTCCAGAAAGGATGTAGGCATGGCTCAGTCTCTTTGCGAAAACGCGACATTGTAACAGTCGGCTGGGGACAGCCCCAGCCCACTTGTCCAGATTAATGCGATCAGCACTCGCTGAGGCCTTCACGAAAGCGCAATACCAATGCCTTGAGCTGCTGCCGGTAGTCATCCAGCTCGTCCAGTGTCAGCTCGGGACGCACCTGATCCAGACTCACCGCCGTGATCAGTGGCATGGCAGGGTCGACCTTCGCCTTGCGCGCCTCCTGAGGCGGCTTGAACAACTCGGCGTAGGCCGCCAGCAACTGCGCTAGCCAGGTCTCCGATTGCTGCGCCAGCTCCACCAGCTCGGCCAGTTCAGGGCTCGGAGAACGCTCAAGCACGGCCTGATCGAGAAAAGCATCGACACGCGTCGACGTGGTGTCGGCCATGCGGTAGTAGCCAGCGATCTCATGGCACAGGCTCAGCACACTGCCGTAAAGATGGAACAACGCCGCCTCACGCTCGGCCTGTACCAGCGCCTGCACGTTGAAGGCGCCAGAGGCTTCTGCCTTGCGCCAGTTGTCCAGCGCGATCCCGGCGAAGAATATCTTCTGGTTGGTGCGGGTATAGAGTTCTTTGGCCATTACGGCGATCTCCATTGCAGATGGAGCCATCATACGCGCGCCGACGCCTGTCGGCGCGCGTATGCGATCAGAAGCGGCAGAGGTTCAGCGCTTGTCCTCGACCTTCCACTTGCCGCCATCGAAGAACGCACGCCAGCCGGTCGGCTTGCCATCCACTTCGGATTGCACGTACTGCTCCTTGGTCTTGCGGCTATAGCGAATCACGGCCGGGCGCCCATCCGGATCCTTCTGCGGGGCATCGCAGAGGAAGTGGTACTTGGGATCGATCTCGTGCTTGTGCGGAACGATTTCCAGCACCAGCGGAGCGCGCGTCTCACGGTTCTTCGGGAAACCGCTGGCGGCGAGGAACAGACCCGACGCGCCGTCGCGCAGTACGTAAGTGTCATCGACCTTCTCGCACTTGAGCTCAGGCATCTCCACCTTGTCCATCTTGGGAGGCGCAGCTTCACCATTCTTCAACAGCTTGCGGGTGTTCTTGCAACTGGCATTGGTGCAGCCGAAGAACTTGCCGAAACGACCGGTCTTGAGCTGCATCTCGCTGCCGCACTTGTCGCACTCCAGGCTCGGCCCTTCGTAGCCCTTGATGCGGTATTGGCCCTGCTCGATCTCGTAGCCCGTGCAATCCGGGTTGTTGCCGCAGATGTGCAGCTTGCGGGTTTCATCCAGCAGGTAGGCATCCATGGCCGTGGAGCAGATCGGGCAACGATGCTTGCCCAGCAGCACGCGGGACTCGGACTCGCCCTCGTCGTCCGCGGCGATCTCGTCGCCCGGCACCAGGTTGATGGTGGCCTTGCAGCGCTCCTTAGGCGGTAGCGCATAGCCGGAGCAACCCAGGAACACGCCGGTGGAGGCGGTACGAATCATCATCGGCCGGCCGCAGTCGCGGCAGGGAATATCGGTCAGGGTCGGCTGGTTGGCACGCATGCCGCCCTCGCCTGCTTCGGCCGCTTCGAGCTTCTTCTTGAAGTCGCCGTAGAACTCGTCGAGCAGATGCTTCCACTCGCGCTCGCCTTGCGCCACGTCGTCCAGACGCTCTTCCATGCCAGCCGTGAAACCATAATCCATCAGATTGGCGAAGCTCTCGTCGAGGCGCTCGGTGACGATATCGCCCATCTTCTCGGCGTAGAAGCGACGGTTGTGTACCGTGACGTAGCCGCGATCCTGAATGGTGGAGATGATCGCCGCATAGGTCGACGGGCGGCCAATGCCGCGTTTTTCCAGCTCCTTGACCAGGCTGGCTTCGGAGTAGCGTGCCGGCGGCTTGGTGAAGTGCTGACTGGGATCGAGCTGGATCAGCTTGAGGCCCTCGCCTTCCTTCATTTCCGGCAGGACATCGTCCTCGCCGGGCTTGCTCTGCTGCGGCAGTACGCGGGTATAACCGTCGAACTTGAGGATGCGGCCCTTGGCGCGCAGCTCGAAGTTGCCAGCAGCCACGGTGACGCTTGTGGACAGGTACTCGGCCGGCGGCATCTGGCAAGCGACGAACTGGCGCCAGATCAGGTCATACAGGCGCTCGGCATCACGCTCCATGCCGGACAGCTGGGTCGGGCGCAGGTTGACGTCGGACGGACGAATCGCTTCGTGCGCCTCCTGCGCGCCTTCCTTGCTCGAATACAGGTTGGGCTTACCCGGCAGGTACTTGTCGCCGTACTCGCTGCCGATGAAACCACGCACCATCTCCACCGCGTCGTTGGACAGGTTGGTCGAGTCGGTACGCATATAGGTGATGTAGCCGGCCTCGTAGAGACGCTGGGCCATCATCATGGTCTTCTTCACCCCGAAGCCCAGGCGGTTGCTCGCGGCCTGCTGCAGGGTCGAGGTGATGAACGGAGCCGAGGGCTTGCTGCTGGTCGGACGGTCTTCGCGCTTGACCACGCTGTAGCTGGAAGCCTTGAGCTTCTCCAGCGCCGCCATGGCCTGCGCTTCGTTGACCGGCTTGAACGCCGAGCCGTCTTCGCGCACCACCTCGAAGCGCACCTTGGCATTCTTCGCGGTACCGAGATCGGCGTGCACTTCCCAGTATTCTTCCGGAACGAAGGCACGGATTTCTTTCTCGCGCGCCACCACCAGCTTCACCGCTACCGACTGCACGCGACCGGCAGACAGACCACGGGCAATCTTGGCCCACAGCAGCGGCGAGACCATGTAGCCCACCACGCGGTCGAGGAAGCGACGCGCCTGCTGGGCGTTGACGCGATTGATATCCAGCTCGCCAGGTTTGGAGAAGGCATCCTGAATCGCCTTCTTGGTGATCTCGTTGAACACCACGCGCTTGTAGCGGCTGTCGTCACCACCGATGGATTCGCGCAGGTGCCAGGCGATGGCCTCCCCCTCGCGATCCAAGTCGGTTGCGAGATAGATGGTGTCGGCATCCTTGGCCAAGCGGCGCAGTTCCTCGATCACCTTTTCCTTGCCAGGCAGGATCTCGTACTTGGCCTTCCAGCCGTGCTCGGGATCGACGCCCATGCGGGCGAACAGCTGACGCTTGGCCTTTTCCTTGGGCGACAGTGCAGGCGCCTCCGCGGCGGCCTTGCCACGCTTGGCAGGCTCCTTGGTGGCGCTTGCCGAGCCGCTGGTAGGCAGGTCACGGATGTGGCCGATGCTCGACTTCACCACGTACTGGCTGCCCAGGTACTTGTTGATGGTCTTGGCCTTGGCCGGGGATTCCACGATGACCAGCGATTTGCCCATGGATCAGAAAATTCCTGAATTGCGAAATATAGAAGGCGGGTAACCTTAAGGCCCCGCTATATATAGTGGCGACCGAGTGAAGGTCAAGCGCGGGGAAATGCGCCTCAGACCTCTGCACCACCAATAGGGCTGACTTCGGCCTGAATCAAAGCAAAGCGCGGAAGCGTCTGGCCGTCCACCTCGACCTGCTCGCAAAACATTGCCAGCGGCCTGACCCAGAGCCCGAACTCCCCATACAGTGCCTGATAGATGACCAACGGTTCCTCGGTCTCGGAATGCTGCGCCACGCCGAAGACGCGATACTGCGGCCCTTTGTAGTGACGATAGAGCCCTGGTTGTAGCTGCATGACGTTTCCCCGCATGAAAAGCCCGGCCATGACGGCTCGGCTTGCCGGGCGCCGTGGCAGCACCCGAATGAACAAGGCCAGAAAGCAAAACCGGGGCACTGGGCCCCGGTCTTGTTTGGCTCGGACGCTTAGACGCGTTCGAACACGGTGGTGATGCCTTGGCCAAGGCCCACGCACATGGTGGAGACACCGAAAGTGCCGCCGTTCTGCTTCATGACGTTGAGCAGGGTACCGGAGATACGGGCACCGGAACAACCGAAGGGGTGACCCAGGGCGATCGCGCCGCCGTGCAGGTTGACCTTCTCTTCCATCTTGTCGAGCAGCTTCAGATCCTTCAGCACCGGCAGAGCCTGGGCCGCGAAGGCTTCGTTGAGCTCGACGAAATCGATGTCAGCCATGCTCAGACCGGCACGCTTGAGCGCCTTCTGGGTCGACGGCACCGGACCGTAACCCATGATCGCCGGATCGACACCGGCAACGGCCATGGCGCGAACCACGGCCATCGGCTGGATGCCCAGATCCTGAGCACGCTGGGCGCTCATGACGATCATGCAGGAGGCGCCGTCGGTGATCTGCGAGGACGTACCCGCAGTCACGGTGCCGCCTTTCGGGTTGAAGGCAGGCTTCAGTGCAGCCAGGCTTTCCAGGGTGGTTTCCGGACGAATGGTTTCGTCGAAGTCGTACATCTTCAGGAAACCGTTCTCGTCGTAGCCTTGCATCGGGATGATTTCATCCTTGAACTTGCCTTCGACGGTGGCCTTGTGTGCCAGACGGTGCGAACGCTCACCGAAGGCGTCCTGCTGCTCACGGCTGATGCCATGCATCTTGCCCAGCATTTCAGCGGTCAGGCCCATCATGCCGGAAGCCTTGGCGGCGTACAGCGACAGGTGCGGGTTCGGGTCGACGCCGTGCATCATGCCGACGTGGCCCATGTGCTCCACACCGCCGACAACGAACACGTCGCCGTTACCGGTCTGGATCGCCTGCACGGCGGTGTGCAGGGCGCTCATGGACGAACCACACAGGCGGCTGACGGTCTGGCCGGCGCTGGTGTGCGGGATCTGGGTCATCAGCGACGCCATGCGCGCGATGTTCCAGCCCTGTTCCAGGGTCTGGTTGACGCAGCCCCAGATCACGTCCTCGACTTCGGCCGGATCGACCTTGGCGTTACGCTCCAGCAGCTTGCTAATCAGGTGCGCGGACATGGTCTCGGCGCGGGTGTTACGGTGCATGCCGCCCTTGGAACGACCCATCGGGGTACGACCGAAGTCGACGATCACTGCATCTCTAGGATTCAGGCTCATATTTCTATTCTCGCTCTGTTCGCTGCACGATTAACCGAAGAACTTCTGGCCCTTGGCGGCCATCTCGCGAAGTTTTGCGGTCGGGTGGTACAGGGCGCCCAGCTCGGCATACTTGTCGGCCAGGGCGACGAATTCAGCCACACCGATGGAGTCGATGTAGCGCAGCGCACCGCCACGGAAGGGAGGGAAGCCGATACCGTAGATCAGGCCCATGTCGGCCTCGGCTGCGGTGTCGACGATGCCATCTTCCAGGCAACGAACGGTTTCCATGCACAGCGGGATCATCATGAAGTTGATGATGTCCTCGTCGGTGACTTCACGCTCTTCGACCACGATGGACTTGAGCAGCTCGTAAGCCGCCGGGTCGGAGACCTTCTTCGGCTTGCCGCGCTTGTCGGTTTCGTAAGCGTAGAAGCCTTTGCCATTCTTCTGGCCCAGGCGATTGGCTTCGTACATCACGTCGACGGCGGTCTTGCCTTCGACAGCCATGCGATCCGGGAAGCCTTCGGCCATCACATCACGACCATGGTGGCCGGTGTCGATGCCGACCACGTCGGATAGATAAGCCGGACCCATGGGCCAGCCGAACTTCTCCATCACCTTGTCGATACGCACGAAGTCGACGCCGAAGCCCAGCAGCTTGGAGAAGCCGCCGAAGTACGGGAACAGCACGCGGTTGACCAGGAAGCCGGGGCAGTCATTGACCACGATCGGGTTCTTGCCCATTTTCTTGGCGTAAGCCACGGTGGTGGCCACGGCCACTTCGCTGGACTTCTCACCACGGATGACTTCCACCAGCGGCATCATGTGCACCGGGTTGAAGAAGTGCATGCCGACGAAGTTTTCCGGACGCTTGAGCGCCTGTGCCAGCAGGCTGATGGAGATGGTCGAGGTGTTGGAGGCCAGGATGGCGTCTTCACGCACCACGCCTTCCACTTCGGCCAGCACGATCTGCTTGACCTTGGGGTTCTCGACCACGGCTTCGACGACGATGTCGACGTTGCCAAAATCACCGTAGGACATGGTCGGGCGGATGGCGTTGAGGGCTTCGGCCATCTTCGCCGGGGTCATGCGGCCCTTCTCGACGCGCTTGCCGAGCAGCTTGGAAGCCTCGTTCAAGCCCATCTGGATACCCTCTTCACGGATATCCTTCATCAGGATCGGGGTGCCCTTGGAAGCCGACTGGTAGGCAATGCCACCGCCCATGATGCCCGCGCCGAGGACGGCAGCCAGTTTCACGTCGCGAGCGATTTCGTCGTGGTGCTTGGCCTTTTTCTTCAGTTCCTGATCGTTCAGGAACAGACCGATCAGGCTCTCGGCAACCGAGGTCTTGGCCAGTTTGACGAAGCCGGCAGCTTCGACTTCCAGCGCCTTGTCACGGCCGAAGTTGGCGGCTTTCTGAATGGTCTTGATCGCCTCGACCGGCGCCGGGTAGTTCGGGCCGGCCTGGCCAGCGACGAAGCCCTTGGCGGTCTCGAAGCACATCATCTGCTCGATGGCGTTGAGCTTGAGCTTTTCCAGCTTGGGCTGACGTTTGGCCTTGTAGTCCAGCTCGCCAGAGATGGCGCGCTTGACCAGATCCAGTGCAGCGTCCTTGAGTTTGGCGGGTGCGACCACGGCATCGACGGCGCCGACTTTCAGCGCGTCGTCTGCACGGTTTTCCTTGCCGGAGGCGATCCACTCGACAGCGTTGTCGGTGCCGATCACGCGCGGCAGGCGCACGGTACCGCCGAAGCCCGGGTAGATACCCAGCTTGACTTCTGGCAGACCGATCTTGGCGGTCTCGCTCATTACGCGGTAATCACCGGCCAGGCACATCTCGAAACCGCCACCCAGGGCGATGCCGTTGATGGCGACGACGGTCGGCACGGCGAGGTCTTCGAAATCGCTGAAGATCTTGTTGGCTTCGAGGTTGCCAGCTACCAGCTCTTCGTCCGGCAACTTGAAGTTGTCGACGAACTCGGTGATATCCGCACCGACGATAAACACGTCCTTGCCACTGGTAACAATCACGCCCTTGATCGAACCGTCAGCCTTGATCGCGTCGACGGAGGCGCGCAGCTCATTGAGGGTAAGACGGTTGAATTTGTTGACGGACTCACCCTTGAGGTCGAAATTCAATTCGACGATGCCGCTCTCAAGAGCCTTAACCGTGATGGCTTTACCTTCGTAAATCATCAACTGATCTCCACGGTATGGAAGCTGAACAGTACACATCGGAGCCAACCGGCAAGCCAGCTCACGGCATAGCCGCGAGCATAGCTCCAATCGGTACGACACACCCACCGACGCGATATTCGGGCTGTAGTGGCGCGCCTGACCAGGCAAACGCTCAATTCATACGCCCGTTTGATTTGGGTATGCACACCATCGGGGAAAAGCCAGAACTTGTCAATTGGCCTTCCTGCGCAGCCGTTTCGTTTTATCAGGCCAGCTCAGCAAGTACGCGGCTTGCAGGGCTACTCGATAAGCAGCATCTATACCCGGATATCGCGATGATTTCGTGAACCCGGCGCGCCCCCGCCTTCGCCTAGCCAAACGCCGAGGCTGCGGGTACAGTCGCCTCAGGCTCGCCTGGCCCTGGCTTGCGAGCCTGAATACAACAACAAGTCGAGCCCATCGATGGGCCATGCGGAGTTCACCATGTCGAGCCGCCGTAAGCTTGCCTCCCCACTGGGCGCCCTCCTCGCCCTTGCACTGCAGTTGTTACTCGCTCCTTGTCTTCTGGCGGCACCAGCCGACGATCTGTTGCATCTCCACCAGATGCGCCTGGCGGCACAGAAGAGCCTGGGTGATTTCTACATGTTCAACGGCATGGAAGGCGATCAGCGCTATGCCCGGAGGATCAACGAGTCCGTACAGCAGGCGCAGACACAGCTGGATGCGCTGGGCGTCATGCCGGGTGACGGCTCGAAGACACTGCAGCAGCGCCTCAGCGGCGAGTGGCAGAACTATCGCAGCGCATTGCAGAATTTGATGGAGACGATGCGCAAGCAGGGCTTCACCGACTTGCAGCCAGTCGCCGACATGGCCGAAAGCAATCGGCAGCTCATGGACATCGCCCAGGCGCTTTACCTGAAAATCCAGGAAGAAAGCGGACAGGTCGTGCCCACACTGGCTCAACGCAGCCGCGAGCAGAGTCTTTTGATGCAGGGCATCGCGCTGGACTACGCTTCACGTAGCGCCTCGGTAGGTGCCAGTTTCTTCGGCGGTGGTGAGGAGCGCGCCCTTGACGAACTGGTGCGAGCCTTCGCCAGCCGCCTGGATGACCTCACCCAGGAAAGCCAGAACACTGCACAGATCAGGACGGAACTTGGCACTATTGGCACCAAGTTTCGCTATATCGAGAAATCTCTGCTGAACTACAACCAGAACACCGTCCCCTTTCTGGTCAACAAGTATTCCGACAGCATCATCGAGGGGCTGGAAGACGTAGCGGCCCAATACGCCGCCAACCAGCTCTGATGTTTCTTTCCGGCCTGCCTGGCCATCCCCGGCCCGGTGCTCGCACCGGGCTTTTTATTCAAGACATCAACGCGCATCCAGAGCCATACTGGACGCAGAGCGGTTTCTATCCTTAGGAGGAGTTCACCATGCCCTACCAGCACATTCTGGTCGCCGTCGACCTCACCGAGGAATGCGATCCTGTCGTCAAACGGGCGTACAAACTGGCCCAGGCCAGCAACGCCAAGATGTCCCTGGTGCACATCGTCGAACCCATGGCGATGGCCTTTGGCGGTGACGTGCCGATGGATCTGTCGATGCTGCAACAGCAGCAGTTCGAGCAGGCACGCGAGCGCCTGGACGCGTTCAGCGGCAAGTACCCGGAGTTGACAGCGGATCAGCGCCACCTGGCCTACGGCCAGCCGCGTCAGGAGATTCACCGCCTGGCGGAAGAACAGGGCTGCGACCTGATCGTCGTGGGCAGCCACGGACGTCACGGCCTGGCGTTGCTACTCGGTTCGACCGCCAATGACGTGCTGCACGGCGCGCCCTGCGACGTGCTGGCCGTGCGCCTGAAGAAATCCGACAAGAGCGCCTGATCGAAGCCGATACAGGTCAGTCGAAGGAGTCGCCCGCACTCATCACCAGCGGGCGGATCTTCTGCAACTGGGTCTCGAGCGAGACCGTCATGCTCGATGACATCGAGAAGAAGGTGAGGAAGGCCTTGAGGTTGGAATCACCTTCGCAGGTGTCATGGATGCGCTGCCAGAACGCCTGATTGACCAGCTTGAGTTGCTGGAACATGCGCACTAGCCCCTTGAGTTCCCAATCCGCCAGACGCCCTTCGCGCATGTTGAAGTACTGCCGCGTCAGGTACAGCGACACGGTGCGCAGGATGAACTCCTGGTTGTTGGCGAACGGCAGGTGATGCTGCGCCATCGGCCGCAGACGCCCCAGCAGCGGGCAGGCACTGGTGGCCATGATCACACCGAGCAAGGCGCGCAAGCCCTCCTCCAGCCCGAGGTGCTTGGTGTACTCGCGCTCGGGCGTGCGTACCCAGACACTGGCCTTCTTGAAGGCCGGCAGGCCACGAAAATCCTCGATGACGCGGTGCAGATCCACCGCTGCCGGACAATGGCTGAACTGCTCGCGGCTGAGCGGACAATTGCTGCACTGCTGATGCCCGAGGCGAGTCCAGGCCGGTGTTTGGCGGGCCTGCTCGGGGTCATACTCTCGGTTCAGCTCGATCCTATAGCTGAACTGATGATTGTCGTCGAGGGTGATGCGGTATTCGATGGCCATGCGCTTAAGTGCCCCTTTCAGGCTTCCAGTTCTGCCCAGCGCTCGATCAACCTGTCCAACTCCGTCTGCAGGTCATCGAGACGCGCCAATGCTTGCGTAGTGATCTGCGACGCCTGCTGGTAGAAGGCCGGATCGGCGATCTGCGCCTGCAGCGTCGCCATTTCCTGCTCCAGGGCATCGATCTGCCCGGGAATCGCCTCCAGCTCACGCTGCAGCTTGTAGCTCAGTTTCTTCTTAGCCGGTTCAGCCGCGGCCTGCGTCGCTGCTGGCGCGCTCGCGGTCGGCTGTGGCGCCTCGACCACGGCACTGGCCAGCTCGGCCTTGCCCGACTTGCTCTCGCCAACACCCAACAGGCGCGGCGATCCGCCTTGACGCAGCCAGTCCTGATAACCGCCGACGTACTCGCGCACGCGGCCTTCGCCCTCGAACACCAGGGTGCTGGTGACCACGTTATCGAGGAACGCCCGGTCGTGGCTGACCATCAGCACCGTACCCGGGAAGCTCAGCAGCACCTCTTCGAGCAGTTCGAGGGTTTCCACATCCAGATCGTTGGTCGGTTCGTCCAATACCAGCAGGTTCGCCGGTTTGCTGAACAGCTTGGCCAACAGCAGACGCGCTCGCTCCCCGCCGGACAAGGCCTTGACCGGGGTACGGGCACGCTGTGGACTGAACAGGAAGTCCCCCAGGTAGCTGAGGACGTGACGGCTCTGGCCGTCGATGACGATGAAGTCGCGACCTTCCGCGAGGTTGTCTATCACGGTCTTTTCAGGTTCCAGCTGGAGGCGCAACTGATCGAAGTACGCCACCTCCAGCTTGGTGCCTGCCATTATCGTGCCAGCAGTCGGTTGCAACTCGCCGAGCAACAGCTTGAGCAGTGTGGTCTTGCCGGTGCCATTGGCGCCGAGCAGGCCGATGCGGTCGCCACGCTGCAGCACCATGGAGAAGTCGCGCACCAGGGCAACTCCCCCTGCGTGCGCAAAACTGACGTTTTCTGCCACTATCACCTGCTTGCCGGACTTGTCCGCCGCATCCAGCTGGATGCTGGCCTTGCCCTGACGCTCACGGCGCTCGGCACGTTCGGAGCGCATCGCCTTGAGGGCACGCACGCGGCCTTCGTTGCGAGTACGCCGGGCCTTGATGCCCTGGCGGATCCACACTTCTTCCTGGGCCAGGCGCTTGTCGAACAGCGCATTGGCGGTTTCCTCGGCAGCCAGTTGCTGCTCCTTGTGCACCAGGAAGCTGGCGTAGTCGCCGTTCCAGTCGATCAGGCCGCCACGATCCAGTTCGAGAATGCGCGTGGCCAGGTTCTGCAGGAAGGAGCGGTCGTGAGTGATGAAGAGCACGGCGCCGCCAAAGTCTTTCAGCGCTTCTTCGAGCCAGGCGATGGCGCCGATGTCCAGGTGGTTGGTCGGTTCGTCGAGCAGTAGCAGATCCGGCTCGGAGACCAGCGCCTGGGCCAGCAGCACGCGCCGGCGCCAGCCACCGGAAAGCTCGGCCAGAGTCTTGTCGGCCGGCAACTGCAGGCGGCTCAGGGTGCTGTCGACCAGTTGCTGCAGGCGCCAGCCGTCTTTGGCCTCCAGCTCCTGCTGCACATGCATCAGTTGTTCGAGGTCGTCATCGCCGTGGATGTTCTGCGCCAGATGGTGATAGCGCGCCAGCAGCTCACCGACGCCTGCCAGGCCCTCGGCCACCACGTCGAATACCGTCCGCTCGTCGGCGCGCGGCAGCTCCTGCGGCAACTCGCCGATCTTCAGCCCCGGCGCGCGCCAGATTTCGCCGTCATCGGCCATCTGGTCGCCCTTGACCAGGCGCAGCATGCTCGACTTGCCAGTGCCGTTACGGCCGATGATGCACACCCGTTCGCCCCGGGCGATCTGCCAGGACACCCCGTCGAGCAGGGGCATGGCGCCATAGGCGAGGGAAACATCGGCGAACTTGAGCAGGGTCATGACTACCTCCGGAAACAGGGGGCGCATTCTACCCGAGTTGCTCGCGGCAGGTTCCCGTTTCGGCATGAGCGGCCGATCCGCCTGCGCGTATTTTTCCAGCTGTGTCGGTAGGCTGCTCCGCGCTTTCGCCGGCAGGGGTCGAAGGGCTAAGCTAGAGCCATGCGGCCAGATGGATGCGGCTGCCCACTTACCTGTTCGCCCCCTGGAATTGTCATGCGTGGTCGTCTTTTCTCCGCTCTGTCCTGTCTGATCCTCAGCACCATCGGCATCGCCCAGGCCGATGCTGCCAACCTGGCGCAGCAACGCCAGTTCTACGATGAAGCCAAGCGTGCACTGGCCAAGGGCGACAGCGGCCCCTACCGCAACTATGCCGGCGCCCTGCGCGATTACCCGCTGACGCCGTACCTGGCCTACGACGACCTGACCAACCGCCTGAAATCGGCAAGCAACGCCGAGGTGGAAAAATTTCTCGCCGAACACGGCGACCTGCCGCAAGCCAGCTGGATGAAGCTGCGCTGGCTGCGCCTGCTGGCCGAACGTGGTGATTGGAAGCCCTTCCTCACCTACTACGATGCCAAGCTCAATTTCACCGAACTGGACTGCCTGTACGGCCAGTACCAGCTCAGTCATGGCCTGAACGCCGAGGGCAACGCCACTGCCGAGAAGCTCTGGTTGGTCGGCAAATCGCAACCCAACGCCTGCGATCCCCTGTTCGAGCGCTGGGCCGCCAATGGCCAGTTGACCGAACAGCGCCGCTGGCAACGCACCAAGCTGGCCGTCGAGGCTGGCAACTACGGCCTGGCCAATCACCTGATCAAGAGCATGCCGACCCTCGGCGCCCGTGGCGCACTGCTGGTGGAGGTGGCGCAGAAGCCGCAGATACTCAAGCAGAGTGCTCGCTTCACACCGGCTGACGCCGCCATGGCCGATGTGGTCGGCCTGGGCTTGCGCCGTCTGGCCAGGCAGAGCCCGGAAGATGCCCTGAGCCTGCTCGACAGCTACGCCCAGCGCATGAAGTTCTCCCAGGACGAACAGGTCGCCATCGCCCGCCAGATCGGTCTGACCCTGGCGCGACGCTTCGACCCACGCGGCCTCGACGTCATGGCCAAGTACGACCCGCAACTGCGTGACAACACCGTCAGCGAATGGCGCGCCCGCCTGCTGCTGCGCAGCGGTCGCTGGGACGAGGCCTATCAGCTGACCCAACGCATGCCGGCCGAGCTGGCCAGCAGCAACCGCTGGCGCTACTGGGCGGCGCGCAGCCTGCAGCTCTCTCAGCCGAACAGCCAGCAGCCGGCGACCCTGTTCCAGGCGCTGGCCAAGGAACGTGATTTCTATGGCTTCATGGCCGCCGATCAGGTCAAGGCACCCTACAAGCTGAACAACCAGCCGTTGGCGCTCGACCCCAAGGTGGTGCAGAAGGTGCGCAATACCGCCGGCATCAAGCGCGCCCTGGAATTCCATGCGCGTGGCCAGATCGTCGACGGGCGCCGCGAGTGGTACCACGTCAGCCGCCTGTTCAGCCGTGACGAGCTGGTAGCACAGGCGCGCCTGGCCTACGACATGGGTTGGTACTTCCCGGCCATCCGCACCATCAGCCAGGCCCAGTACTGGGATGATCTGGACGTGCGTTTCCCCATGGCCCACCGCGACGAACTGGTGCGTGAAGCGCAGCGCCGCGACATACATTCGAGCTGGGTGTTCGCCATCACTCGCCAGGAAAGCGCCTTCATGGCCGACGCCCGCTCCCACGCCGGCGCCATGGGCCTGATGCAATTGATGCCGGGCACCGCCAAGGAAACCGCGCGCAAGTTCAGCATTCCCATGGCCTCACCGCAGCAGGCCCTCAACCCTGACGTCAACATCCAGCTGGGTGCAGCCTACCTGAGCCAGATATATGGCCAGTTCAATGGCAACCGAGTCCTCGCCTCCGCCGCCTACAACGCAGGCCCGGGCCGCGTACGCCAATGGCTGCGTGGTGCCAATCACCTCAGTTACGACGTGTGGGTGGAGAACATTCCCTTCGACGAAACGCGCCAGTACGTGCAGAACGTGCTGTCCTACTCGGTGATCTACGGCCAGAAGCTGGGCAGCCCGCATCCACTGGTGGCCTGGCACGAGCGGTATTTCGACGATCAGTGACGTGGGGCTGAGTAGCCGCCAATCGGCGTCTGGAGAATAGAAAACGCCGCGAATCCTGTTGGGTTCGCGGCGTTTCTCTGTATGGATCTAGGCCGGCAATCTCCAGAGCACCACCTCTGGAGAACTGGGGGTTTTACAGCCCGCTGCTCAGCCCGGTGTCTTCGGCCGCGCCGATATGCACGTTCATGCATTGCACAGCCGCACCAGCCGCGCCCTTGCCGAGGTTATCCAGGCGCGCCACCAGGGTCACCCGCTCGGCATTGCCGAAGACGAAGAGATCGGCCCGATTGGTGTCATTGCAGCCCTGCACGTCGAAGAAGCCTTCATCCAGGTTCCGCTCACCTTCCAGCGGCATCACCCGGATGAAACGCTCGCCGGCGTAGTGGCGCTGCAGGGCTTCATGCACTTGCTGCGGCGTGGTGCCGGGCGCCAGGCGATCCAGGTGCAACGGCACGGTAACGGACAGCCCCTTGAGGAAGTCGCCGACGATGGGGCTGAACACCGGTGCCAGGGCGATGCCGGTCTGCACGCGCATTTCCGGCAGGTGCTTGTGCCCCTGGGTCATGGCATAGGGACGCGGGCTCTTCAGGCGCGCATCGCCACCGGCTTCGTACTGGGCGATCATCGACTTGCCACCACCGCTGTAACCGGTCAGGGAGAAGGCGCTGGTCGGGTAATCCTTGGGCAGCAGACCCGCGTCCACCAACGGGCGCACCAGCAGGATGAAAGCCGTAGCGTGGCAACCTGGGTTGGCGATGCGCTTGCTGGTACGGATCGCCTCGCGCTGGCCGGCAGCCAGTTCCGGCAGGCCGTAAGTCCAGCCGCTGTCGGTGCGGAAAGCAGTGCTGGCATCGATGATGCAGGTGTTCGGGTTGGTCACCAGGCTCACGGCTTCACGCGAGGCGGCATCCGGCAGGCAGAGGAAGGCCACGTCGGCAGCGTTTAGGAATCGTGCACGCTCGGCACTGTCCTTGCGTTTGGCCTCGTCGATGCGCAGCAGCTCGATGTCCGGGCGCCCGGCCAGGTAATCCAGCAGACGCAGGCCGGTGGTACCTTCCTGGCCGTCGACGAAAACTTTGAACGACATGACATGACCTCTCGACAAGGGCCGGTCGCAGCCGGCCTGAAACGGTGGACGAAACAGCGGGGCCATAGTGTCGGCCATGTGCGCGTTCGCGTCACGCGCTTCGCGCAGATTGTGCGTGGATCAGTCGCTCAGCACCCGCACGCTGGCGGTCATGCCGGCACTGAGCTGTACACCCTGCGGCAGCTCGGCCAGACGGATGCGCACCGGTATCCGCTGCGCCAGCCGCACCCAGTTGAAGGTCGGCTCGACATTGGCCAGCAATTGGCCGTCCGGGCTGGCGTTGCGGTCGGTAATACCGCGACTGATGCTCTCCACCTCCCCGTCCAGCGGCTGATCCCTGCCCATCAGCCAGACCTGCACCGGAGCGCCGACCTTGATGCGCGGTAGCTTGGTTTCCTCGAAATAGGCCTGCACGTAGAACGAGGCCTCGTCCACCAGGGCCAGCACCGGCTCACCTGCACGCACGTAGTTACCCTCGGCCAATTGCAGGTTGGTCACCTGCCCGCTACGCGGTGCGCGCACCTCGCTGCGCTGCACGTCCAGTTCGGCGAGTTTCACTGCAGCCTGCGCCTGGCGATATTCACCACGCGCGATCTCGGCATTGAGCTGGGCGTTGTCGCGCAACTCGGCGCTGATCGCCTGCGGCCCGAGGCGATCACGCCGCACGGCCTCGTGTTCGCGCAACAGCAATTGCTGGTGGCGTGTCTCGGCCACGGCCTGCGCCTGCTCCAGAGCCGCCTGGTAGCGATCCCGATCCAGGCTCATCAGCAGCTCGCCGGCGGCAACCTGCTGATTGTCGCGCACCTTCAGTTCGCGCACCCAACCGGACAGATCCGGGGCGATGGTGACCACATCGGCGCGCACGCGCGCATCGCGCGTCCAGGGCGAATACAGGTAGTGCTGCCACAGCCAGGCACCGGCGATGATCGCCACGGCTACCAGGCTCAAGGTAATGCCGACACGCACGACAGAACGCATGCCTTTCTCCTCGTTTATTGTCCCAAAACGGCCACCACGGCCGCCAATACGCACACATAGAGGGCACAGTCGAACAGCGCCTCATGCCAGATCCAGCGCGCCATGCCGACCCGCTGCAAGCCGATGCGCAGCACGCCGGTCAGCAGCAGCGCCAGTAGCGCATACAACAACAGCGGGCTGAGCAAGACGCCGCCCAGCGACCATTCACGCAAGCCCATCGGTGCCCTCCTGTAATCCACACCAGCGCCGCCAGCCATCCTGCAACTGCAGCAAAGCAGCCTCTGCCAGGCGCCTGTCGATACTCGACGGCGCGGCACGCAGAGCCTGCAGCAGCTGGTTAGCCGCCTCATCCAGGGCCGATTCGCGCTCGGCTGCCGGCCCCAGCAACAATTGCTGACGCAGGCGCGCGAGAAAGTCCGCCTCAGCCTGCCCCAGAGAGCTGTCACCGGCTGCCAGGCAGGCTCGCAGGTGCAACAACTCGTCCCCCAGATCCAGGCTGGCAACGCCGTCATCCCAGCGGTTGCGGGTCTGGCTCGGCAACAACGGATAATGCCGCGCCAGTTGCAGCAAGCGATCAGCCATGCGCCCACCGAACCAGCTCTCCGCACCGATCAAGCGGTGCTGCGTCAGACGCGCCAGATCCTGCAGGGTTGCTCGCAGCAAACGACGACCATGCCAGCGCGGGCTGCGCAAGCCGATCAGATTGAACGCCAGCACGGCACAGGTGACGCCGATGAGCATGGCCTGCGCCTCGTTGAAGAAAAACGCCAGGTCGTAGTTCATGTCGTTCTGCGGTGCGCACAGCACGATGAAGTGCAGACAGAAGGAGGTCGCCGTCGCGCCCAGCGCCGGCTTGGCCATGCCCAGCGCACCGAAGAACAGCGGTACGCCCAATGCCAGGCAGAGCATGGGGAAACCACTGAGCTGTGGCAGCAGAATCTGCCCGACGAAAAAAGCCACCGGCAAGGCATAGAAGATGCCACGCAGAAACAACAGGCCGATCTGCGCCGCGTTCTCGCGGCTGGCGAACAGGCTGCAGACCACGCTGGCCAGCAACATCGCGCCGCTGGCGGCCGTCCAGGCCGTGGCCATCCAGAACGCCGCCAATGCCAGAAAGGCCAGGGCGCTGCGCGAGCCATAGAGCATTGCGGTTTGCCAATCGCGGTGCCAGGACAACGCGGGTGGCAGACTACCGCGTACCTCGCCCTGCTCCACCGCCTGCAGCGCGTTGCCTGCAGTTTCCAGGCGCAGCATGAGCAAAGCGAGTCGCTCCAGACAGCGTCGCTGAGCGGCGCTCAGCGCCTGCTCTTCGGCGACTTCGCGCATTTCCTGCGCCAGGATCGCGCAGCGCGAACCCTGCGGATCGGACAGGCAGTCGCGCACACGCTGCATCCAGGGCGCCAGGGCGTGGTTCTCGACCTCGTCGAGCTGCCGCCATTGCCGGCCGACGCCGCGCGCCAGGCGCAGCATCGTCAGCAGATCACGGCTGAGCAGGCGCAAGGCCGCCGCGCGTTGCCGGCCGCGATTACCCTCGAACCAGGCATGCTCACGCTGGGCGTCCACCGCCACCATGCGTCCCAGTACCTCCAGCAACCCCTGACGCGCCATGGGCTCACCCGCCAATGTCTGGCTGGCAGCGCTCACCCCGGCCTGCCAGACGCTACGCGCCTGCTGCCCCAGTTGCCGCTCTACGCGCTGCGGCCAGAATACGGCACTGACCACCGTGGCACAGAGAATGCCCAGGGCAATCTCTGTGCCGCGCGCAACCGCCTGATCGAACACCGTCAGGGGTTGGCTGATGGCCGGCAGGCCGATGATCGCCACGGTGTAGCCCGCCAGCACGAAGGCGTAGCTCCAGGCGCTGCGCAGCATGGTCGAAGCCGCCGTGCACAGGCCCATCCACAGCGCCACGGCGATGAGGAACAACCAGGGTGCCTGGGCGAACAGAGCCATCAGCAGCACCGTCATACTCGCCCCGATCAGGGTACCGAGCAGGCGCGCCAGGCCTTTCTGCACCACCATGCCGGACAAGGGCTGAGCGACGATAAAAGCGGTCATCAACGCCCATTGCGGCTGCTCCAGACCGAAGCGAAAGGCGCACCACAGCGCCAGCCCAGCGGCCAGGAGGGTCTTGATCGCGAATTGAACGGCCTGGGCGCTGGGCGCGACGAAGGCCAGCAGGGAGTCACGCATGGAGTCGAGATCTGAAGAAAGACGAAAGAAGCATAGACGGCCGCCCGAGCGGACTGCCAATGGGGCTAATTATTAGCCTGCTATCTAGTTTTCGTCCACCCCCAGCCGCGCCGCCTGTCGCTCGCACAAGCGCTATCGCTGCTCAGTGATGGCGCCCCGCAAAATACGCAGAACAAAAAAAGGGCGACCGAAGTCGCCCGAATTGCCTTGCGTGCCCAGTTAACTGGAAGGATCAGCTCTGCTTGCGCTTGTGAGCATCCTTCCAGATGAAGTAACCAACACCCCCGAAGAACGCGACCATCAGAAGAACGGTGCCGACTCCGGCGAGAACCACTGTATCGACGAACATGGCTGCCTCCTGTTGTGCCTGTCTGTCTGGGATGGCTTCACGTTATCAGCGCTGGCGGCAGGAAAATTGATCTGGATCAATGGCCAGCGAGCAGGTGCGATCAGGCCTGGGGGAATACTGACCCAGGTCAAGAAATCGAGGGGGTACGAGGCGGGAGGTGCGGCCCAGAAGGGCCGCATGCAGCGGGACGGACAGCGGTACTCAGCGCTTCTTCGGCTTGCTCTTGGACTTCTTCTTGCCTTTGGCCAGCGGCAGCACCTGCTCGAAGGCCTGGCGCATGTCGTTGAGACGCTTGTCGTTGAGATCGTGGATGCGCTTGTCGCGCTCGGTGGCGAAATCGATCAGCTTGTCGTCGTTGCTCATAGCGGAAACCGGATCAGGCGAAAGGTCAGGTTCAGGCGCGGTGCGCAGGCTCGCCGCGTCTTCGCCACTTGGTGCTGCCAATGATGCTGGGTCGGCCCCCGCATGACCAGTAGCGAAGCGTGGTCGAGTGTCAGCGAATGTTCGATACGCGTCGTGCCCACCCGGCGCAAGTCGAAACGCCGGCTGCCACCCAGGTTCAGCGAGGCGATCAGCGGATTGCGCCCCAACTCGGGTTCTGCATCGCTGTGCCAGCCCATGGAGTCCTGGCCGTCGCGGTAGTAGTTGAGCAGCACGGCATTGAGCGGCTGGCCCACCTCTTTCGCGACTCGCTGGCGAATCTCTTCCAGCAAGGGCGTCCAGGGCAACGGCTCGTGCACCTTACCGGAATAGCGATAACGCGCCTCGGGGTCGCCGTACCAGGCCGTCAGCCTTGGTGTTGGATGGTAGCGCCCATGGATGAACAACTCTGGCTGCTGCCAGGGCGTTTGCTCGACCAGCGCTTGCAGCCAGCCCTCGGCCAGGGCCGCATCGACCCAACCGGGTAGAAAATCCAGCTCGGCATCGGCAAGGACGGGCAAAGGGTCGGCGAACAGCATGACGATCTACGCGCAAGAAGGTTAAGGGAGTGTCTCAAACTTCCACATCGACCCACAGCCCTTGCCTGGGCAAATCTCCGAGCGCCTGCTCCACCTCTTCCGGCTCGGCCTCGGCCAACTGCTCCGGGGTGTAGCCGCGCCGCTGCCGACGACGCTGCTCTTCACGCAGCAACTCCTCGGCCTCTTGCGGATGGCGCCTGTCCAGCCCGAGCGCACTTTCCTTGGCACTGCCTTCGGCAGGCGTGACCGGCGGAATTTCGGGCTTGGGCTTGATCACGTCCTGCGTGGCAGTGACCGGCACCAGGCTATGGGGGATCGGTGGCAGCATGGCACAGCACCTCCTTTGGTCAGGCTGTCGGCGCCGGGAACCGCGACTTGAGGACACGCTCGCTACACTTTCGACTGACGGACGCATCGATAGTGCCACGAGCGCTTTGGCCATGGCGCGGCATCCGTTACCATAGCCGGCTTTTTCACACGGGAGACAGGCATGGCGCAGTATCAACCGGGGCAACGCTGGATCAGTGACAGCGAAGCGGAACTGGGGCTTGGAACCATCCTCACCGAGGACGGCCGTCTGCTCACCGTGCTCTACCCGGCCACCGGCGAAACGCGCCAATACGCCACCCGCAACGCACCGCTGACCCGTGTGCGCTTCGTGCCCGGCGACGAGATCACCCATTTCGAGGGCTGGAAACTCAGCGTCCAGGAAGTCGAGGACATCGACGGCCTGCTGGTCTACCACGGCCTCAATGCCCAGCACCAGCCGGTCAGCATGCCGGAAACCCAGTTGTCGAACTTCATTCAGTTCCGCCTGGCCAGCGACCGCCTGTTCGCCGGCCAGATCGATCCGCTGAGTTGGTTCGCCCTGCGCTACCACAGCCTGGAACACAACAGCCGCCTGCTGCAGTCCTCGCTCTGGGGCCTGGGCGGCGTGCGCGCGCAACCCATCGCCCACCAGCTGCACATCGCCCGCAGCGTCGCCGACCGTATCGCACCGCGCGTACTGCTGGCCGACGAAGTGGGTCTGGGCAAGACCATCGAAGCCGGCCTGGTGATCCATCGCCAACTGCTCTCCGGCCGTGCCAGCCGTGTGTTGATCCTGGTGCCGGAAAACCTGCAGCACCAGTGGCTGGTGGAAATGCGCCGACGCTTCAACCTGGAAGTGGCGCTGTTCGATGCCGAACGCTTCATGGAAAGCGACGCCAGCAACCCCTTCGAGGATTGCCAACTGGCCCTGGTCGCCCTGGAGTGGCTGGTGGACGACGAGAAGGCGCAGGATGCCCTGTTCGCCGCCGGCTGGGATCTGCTGGTGGTCGATGAAGCTCACCACCTGGTCTGGCACCCGGAGAAGGCCAGCGCCGAATACGCGCTGGTCGAGCAACTGGCCGAAGTCATCCCTGGTGTGCTGCTGCTCACCGCCACCCCGGAACAGCTCGGCCAGGACAGCCACTTCGCCCGTCTGCGTCTGCTCGACCCGGCGCGTTTCCACGATCTGCAAGCCTTCCGAGCCGAAAGCAGCCAATACCGCCCGGTCGCCGAAGCGGTGCAGGAACTGCTGGATCAGGGCTCGCTGAGCGCCCAGGCGCGTGATGCCATCGGCGGCTTCCTCGGCGACGAAGGTCGAGAACTGCTGGACGCCATCGACGGCGGCGACGAAGAAGCCCGCGCCCGTCTGGTGCGCGAGCTGCTCGACCGCCACGGTACAGGTCGCCTGCTGTTCCGCAACACCCGTGCCGCCGTGCAGGGTTTCCCCGAGCGCGAGCTGCACCCCTATCCGCTGCCCTGCCCGGTCGAATACCTGGAACTGCCAATCGGCGAACACGCCGAGCTGTACCCGGAAGTCAGCTACCAGGCGCAGGACGAGGTGGACGAGGAGCAGCGCTGGTGGCGCTTCGACCCGCGCATCGAGTGGCTGATCGACACCCTGAAGATGCTCAAGAAGTTCAAGGTGCTGGTGATCTGCGCCCACGCCGAGACCGCGCTGGATCTGGAAGACGCCCTGCGCGTGCGCTCCGGCATTCCGGCCACCGTCTTCCATGAAGGCATGAGCATCCTCGAGCGCGACCGCGCGGCGGCCTACTTCGCCGACGAGGAATTTGGCGCGCAGGTGCTGATCTGTTCGGAAATCGGCTCCGAAGGCCGCAACTTCCAGTTCGCCCATCATCTGGTGCTGTTCGATCTGCCGGCCCACCCGGATCTGCTCGAGCAGCGCATCGGCCGTCTCGACCGTATCGGCCAGAAACACAAGATCCAACTGCACGTGCCCTACCTGGAAACCAGCCCGCAAGCGCGCCTGTTCCAGTGGTACCACGAAGCCCTGAATGCCTTCCTGGCCACCTGCCCGACCGGCAACGCCCTGCAGCACCAGTTTGGCCCGCGCCTGCTGCCGATGCTCGAGGGCAGCGACGATGATCAGTGGCAAGCGCTGATCGACGAAGCCCGCGAGGAACGCCAGCGCCTGGAAAGCGAACTGCACAACGGCCGCGACCGCCTGCTGGAGCTGAATTCCGGCGGCGCCGGTGAAGGCGAAGCCCTGGTCGAAGCCATCCTCGAACAGGATGATCAGTTCACCCTGCCGATCTACATGGAAGAGCTGTTCAACGCCTTCGGCATCGACAGCGAAGACCACTCCGACAACGCCCTGATTCTGCGCCCCAGCGAGAAGATGCTGGATGCCAGCTTCCCCCTTGGCGACGACGAGGCAGTGACCATCACCTACGACCGCGAGCAGGCACTGGCGCGCGAGGACATGCAATTCCTCACCTGGGAACACCCCATGGTGCAGGGCGGCATGGATCTGGTCTTGTCCGGCTCGATGGGCAACACCGCCGTCGCACTGATCAAGAACAAGGCCCTCAAGCCCGGCACCGTACTGCTGGAACTGCTCTACGTCAGCGAAGCCGTCGCGCCGCGCAAACTGCAGTTGGGCCGCTTCCTGCCGCCGGCCGCGCTGCGCTGCCTGCTCGACGCCAACGGCAACGACCTGGCCGCGAAAGTCGGCTTCGAGACGCTCAACGACCAGCTCGAAAGCGTACCGCGTGCCAGTGCCAACAAGTTCATCCAGGCCCAGCGTGACGTACTGGCCAAGCAGATCGCCGCCGCCGAGGCGAAGATCATGCCGCGCCACGTCGAGCGCGTCGCCGATGCCAAGCGCCGCATGGTCGCCGAGCTGGATGAGGAACTGGCGCGCCTGGTCGCCCTGCAGGCGGTCAACCCCAGCGTGCGCGACAGCGAGATCGCCGCCCTGCGCGAACAACGCGAGCAAGGCCAGGCCATGTTCGACAAGGCCGCCCTGCGCCTGGAGGCGATCCGCGTCCTGGTCGCCGGCTGACCCGAAGCGCGCCGGCTTCGTCCGGCGCGCTGCGGCGCCATAGGTCTGTGAATCTGGCGCGCCGTGCGCTGGCAAGCCGATGACCTGCGCGGCATAGTCGCAACCCATTCCACGCGCGAAAGGACGCTCATCATGGGTTGGTTGCTACTGGGTCTGGCAGGGGCCGTCGTCTACCTCGTCAGCCTGATCAATGGCGATGCGCAACTCGGCCTGTTCGCCAAGGGCTTGCCGGTGCTCGCCCTGTTGTTCTGGCTGCGCCAGACACCAGCAGGCCTGTATCGCCGCTGGATCGGCGTCGGTCTGCTGTTTTCCCTGGCCGGCGACCTCCTGCTGGCTTGGCCCGATGACTTGTTCGTGTTCGGCCTCGGCGCCTTCCTGCTGGCTCACCTCGCCTACCTGCGCGCCTATGTCTCCGATAGTCGCCGCCCAGCGCTACTCGCATTGCTGCTGGCGCTGGTCATCGGTGGCATGATGTTCACTGTGCTGGCCCGTGCCGGTCTGGGCCCCCTGCTGGTGCCGGTGGCCTGCTACGTCACGGCGATCTGCCTGATGCTCTGGCGCGCCCTGGCCCGGCTTGGAGCCCCCGGTCTGCAACCGCGCTCGACCTGGCTCGCAGCAGTTGGCGCCCTGCTTTTCGCACTCTCCGACAGCCTGATCGGCATCAGCCGCTTCGTGGTCAATTTCGACGCGGCGCCCTACGCCATCATCCTCACCTACTGGCTCGGCCAGTGGGGCATCACCGCTTCGGCCTTTAAACGTACCGACAGCGCCTGACTGTTGCACCACACTTGGCTAAAATGCCGGCCTTTTCCGCTACCCGTTGCGATTGCCGTGAGCCAAGAACCCGACCGCCTGTTCGCCCAGCCCCTGGCCGAGGTGCCCGATTTCGTCTTCAACGAGGACGTGGTGCGGGTCTTCCCCGACATGATCAAACGCTCGGTGCCCGGCTACCCGACCATCGTCGAGAACATCGGCGTACTCGCCGGCCAGTTCGCCCAGCCCCATACCCGGCTGTATGACCTCGGCGCCTCGCTCGGTGCGGTGACCCAGGCGCTGCGCCGCCATGTACGCAGCGATGGCTGCCAGGTGATCGCCGTGGACAACTCGCCGGCCATGGTCGAGCGCTGCCGCGAATACCTGCATGCCCAGGACGCCATGTTCCAGGAGCTACTGCCGGTGGAAGTGATCGAGGCCGACATTCTTGCCCTCGAATTACAGCCAGCCTCGCTGGTGACGCTGAATTTCACCCTGCAGTTCATCCCGCCGGAGCGCCGCCTGGAGTTGCTCGGCAATATCCGTCAGGCTCTACTGCCGGGCGGCGCACTGATCCTCTCGGAGAAGCTGCGCTTCGAGGATGCGGCCGAGCATGAGCTGCTCACCGAGCTGCACGTCGCCTTCAAGCGTGCCAATGGCTACAGCGAACTGGAAATCGCTCAGAAGCGCAGCGCCATCGAGAAGGTGATGCTGCCCGACAGCCTCGAACAGCATCGCGAGCGTCTGCTGGCCGCCGGCTTCAGCAAGGTGCTGCCCTGGTTCCAGTGCCTGAACTTCGCCTCGCTGGTGGCCCTGCCATGATGCGCGATCTGGATCTCGACGCGCTGCAGGCGCAACTGGCTGGTACTCCATTGCAAGACTGGGCCTGCGAGCTGCCCGGTCAGCTCGACGCCAAGCTGGCCATCGGTCATGGTGATCTGCCGCGCTGGTACGGCGCCGTGCAGGCGCTGCCGGATCTGTCGGTGAGCGAGGTGGAACTTGCGCAGCGCTTCGCCTTCGGCGGCGCCTGTGACGACAGCGCACGAGCGCAATTGAAAACGGCGCTGCAAGGGCTGATTCCCTGGCGCAAGGGGCCATTCGAGCTGTTCGGCGTGCACATCGACACCGAATGGCGCTCGGACTGGAAATGGCAGCGCGTCGCCCCGCACCTGGATCTGGCGGGCAAACGCATCCTCGATGTCGGTTGCGGCAACGGCTACTACATGTGGCGCATGCTCGGTGCCGACGCCGACAGCGTGGTCGGCATCGACCCCAACTGGCTGTTCCTCTGCCAGTTCCTGGCGATGAAGCGCTACCTGCCAGATCAACCGGTCTGGCACCTGCCGCTGGCGTTCGAAGAGTTGCCAGCCAAGCTGCAGGGCTTCGACACGGTGTTCTCCATGGGCGTGCTCTACCACCGTCGCTCGCCCATCGACCACCTGCTCGACCTCAAGGACGCCTTGGTCAAAGGTGGCGAACTGGTGCTGGAAACCCTGGTGGTCGAAGGCGATGCCGAACAGGTGCTGGTGCCCGAGGATCGCTACGCGCAGATGCGCAACGTCTGGTTCCTGCCCTCGGTGCCGGCACTGGAACGCTGGCTGCGCCGCGCCGGCTTCGAGGACGTGCGCTGCGTCGACGTCAGCACCACCTCGGTGGAGGAACAGCGCGCCACCGAATGGATGCGCTTCCAGTCGCTGCCCGAGTTCCTCGACCCGGCCGACCACAGCCGCACCGTCGAAGGCCTGCCGGCACCGACCCGCGCCGTGCTGGTCGCCCGTAAGCCATAGGAGCAACACTCCCGTAGGGCGGGTGAAACCCGCCTGAGAGCAAGTGGCGGGTTGCACCCGCCCTACGATTGCAGCCTTCAGCGGCTTATGGTGCGAGCGCTCTTAGCGAAGCGAACAGTCCGCCATCGGTGCGCCCAGAATTTCAGCATGAGCTCCCCGCAACAGCGTACTGCTACGCGACGACCGCATGGATGCAGGAGGCTTGTGTAGGGCGGGTGAAACCCGTCAGAGAGCAAGTGGCGGGTTGCACCCGCCCTACGCCAGCAGCGCTAACCCTCAGCCGCGATTGGCAGCGGCGACGATCAGTGCCTTCATTTCGGCGACAGCCTGCTTGAAGCCAACGAACAGAGCATGGGAGACCAGCGCATGGCCGATGTTCAGCTCGTTGATGCCCATGATCGCCGCCACCGCCTCGACGTTGTGGTAGTGCAGACCATGGCCGGCGTTGACGATCAGGCCATGGTTGAGGCCGCAGATCACCCCGTCACGAATGCGCGCCAGCTCCTGGGCCGCCTCTTCTGCCGTGTGAGCATCGGCGTAACGCCCGGTGTGCAACTCGATGGCCGGCGCGCCGACGCGCATGGCGGCCTCGATCTGTCGCTCCTCGGCATCGATGAACAACGACACCTCGCAACCGGCCAGCGATAGGCGCTCCACGGCTGCGGCGATGCGCGACTCCTGCCCGGCCACGTCCAGGCCACCTTCGGTGGTCAGCTCCTGACGGGTTTCCGGGACCAGGCAGACATGCGCCGGACGGATTTGCTCGGCGAAGCCGAGCATGAACTCGGTGACGCCCATCTCGAAGTTCATCCGCGTCTGCAGCACGTCGGCCAGCACACGCACATCGCGATCCTGGATATGCCTACGGTCTTCACGCAGGTGCACGGTGATGCCGTCAGCGCCCGCCTCTTCGGCGTCCAGCGCGGCCTTGACCGGATCGGGGTAGCGCGTGCCGCGCGCCTGGCGCAGGGTGGCGACGTGGTCGATGTTGACACCGAGCAGAATACGATTGGCCTCAGTCACGCTTGGGCTCCTTGAGCGTCATGAAAAGTTCGCGGCTGACCAGTGGTCTGCCGCCGAGATGGGGGGCCAACGCCTGGCGCATGAGGCGTTTGGCGGCGGCCAGCGCGCCAGGCGTCTGCCAGTCGGCCTCGGCCATGGCCAACAGCTCGCGGCCCTGAAACACGCCGGGCTGTAGTTGTACCACCTGCACCAGGCCGATGTCCTGCTGCCAACGATACAGACCGACAGGATCGATGGGCTGGTCATGCTGGTCACGATCGAGGGCGAAACCATAGCCCAGCTCGTCCAGCAGGCGCCATTCGAACGCGCGCAGCAGAGGTTCCAGCGGTCGACCAGCCGCAAGCGCCTGCAGGGTCAGGGCGTAATGTTCGAGCATCAATGGATGCGGGTCTTCGGCGGGCAGCAGGCGAATCAGCAGCTCATTGAGATAGAGGCCGGAGAACAGCGCCTCGCCGGTCAGCAACAGCGGAATGCCGACGCTTTCCAGACGGCCAACAGTCTTCAATTCGCCGCGACCGCGCAGCTCCAGCTCCAGCGGCGCGAATGGCCGGGCGATGCTGCCGACCTTGCCACGCGCGGCGCGCAGCACGGCACGAATGCGCCCCTGAGCGGTGAAGAAATCCACCAGGGCGCTGCTTTCCTTGTAGGGACGGCTATGCAGAACGTAGGCGGCAGAAGTCATGTGGGTAACCGCCAGAATGCGCCATGCGCAACAACGAGGATGCGCATGGCGCCGCGATCAATCCAGGTAACCCAGTGAACGCAGGGCTCGCTCGTCGTCGGACCAACCACCTTTGACCTTGACCCAGAGGTTGAGCATCACCTTGGAGTCGAACATGGTTTCCATGTCCTTGCGCGCATCCGCGCCGATGCGTTTGATGCGCTCACCCTTGTCACCGATGATGATCTTCTTCTGCCCGTCGCGCTCCACCAGAATCAGGCCGTGGATATGCAGGATGCGCCCCTCCTGCTTGAACTCCTCGATCTCCACGGTGATCTGGTACGGCAGCTCGGCACCAAGCTGGCGCATGATCTTCTCGCGGATCAGCTCGGCCGCCAGGAAGCGGCTGGAACGGTCGGTGATCTGGTCTTCCGGGTAGAAATGCTCGGACTCCGGCAGGCGCTCGCCCACCAGTTTTTCCAGGGTGTCGAGGTTCTGTCCCTGCAGCGCGGAAATCGGCACGATCTCGGCCTGCGGCAGTTGCTCGGCCAGCCAGTTCAGATGCGGCAGCAGCTCGCTCTTGTCTTCCAGGCGATCGGACTTGTTGACCGCCAGCAGGATCGGGCATTTGACGTGCTGCACCTTCTCCAGCACCAGTTGATCCTCGTCGGTCCAACGCGTGCGGTCGACCACGAACACCACCACGTCGACGTCTTTCAGCGCGCTCGAAGCGCTGCGGTTCATGTAGCGGTTGAGCGCCTTGTCGTTGTGCTTGTGCAGACCGGGGGTATCGACGTAGACGGCCTGAACATCACCCTCGGTCTTGATCCCGAGCATGTTGTGGCGAGTGGTCTGCGGCTTGCGCGAGGTGATCGCCAGCTTCTGCCCGAGGATGTGGTTGAGCAGCGTCGACTTACCCACGTTGGGCCGGCCGACGATGGCGACATAGCCACAGCGAGTCATAGGTGCATCAGTCATTGCCATTCTCCACCCCGAGGGCGATCAGCGCCGCAGCCGCAGCGACCTGCTCGGCGATACGCCGGCTGCCGCCCTGGCCCAGGGTCTTTTCATTGAGCAGGGCGACCTGGCACTCGACCATGAAGGTACGGCAGTGCGGTTCGCCCTGGATGTCCACCACCTCGTAACGAGGTAGTTCGCAGGCGCGCGACTGGAGAAACTCCTGCAGCCGCGTCTTCGGATCCTTGTTGGTGTCGACGAGGGTCAGGCCATCGAGCTCGCCTACCAGCCAGGCCAGCACGCGCTCACGCGCCGCGTCCATACCGGCATCCAGATAGATGGCACCGATCAGCGCTTCGAGCGCATCGGCGAGGATCGACTCGCGGCGGAAACCACCGCTTTTGAGCTCGCCGGAGCCCAGGCGCAGGTACTCGCCCAGCTCGAAGCCACGGGCCAGCACGGCCAGGGTTTCACCCTTGACCAGACGCGCACGCAGACGTGACAACTGGCCTTCACGGGCCTGTGGGAAGCGCTCGAACAGCGCTTCGCCGGCAACGAAGTTGAGGATGGCATCACCGAGAAATTCCAGGCGCTCGTTATTGCGCCCGGCGAAACTGCGATGGGTCAGGGCCAGGATCATCAGATCCTGATCCTTGAAGTGGTAGCCGAGCTTGCGCTCGAGACGGGATAGGTCAGAACTCACGGCATTCGTACACGAAATTCTTTATCGAAATTGACCACCAGATCGAGGTTATCGATCAGCGGCTCACGTTTTTCGTACTTGAGGTGAACCTGGAACTCGTTGTTCTCCAGGCTCACTTTCACGGCATCACGCAGATTCAGGTCACGGATGTTGTTGATCTGCATGCCTTTGCTCAGATGGTTGTAGAAATCACCGACGGTGCGGATTTCCAGCGCTTTGTCGGTTTCCACCGAGGTGATGAGCTTTTCCATCGACATGTAGTCGAGGTAGTGCGGTATCACCTTGAAGGCGGTGCTGGCGAAGAACGCCACGAGGGCCAGGGTCACCAGCCAGCCAAGAATGGAAAGCCCCTGCTGCGAACGCGCGAATTTCATGTGTATCCCCAGAAGATTCGGTCTTGTTGGAATGCCGATACGGCAAGACTAGTTATAGCCTGGCGCGCTGTACTGAACAGCGCGCCAGTGCTCAATGAATCAGACCGACGCGGGAGAAGCTGGGCAGATGACTGGTTTTCGGCTCAGGCCAGCTCATCCAGATGGCGAAGGCCTTGCCGACGATATGGTCGTCCGGAACCATGCCCCACAGTTCCTGAGGAATATTGCGGTCACGCCAGAAGCGGCTGTCGTTGGAGTTGTCGCGGTTGTCACCCATCATGAAGTAATGCCCTTGCGGCACCACCCATTGGCCGCCTGGATCACGGCGCATGCGGCTCATTTCCTTGCGGATGACGTGCTCGACCTGCCCCAGGTGCTCCTGGTACAGCGTGACGCTGCCCAGACTGCCCGGTTCTTCACCCAGGAGTTTTTCGGCAATGGGTTCACCGTTGATCAGCAGGCGCTTGCCCTGGGTGTACTCGATACGATCCCCTGGCAGGCCGACCACGCGCTTGATGTAGTTGATGCTCGGATCGCTGGGATAGCGGAACACCATGACATCGCCGCGCTGCGGGTTATCGACTTCGATCACCTTGGTGTCGATCACCGGCAGGCGGATGCCGTAGGCGAACTTGTTGACCAGGATGAAATCGCCCACTTCCAGGGTCGGTTTCATCGAGCCGGACGGAATCTGGAACGGCTCGACCAGAAACGAGCGCAGCACCAGCACGATGGCCAGCACCGGGAAGAAGGATTTGCCGTACTCGACCAGCAGGGGCTCCTTGTTCAGGCGCTCCAGCACCCGCTCATCGGGCTCGTCGACACGGCCCTGATAAGCGGTGATCGCCGACCGGCGCCGAGGCGCCAGCAGGATCAGATCGATCAGTGCGAGAAAACCGCAAACGGCAACGGCGATAACCAACAGAAGCGGGAAATTGATCGACATAGAGTCTTAGCTATCCAACCTGAGCACCGCAAGGAAGGCTTCTTGTGGGATTTCCACGTTGCCGACCTGCTTCATGCGTTTCTTACCGGCCTTCTGCTTCTCGAGCAGTTTCTTCTTACGGCTCACGTCGCCACCGTAACACTTGGCCAGTACGTTCTTTCTGAGTGCCTTGACAGTGGTTCGCGCGATGATCTGGCCACCAATGGCAGCCTGGATCGCCACATCGAACATCTGCCGCGGAATCAGTTCTTTCATTTTCTCGGTCAATGCACGCCCCTTATAGGCGGCATTGTCACGGTGCACGATCAATGCCAGGGCATCGACCTTGTCACCGTTGATCAGCACGTCCAGCTTGACCAGATTAGCCGACTGGTAGCGATCGAACTGATAGTCCAGCGACGCATAGCCACGACTGGTCGACTTCAGGCGGTCGAAGAAGTCCAGCACCACTTCGTTCATCGGCAGGTCATAGCGAACCTGAACCTGCGAACCGAGGAATTGCATGTCGCGCTGAACGCCACGCTTCTCGATGCACAGGGTGATGACGTTACCCAGGTGTTCTTGCGGCACCAGGATGGTCGCGGTGACGATGGGCTCACGGAAGTCGGCGACCGCCGATACATCCGGCAGTTTGGACGGGTTGTCGACGGTGATGGTTTCACCGGTTTTGAGCTCGATCTCGTAGATCACGCTCGGCGCGGTGGTGATCAGATCCAGGTCGTACTCGCGCTCCAGGCGCTCCTGGATGATCTCCATGTGCAGCATGCCGAGGAAGCCGCAACGGAAGCCAAAGCCCAGCGCATCGGAGCTTTCCGGCGCGTACTGCAGCGACGAGTCGTTCAGGGTCAGCTTCTGCAGGGCATCACGGAAGTCCTCGAAATCGTCGGAGCTGACCGGGAACAGACCCGCGTAGACCTGCGGCTGGATCTTCTTGAAGCCCGGCAGCACTTCGACTTCGGGCGTCGAAGACAGGGTCAGGGTGTCACCGACCGGTGCACCATGAATGTCCTTGATGCTGGCGATGATGAAGCCCACTTCACCGGCCTTGAGATCGACGGTTGCGGTGTGTTTCGGGGTGAAGACACCGACGCTGTCGACCAGGTGCACCTTGCCGGTGGACTTGACCAGAATCTTGTCGCCCTTCTTCACCCGGCCCTGGCGCACACGCACCAGCGACACCACGCCCAGGTAGTTGTCGAACCAGGAGTCGATGATCAGCGCCTGCAGCGGCGCGTCGATATCGCCCTCAGGCGCGGGAATGGTCTGCACCAGACGCTCGAGTACCTCGTCCACGCCCATGCCGCTCTTGGCGCTACACGCCACGGCGTCGGTGGCGTCGATACCGATGATCTTCTCGATCTCGTCCTTGACGCGATCAGGATCGGCCTGCGGCAGATCCATCTTGTTCAGCACCGGCATGACCTCGAGGCCCTGCTCGATGGCGGTGTAGCAGTTGGCCACGGACTGGGCTTCGACGCCCTGCCCCGCATCCACCACCAGCAGTGCGCCTTCACAGGCAGCCAGGGAACGGCTGACCTCGTAGGTGAAGTCGACGTGACCGGGGGTGTCGATGAAATTCAGTTGGTAGGTCTTACCGTCCTGCGCTTTGTAATGCAGCGTGACGCTGTGGGCCTTGATGGTGATGCCACGCTCACGCTCCAGATCCATGGAGTCCAGCACCTGTGCTTCCATTTCGCGCGCGGCGAGGCCGCCGCAGATCTGGATGAACCGGTCGGCCAGGGTGGATTTGCCATGATCGATGTGGGCGATGATGGAGAAATTACGGATATGACTCAGGTCACTCACAGATCAACACTCGAAGAGGCTACAGGCCAGATGCCTGACGAAAATAGTCGCGGAGTGTACCCGATCAGGACGACTGGCGTCACGCCCGCAGCTTGCGCGGGCATGCAGGCGCGAGGCGCCACGAGGCGCCCCGCGATCCAGCCCTGGCGATTTATTCCGCCAGTTTGAAGGTGATGAAGCTGGCTCGTCCCTGACGCAGCACGCGCATCGAGACCGAACGGTTCTTCGGCAGGTCTTTCGCCACCTGGGTAAAGGTACTGGTGGAGTCGATGGCCTGGTTGTTCAGGTGCGTGATCACATCGCCCGGACGCAGGCCGATCATCGCTGCCGGCCCGTCGAGCACGTCCTTAACCACGACGCCGCCCTTGAGATCCAGACCTTTCTTCTGCTCGGCAGTCAGTTCGACCACGGTCACGCCCAGGCGATTGTTGCTGAGCTCACCACCAGGCATGCCGTTAGCAGCGATCTCCTGGCCCTCTTCAGGCAGGGTACCGATGGTGACGCTGATCTTCTTGCGCGAACCATCGCGCACGACATCCAGCTCGGCCTTCTCGCCCGGCTTGAGGTTGCCAACCAGGTGCGGCAGATCGGCCGACATGATGATGGGCTTGCCGTCCAGGGAAAGAATCACGTCTCCCACCTGCAGGCCGCCCTTGTCGGCTGGACCGTCCTCCAGCACCTGGGCAACCAGGGCGCCGGCCGGTTTTTCCAGGCCGAAGGATTCAGCCAGATCCTTGTTTACTTCCTGAATCACCACGCCCAGCCAACCACGCGTCACCTTGCCGCCAGCCTTGAGCTGGTCGGCCACCTGCATGGCCACGTCCATGGGGATGGCGAAGGACAAGCCCATGAAGCCACCGGAGCGAGTGAAGATCTGCGAGTTGATCCCGACCACTTCACCCTTGAGGTTGAACAGCGGGCCGCCGGAGTTACCCGGGTTGATTGCCACGTCGGTCTGAATGAACGGTACATAACTGTCGCTCGGCAGACTGCGCCCCTTGGCGCTGACGATACCGGCCGTCACGGAATGGTCGAAGCCGAACGGCGAACCGATGGCCAGCACCCACTCGCCCACCTTGAGGTCTTCCGACTTGCCCAGGCGCACGGTCGGCAGGTTCTTGCCGTCGACCTTGAGCAGCGCCACGTCGCTGCGCGGATCGGCGCCAACCAGCTTGGCCTCCAGTTCGCTGCGATCAGACAGGCGCACGATGATCTCGTCGGCATCGGCGACCACATGGTTGTTGGTCATGATGTAGCCGTCGGAGGAAATGATGAAGCCCGAGCCCAGGGACTGCGCTTCACGCTGACGACCGCCAGGATTGCGCGGCATCTGCGGGATGCTGCGCTCGAAGAACTCGCGAAACATCGGCGGCAAGCCTTCCAGATCAGGCAGTCCCTGCTGCGCAGCGACGCTGCGATCAGGCACTTTCTGTCGCGTGCTGATGTTCACCACCGCAGGCGACGCCTCCTCCACCAGCGGCGTGAAGTCAGGCAGATCGGCCTGCGCCACCAGACTTTGCCCCCAGAGCAGGGCAGCCATCAGCAACGGCACAACGGACTTGATATTTCTCATCGGCTACAACTCCAGATGCAGAACGAAATACGCGCAGGGATTCACGGGCCGGAGGCCAGCAAGGCGCGCAGGACAACAGGTTGCAAAAGGGGATCATCGGCCACTCGCGACGCATGCCAGCGCACCAGTAGCCAGGAAATGAGAAGGCCGCCAAGGCCACAGAGAATGGTCAAAGGCTCGCCCAGACCCAATGCGTCAGCCGCAATGGCGCTGGCCAGCAAAGCCAGAACAGGCAGGAGATAGACAAGCAGGGAGCTGCGTACCAGCAGTTGCTCACCCACACCGATCACGACGGCATCGCCTACGCGCAGATTCAGCGTAGACAGCGCGCGGACGTAGCCACGCTCACGACCAATACCCAGGCGCTCCATCAGCCCCTGGCCACAGGCCGCATTGGCCGAACAGGCAGAGCAGGTGCTCTTGCGCAGCGTTTCCACCCAGACCACGCCGGGTTCGACCGCCACCACACGCCCCTGCTCTTCGATCATTGTGTGGCCTGTTCGCTCGCTCCGGTACGCATCGACAGGGCAATTCGCTCAGCGGTGCCCAGAGGAATCTCACCCACCACCGTGACCATCATGTCACCTTCGTGGGTGGTCATACGTCGTGATACGGCAACAGTCGGGCCCAACTGACTGCGCACATCATCCGCCACCGCACCTTGCAGCGGCTCGAGGAAGACAGAGAAACGCGCCAGGCCATCACCGTACATGAGGACAGCCACAGGCTCATCGGACACCTCGCTGCGCCGCAGTTGCGCCGAGATCAGCGAGAAACCAGGCGGCAGCCAGTCGGAGCGCCAGGCGCCATCAGCCATGGCATCGGCGGGCTTGAAGTGAACCGGCTGGCAGTCGGATGTCGGCTGCAGCGCTTCGGCATCCGGCACACGGGCTTCCAGATCGGTGAACTGGAACCGTTCAAGAAGCTGACCTTTGTCGCTCAGAAGCAAAGACTTCAATGGCAGACCGGTTTCACGGTCGAGGTGTAGCTCGAAGCCGTAACGGTGCTGATCCTTGGGCGACAAGATCAGCACGACGGCGTCACGCCCTGCGATGCGGGAGTGCCCCGCGACACGCATGTCGTACCATTCGCCGAGCTGAGCCGCATCGAAATTACGCGCAGGCCAGGATTGACCATCACTGACCTGGTCAGCCAGCGCGCCACTCACGCAGCGGGCCTGACCATCCACCTTGAACACCTCTTGAGACGGCCCATCGAGCTGCATCAGCCGCTCATGTATCGAGCCGTCCGACTCCACCGCATGCCACACGCTGTGCGTGGAGAAGCTGCCATTGCGCTCATAAACGAAGGTGCCCTGAAAGCTCTGCTGACGCTCCGCCTCGGCGAGACGCTTGAGCCAATCCTGCACCTCGGATGCCTGAACCGGCAATGCCAGCAGACCACTGAGCAGGCAAAGAGGGATTGCGCGCATGTGACTCCTTAGCGTTAGCGGTTTTCCAGGCTTGCAGCGCGTGCATAAGGCAGAGCGGTTTCGCCCGTACCCATGGCCGCTTGCTGGGCATGCTGACGCAGATAGGACGGCAGACGCTGCTCGTGCCAGCTAGGCTCGGCCGCTGCACTGGGCTCGACGCTTTCCTCGGTGGTGTAACCCGCCAGGATGGCCGGCCCCTGCACCTGCGGCAACGCCATGGCCGGAGCAGCGCCTTGTTGCGCCAACTGCTGACCACCTGCCAGATCGTCCTGATTGTACAGACGCACACCTGCCAACACGGCAACGGTGACGGAAGCGGCAACCGCTACGCGACCGATGTTGCGCCACAGGGGAGTCTTGCGGGCCGGTACGGCCTCGTCAGCCAGGGCTGCCGAAACTGCCGCTGCGATGTCGAGACGCGGCACCAGCAACTCCTTGTGCATGACGGCACGGGCGACCTGGTAACGCGACCAGGTGTCGCGCAGCTCACCATCCGCACTGGCGGCAAGCACACGTCGAAGTTCTAGTTCATCCGCTTCGTTATCCATCACTGCGGACAGCGATTCCTGCAGGGTTTCACGACTCATGGCGTTCCTCTCTTGGCTGTCGCCGCTGCCTCAAGCTTCCTGCAACAGGGGTTGCAGGGACTTATCAATGGCCTCACGTGCACGGAAGATCCGCGAACGTACGGTACCGACAGGACACTGCATGACGCTGGCAATGTCCTCATAACTCAGACCCTCGAATTCACGCAAGGTCAACGCCGTACGCAAATCATCCGGTAGCTGGGCGATGGTTCGATGCACGGTGGCTTCGATTTCATCGCGCAGCATGGCTCGCTCTGGTGACTCGATATCCTTGAGGGCGTGATCGCCGTCGTAGAATTCCGCGTCATCACTGCTTACATCGCTATCCGGCGGCCGCCGACCGCGGGACACCAGATAGTTCTTCGCCGTGTTTATGGCGATGCGGTACAGCCATGTATAGAACGCGCTGTCACCGCGAAAGTTTCCAAGCGCCCGATATGCCTTGACGAAGGCTTCCTGGGCAACGTCCTGCGCCTCGTGAGTGTCGTGCACGAAGCGCACGATCAAGCCGAGGATCTTGTGCTGATACTTCAGCACCAACAGATCGAAGGCACGCTTGTCACCGCGCTGCACTCGTTCGACCAGCTGCTGATCATCTTCCTGGGTTAGCATGCACTCTCCTCGTGAAGCCTGGAGGGGGCTTGTACCCGCAAGCCAATCAGCTTGCCAAGATAGACTCGGACCTTACGCAAAAGTTCTCCCCTCCAAGCAAGCTTCCCGCAGAGTCTGTTTTTCTCTGCTGGGAATGACGCAAACGGAACTTTTCCGCTTACGCAAATAATCTTATCGCCGCTCATTTCCGCCTTCTTGCAACGCTTGGAAGGCCGGCACGCGACAGCGCGCTCTGTTCATATGGGCGACCCGGTTTGGAACCTTAATGACTAAGAAAGTTCCCGAGCACTGCGGTCGGTCATAAGCTGGCTATTGTGCCGATGGCCCTCTCTATATACTAGGCCTCGCTTTCACGCGGAATTCCTCCATGAGCCAACACTTCCAGCACGACGTTCTGATCATCGGCAGCGGTGCAGCCGGCCTCACGCTCGCCCTCACCCTGCCTGCCGAATTACGCATCGCAGTGCTGAGCAAAGGCCCCTTGGCCAATGGCTCGACCTACTGGGCACAAGGCGGAGTCGCCGCCGTGCTGGATGATACCGACACGGTCGAGTCGCACGTGGCCGACACCCTCGATGCCGGCGCCGGCCTGTGCCGCGAGGATGCCGTACGCTTCACCGTCGAACACAGCCGCGAGGCGATCCAGTGGCTGATCGATCAGGGCGTTCCCTTCACCCGCGAGGATGAAACCGCACGCGAAGACGGTGGATTCGAATTTCACCTGACACGCGAAGGTGGACACAGCCACAGGCGCATCATTCACGCCGCCGACGCCACCGGCGCCGCCATCTTCAATACGCTGCTGGAGCAGGCACGGCGACGCCCCAACATCGAACTGCTGGAGCAACACGTGGCAGTCGACCTGATCACCGAGCGCAAGCTGGGACTTCCCGGCGACCGCTGCCTGGGCGCTTACGTGCTGGATCGCTCACACGGCGAAGTCGACACCTTCGGCGCCCGTTTCGTCATCCTCGCCACCGGCGGCGCGGCCAAGGTCTACCTCTATACCAGCAACCCGGACGGTGCCTGCGGCGATGGTATCGCCATGGCCTGGCGCGCCGGCTGCCGGGTGGGCAATCTGGAGTTCAACCAGTTCCACCCGACCTGCCTGTACCACCCCCAGGCCAAGAGCTTCCTGGTCACCGAAGCCGTACGCGGAGAGGGCGGACTGCTCAAGCTGCCCAATGGTGAACGCTTCATGCCGCGTTTCGACCCACGCGCCGAACTGGCGCCGCGTGACATCGTCGCTCGCGCCATCGACCACGAGATGAAGCGCCTGGGTGTCGACTGCGTCTACCTCGACATCAGCCACAAACCCGCCGAGTTCATCAAAAGTCATTTCCCCACTGTTTATGAACGCTGCCTGAGCTTCGGCATCGACATCACCCGCCAGGCCATCCCGGTCGTACCGGCGGCGCACTACACCTGCGGCGGCGTAGTGGTCGACCAGCATGGCCGCACCGATGTCAGCGGCCTGTACGCCATCGGCGAAACCAGCTTCACCGGCCTGCATGGCGCCAATCGCATGGCCAGCAACTCGCTGCTGGAGTGTTTCGTCTACGCCCGCTCCGCCTGTGCCGACATTGCCAGCCAGTTGGGCAGCGTGAGCATGCCGAGTGACCTTCCCTGCTGGGACGCCAGCCAGGTCACCGACTCCGACGAAGACGTGATCATCGCCCACAACTGGGATGAGCTGCGCCGCTTCATGTGGGACTACGTCGGCATTGTGCGCACCAACAAGCGCCTGCAACGCGCCCAGCACCGCGTGCGCCTGCTGCTGGACGAAATCGACGAGTTCTATAGCAACTACAAGGTCAGTCGCGATCTGATCGAGCTGCGCAACCTGGCCCAGGTCGCCGAACTGATGATCAACTCGGCCATGGAGCGCAAGGAATCTCGGGGACTGCACTACACCCTGGACTACCCCGAACTGCTGCCCGAAGCACGCGACACCATCCTCACTCCGCCACTTGCGGCGGCGCCCAGCGCCTGCGACTGAACTTCAGGCGCAAGCGCAACCGCCGATGCCACTCGCGCGGCATGGCGTCATAAGGAATGCACAGGCCACGCGTGAAGCGTTGGCCTGGCAGGCGAAAGCGCAGCACCACCAGCCACGGCAGAGCCAGGCTGTCCGGGCGCAATTGCACGGCTTGCCAACCGTGCGCAGCGCTCCACAGATGCCAGCCATCGACATCGCGGCGCAGCGCGCGAACGGCATCGGGAGATGACAACAGGATCTGACGCGGCAAAAACCAGGCGGCATGCGCCAGGCAAGCCACGCATGCCAGCAGTTTGCACCAGAGGGGAATTGCCGCCAGCCAGGGCGCCAGCATGGCCAGCGCCAGGACGGTCAGGTAGAGCCTCAGCAGCGCGCGGGAGGGCTGCCAACGGCACTCGAAGGTGTCACTTGGGTTGGACACGATCCAGGATCATGCGCACCATGCGCCGCAGATCGGCATCTTCCGGCTCGCCGCGCTGCATGAACCAGCCGAACATGTCCTGATCCTCGCACTCCAGCAGCTTGCGGTAGCGCGCCTGATCCTCGGCATCCAGCGTGGCGTACACCTCCTGCACGAACGGAACCAGCAACACATCCAGCTCCAGCATGCCGCGACGACTGTGCCAGAACAGGCGATTCAACTCAGTTTGCTCAACCATGCAACGAACTCCTCGAACGAGGCGGGCAGTATAACGGCGAATTGCTTCGCTGTTCACGGAGAGGCAGTGCAATTGCGCTGACAAGGCCCTACCACGCCCTCTATGATGGTGCCCCTGACTTTCCTCCTGCGATTCGATTTGCACCATGGCCGATAGCGCGTATTTCACCCTCCTCGACCACGAAGGCCTGCTGGCAGTGCGTGGCGCGGACGCTGCCAAGTTCCTGCAGGGCCAAGTGACCTGCAACCTCAATTACCTGTCCCTCAGCCAATCCAGCCTCGGCGCCCGCTGTACGCCGAAAGGCCGCATGCTGTCGAGCTTCCGCATCGTCCCGGTGGACGGTGGCTACCTGCTGGCCATGGCCCGCGAACTGCTGGAAACCCAGCTGGCCGAACTGCAGAAGTACGCCGTCTTCTCCAAATCCAAGCTCAGCGACGAAACCGGCGCCTGGATACGCTTCGGCCTGTCGGGCGCAGATGCCGTCCTGAGTGACCTCGGCCTCGACCTGGGCAGCGCCGCCGACAGCGTTGCCAGCAGCGCCAACCTGCTGGCGGTGCGCCTGGTCGATGGTCGCGCCGAGCTATGGGCACCTGCCAGCGAAGCCGCCGCCCTGCAGAACAAGCTGAGCGCACAACTGCCCCAGGCCGAGCTGAACCAATGGTTGCTCGACCAGATTCGTGCCGGTATCGGCCAGGTGTTCGGCGCCACCCGCGAGCTGTTCATCCCACAGATGATCAACTTGCAGGCCCTTGGTGGCGTGAGCTTCAAGAAAGGCTGCTACACCGGCCAGGAAATCGTCGCGCGCATGCAGTATCTGGGCAAACTCAAGCGCCGCCTCTACCGCCTCACCCTGACAACGGAAGAAACACCTGCCGTCGGCTGCGAGCTCTTCTCGCCGGTACACGGTTCGAGCGTCGGCGAAGTCGTGTTGGCCGCGCGCACGCCCACCGCAGTGGAGCTGCTTGCCGTGCTGCAGGAGGACGCCGTCAACGACGGCCGCATCCACCTCGCCAGCCTCGACGGCCCGAGCCTGACCCTACTCGACCTGCCCTATCAGTTGGATGCCGATCAGGAAATCCAGCGCTGACTACACTTGCCGGGCCTCGTCCGGCAACGCCAAAGAGAGCCAACGCATGAGCAAACTCGCTGAAAGAGTGCAACAGGAACTGATCCACGCCATCGAGAACGATGAACTGGTGCTGCCCACCCTGCCCGAGGTGGCGCTTAAGGTTCGCGAGGCCGCGGAAGATCCCGACGTGGGCATTCCGCAGATCAGCAAGGTCATCGGTAACGATGCCGCGCTCACCGCCCGCATCATCAAGGTGGTCAACAGCCCACTGCTGCGCAGCAACAAGGAAATCACCGACCTGCAGATGGCGGTCAGTCGCCTGGGCATCAACTACACCTGCAACCTGGCCACCGGCCTGGCGATGGAGCAGATGTTCCAGGCCACCAGCGACGTGGTCGACCGCAAGATGCGCGAAGTGTGGAACAAGAGCACCGAAATTGCCGGTATCTGCCACGTTCTCTGCCGTCACTACACCCGCCTGATGCCCGACCAGGCGACCCTCGCCGGCCTGGTGCACCAGATCGGCGTGCTGCCGATCCTCACCTATGCCGAGGAACACAACGAACTGCTGGCCGACTCCATCAGCCTCAACCATGTGATCGAGCAGATTCACCCGATCATCGGTGACAAGATCCTGCGTACCTGGGAGTTCCCCGAGCCCATCGCAATGGTGCCCAGCCAATACCTGAACTTCAGCCGCGACTCGGCCAAGGTCGATTACGTCGACATCGTCCAGGTAGCGACGCTGCAGAGCTACCTGGGCAGCGAGCACCCTTACACCCAGCTGGACTGGAGCCAGATCCCTGCCTTCGCCAAACTTGGCCTCGACCCCGACGTCGACATGCAGGCCGATGAAGACCTCTCTGCAGCCATGGAAGCCGCCACCAGCATGCTGCAATAACGGCACTCGCCAAGGATGGCATCGCGCCACTACACTCCAGTGACTCGCACAGGGATGTAGCGCCATGCACCGTGCCCTTCTTCTGCTTCTGCTCCTGCTGGGCAACGCCCAGGCCGCCGATACGGTACGCCTGACCAATGGCGAATGGCCGCCCTACCTGGGCGCCGACCTGCCCTATAACGGAGTCGCCTCGCGCATCGTCGCCGAGGCCTTCGCCCTCGAAGGTATCGATGTGCAGTGGGAATTCCACCCCTGGGCGCGTTCACTGAAGATGGCTGCCGATGGTCAACGCGATGGCAGCGCCGTCTGGCTACCCAGCCGAGAGCGCGAAGAGCGCTTCTATGTCAGCGATCCGGTGATCGAAACCACCTACTACCTGTTCCACCTCAAGGGGCGCGCGTTCGACTGGCAAACCGCCGCTGATCTGCGCGGCTTTCGCCTGGCCGCTACACGCGGCTATGACTACGGCGAGACGTTGCGCAGGGCCGAGGCGACTGGCGAGTTGCAGATCACCTACCTCAACAGTGACGAGCAAGGATTGCGGCAATTGCTGGCCGGACGCATCGACCTGTTTCCGCTGGACAAGGTGGTCGCCTTCGACCTGCTCTATCAGCATTTCAGCAGCGCCGAGCGCCAGCGCCTGAGCTTCCACCCGCTACCACTGCGCAGCGACAGCCTGCACCTGCTGCTGTCACGCGAGGTACCTGGCAATGCCGAGCGCATGGCGCGCTTCAATCATGGCCTGGCCCAGATGCGCAGCAGCGGCAAGATTTCCCGCTACCTGCTGGAGATCCACCAACCGCTAAGCCTCGGCCCCTGAAACGGGAAATTCGACCCGCACTCGCAATCCTTTCGCGCTCCCTTGATGCAGGCTGATCTGCGCGCGGTGGGCGCGGCAGATTTCCCCGACAATGGCCAGGCCCAAGCCGGCACCACTGCCCTGATGACCACGCCGGTAGAAGCGCTCGAACACCTTGTCGTGCTCTTCGGGCGGGATACCCGGACCGTCATCCTCGACCTCCAGCACCGCAGGCGCGAAGACCCGCAGGATCAGGTTGCCCTCCTGCGGCGTGTGCGCCAGGGCGTTATCCACCAGATTGCTGAGCAGTTCGTTGAGCAAGGTTGGCTCGCCATCGATCCACACCGGCTGCTCGGCCTCCAGGGCCAGCGCCACGCCCCGCGCATGCGCAAGCGGTGCCATGGCCATGGCCAGTTCGCGGGTGAGCTGGCTCAGGTCGATCCGCTGCGCCCCACCCTCGGAGATCGCCCGCCCACCGCTTTCGATACGCGCCAGCGAGAGCAACTGGTTGGCCAACGCGGTCAGACGATCGCTCTGCAGCGCCACCTGCTCCAGCGTAGAACGCCATTCCTCAGGCGCCTCGGCCCGTAACCCCAGGGCGATGCGGGCCTTCAGCGCGGCCAGCGGCGTGCGCAGCTCATGCGCGGCGTCGGCAATGAACAGCGATTGCCGCTCGAACAGGCCATGCAGGCGCTCGTTGAACTGATTCAACGCATCCACCAACGGCAACACCTCGCGCGGCAAACCGGCCTCCGGCAGCGGCCGCAGATCATCACTGGCACGCAAGGCCACGGCGCGTCGCAAGGTTTCCAGCGGGCGCAGCGCCAGGTTCACCGCCACCCATACCAGCAACAGCGCACTGATCGACAGCAGCCCCATGCGCCACAGGGTGCCCACCAGCAACTCCCGCGCCATGCGCTCACGCGCACCCTGGGTTTCGGCCACACGGATCTCGGCGATGCCATTGACCTGTGGTTCGCTGACCGGTTGCAGCAGGCTCACTACCCGCACGCCCTGACCGCGATACGTGGCGTCGTAGAAATGCGCCAGCGCAGGATAGTCGTTGGTTCGAGGCGTTCCCGCAGGCGGCGCAGGCACACCTTCGTACCCTGAGATCAACTGCCCGTCGAGGTCGAACACCTGGTAATAGATACGCCCGGCACTGTCATAAGCGAAGGTATCGAGGGCGACGTAGGGCACATTGGCCTTGAGCTGCCCCTCTTGCGTGTACAACCCATCGGCCACCGCACGTGCCGAAGCCAACAGGGTACGGTCGTACGCCGTATCGGCCGCCCGCCGAGCACTCCAGTAGGCACTGAGGCTGCTGAGTAGCAGGATCGCCCCGAGCAGAATGGCCAGACGACGCAGCAGACGGCCACGCAGACTGCCGCCCAGCCTCATGACTCGACGGCCTCCAGGAGATACCCCAGGCCGCGGAACGTGACGATACGCACCGCGCGCCCTTCGAGTTTCTTGCGCAGGCGGTGTACGTAGATTTCGATGGCGTCCGAGCTGGCTTCCTCGTCCAGGCCGAACACCTGAGCGGCCAGTTGCTCCTTGCTCATCACCCGCCCGGGACGGGCAATCATGGCTTCCAGCACGGCCTGCTCACGAGCGGTCAAGGTCAGCGCCTCACCGTCCAGGTTGAAGCGGCGTGCGCCCAGGTCATAGACCAACGTGCCGCAGCGCTGCACCTGCTCGCCACCGAGCACGCTACGCCGTAACAGCGCCTTGACCCGCGCCTCCAGCTCGGACAACTCGAACGGCTTGGCCAGGTAATCATCGGCGCCCAGATTGAGGCCATGCACCCGATCCTTGACCTCGCCACGCGCTGTCAGCATCAGCACCGGCAGGGTCTGGCCACGGTCGCGCGCGCGCGCCAGCACGGCAAAGCCATCCAGACGGGGCAAGCCGATGTCGAGAATCGCCAGGGCATAATCCTCGCTGGCCAGGGCCAGGTCGGCCGCCACGCCGTCATGCAGCAAATCCACCGTCCAACCGGCACCCTTGAGCGCCTGGGCCACGCTTTCCGCCAACTGCGGATGGTCTTCGACCAGCAGAATCCGCACGCTATCACTCCCACCACTCGCTCGATCAAGGCGCGCAGTTTAGCGCCAGGCGAGGCGCTGTGAATCGCCGAAATGCCAGAGCGAGAAACAAGCTGAAAAACTTTCAGCACTGAAAGCCTGTTGAAAGCTTGCCTGCCTAGCATCGCCAGAAGGTGGCTCGAACCACCTGCCTGAGCGTGATCGCAGTGGTGCGAACACGCAACAAGAACAAGAACCGGAGACACCACACAATGTTGCATGCCTATCGTCAGGCCCTGCCGCCTGTACGCCTGCTTTGCCTGGCCATCGCCGCCGCCTCCCCAGTCGCCAACGCCGCCTTCATCGAAGACAGCAGCGCCAGCCTCACTGCCACCAACATCTACCTCAACCGCGATTTCCGCCAATTCGACGGCAAGAACAAGCGCGAGGAATGGGGTCAGGGTCTGTGGCTCGACATGAAGTCCGGCTACACCGAAGGCACCGTCGGCTTCGGTCTGGATGCCATGGGCCTGCTGGGCATCAAGCTAGACTCGGGCAAAGGCCGCACCGGCACCGACCTGCTGCCCGTGCAGGACGATGGCGGCACACCCGACCAGTTCGGTCGCGTGAGCGCGACCGCCAAGGTCAAAATCTCCTCCACCGAATTGCGTTATGGCTCGCACGTGCCGGAACTGCCGGTGGTCAAGGCCAGCGACAGCCGCCTGTTGCCTCAGGTATTCGAAGGCGGCCTGCTGACCTCCTCCGAGCTCGAAGGCCTGACCTTCACCGGTGGTCGCCTGGACAAGGTGATCGACCGCGCCTCGACCAACTCCGAGAAGATGCTGCTCAACAGCAAGAACAGCCGCTTCGCTGGCGACATCGAAGCCGACCATCTCGACCTGGCCGGCCTGGACTACCAGTTCGCCAAGGGCGTCACCGGCCGCTACTACTTCGCCGACCTCGACGACATCTATCGCCAGCATTTCTTCGGCCTGCTCACCAGCCACAAGCTGGGTGCCGGCACCCTGAGCAGCGACGTGCGTTATATCGTCAGCCGTGACAGCGGCGCCGCCAATGCCGGCAAGGTCGACAACCAGGCCTTCAACGCCATGCTCAGCTACGGCCTGGGCAGCCACAAGTTCGGCCTGGGCTTCCAGGACATGAGCGGCGATACCGGTTTCGCCTACATCGATGGCAGCGATCCGTTCCTGGTCAACTTCGTCCAGATCAACGACTTCGCCAACGCCAACGAGCGCTCCTGGCAGGCCCGTTACGACTACAACTTCGCCAGCGTCGGCGTGCCCGGTCTGACCTTCATGACCCGCTACATCCGCGGTGATGACGCAGAGGTCGCCGGCAGCGACGACCATGGCGGCGAATGGGAACGCAACATCGAGTTCAAGTACGTGGTGCAGAACGGCCCGCTCAAGGACCTCTACGTGCGCGTGCGCAACGCCAGCTTCCACTCCGACTTCGCCCGCGACGCGGACGAGAACCGCATCATCGTCGGCTATACCCTGCCGATCTGGTAAACAACAACAAGCCCTGCGAGGACTGAAATAATGAAATCCGTTCTGACCCGCGCCGCCCTGGCGACTGCCTGCCTGGCCTTCGCCGGCCAACTGCTGGCCGCCGAGCCCAAGCGCCCCGAGTGCATCGCCCCGGCCAAGCCCGGTGGCGGCTTCGACCTGACCTGCAAGCTGGCCCAGAGCGGCCTGAAGGATACCGGCCTGCTCAAGGCGCCGATGCGCGTCACCTACATGCCGGGCGGTGTCGGCGCCGTGGCCTATAACGCCGTGGTCGCCCAGCGCGCCAAGGATCAGGGCACCATCACCGCGTTCTCCTCGGGCTCGCTGCTCAACCTGGCTCAAGGCAAGTTCGGCCGCTACGACGAAAACGCCGTGCGCTGGCTGGCTGCCATCGGCACCGACTACGGTGCTATCACCGTACGCGCCGATGCCCCGTGGAAAAACCTCAGCGAGCTGGTCGAAGCGCTGAAGAAAGATCCGAGCAGCGTGGTATTCGGCGCCGGCGCCACCATCGGCGGCCAGGACTGGATGCAAACCGCACTGATCGCCCGCGCCGCCGGTATCGATCCGAAGAACCTGCGCTACGTGGCCTTCGAAGGCGGTGGCGAGACCCTGACTGCCATGCTAGGCAACCACGTCCAGGTGACCTCCAGCGGTCTCGGCGAAGTCACCCCGCAACTGGCCGCCGGCAAGGTGCGCATCCTCGCCGTGCTGTCCGACGAGCGCCTGCCGGGCAAGCTGTCCGATATCCCCACCGCCAAGGAGCAGGGTTTCGACATCAGCTGGCCGGTGATCCGTGGCTTCTACATGGGCCCGGAAGTCTCCGACGCAGACTTCAACTGGTGGAAAGGCCAGTTCGAGACGATGCTGGCCCGCGACGACTTCGCCACCCTGCGCGAACAGCGTGACCTGTTCCCGCTGTCGCTGACCGGTGCCGAACTGGACGCTTTCGTGCACAAGCAAGTGCAGGAGTACAAGGCCCTGGCCGGCGAGTTCGGTCTGATCCAGTAACGCTCAGCGCAATCCGTGCTCGGCCGCCTTCGGGCGGCCGCAGCCCTTGAGGTAAATTTCCATGTACGTCCGCCTGTTCTCCGCGATCTGGTTGCTGCTGTGCGCCTGGCTCGCTGTCGTCGCCTGGGGTTTCCAGGCTCCCTTCGCCTATGACCCGGTCGGCCCGCGCGCCTACCCGCTGCTGCTGCTCGGCCTGATGGGCATTGGCAGCCTGTGGCTGGTGATCAAGCCCGGCATGATGGATCAGCGCCTGGATATTCCCACCGCCCTGCGCAGCGTGCTGTGCATCGCGGCACTGCTGCTTTACGCCGTGACCTTCGAGCCCCTGGGTTTCGTGCTCAGCACCGCCCTGTCGACCTTCCTGCTCGGTCTGCTGTTCACCGGTCGCCCTGTTCCCTGCCTGATCAGCGCCGTGCTGATGGGCGTATTGCTGTACGTACTGTTCGATCTGCTGCTGGACGTGCCCCTGCCGCTCGGCCTGCTTGAAGCCTTCGTGGAGAGCTGAAATGGAAACCCTTAACTTCCTCATGCAGGGCTTTGGCGTCGCCACGCAGCCACAGAACCTGCTGGTAGCGCTGTTCGGCGCCTTCGTCGGCACCGTGGTCGGCCTGCTGCCGGGCCTCGGCCCGATCAACGGCGTGGCGCTGCTGCTGCCGCTGGCCTTCGCCCTCGGCCTGCCGCCGGAAACCGCACTGATCCTGCTTGCTGCCGTGTACCTGGGCTGCGAATACGGTGGCCGTATTTCCGCCATCCTGCTCAACGTGCCGGGCGACGCCGCGGCCATCATGACCACCCTCGACGGCTACCCGCTGGCGCGTCAGGGCAAGGCTGGCATCGCCCTGTCGCTGTCGGCGGTCAGTTCCTTCGTCGGTAGCATGATCGCCACCTGCGGTGTGGTGCTGTTCGCCCCGCTGCTGGCGAAATGGGCAGTGGCCTTCGGTCCGGCCGAATACTTCGTGCTGATGATCTTCGCCATCGCCTGCCTCGGCGGCATGGTCGGCGACAAGCCGGTCAAGACCCTGATGTCGGCGCTGATCGGCCTGGCTCTGGCCACCGTTGGCGTGGACTCGACCACTGGCGTGTACCGCTTCACCTTCGACAGCGTCAGCCTGTCCGATGGCATCCAGTTCGTCATCGTGGTGATCGGCCTGTTCAGTGTCAGCGAAATCCTCCTGATGCTGGAAAACACCCACTCCGGCCAAGCGGCCGTGAAGGCCAGCGGTCGCCTGCTGTTCAACTTCAAGGAGTTCTGCTTCACCTTCTGGACCATGATTCGCAGCGCCCTGGCTGGTTTCGTCATCGGCACCCTGCCCGGTGCCGGCGCCACCATCGCCAGCGCCATGACCTACATGACCGAGAAGCGCATGGCCGGTACCAAGGGCCGCTTCGGCGAAGGTGACCTGCGCGGCCTGGCCGCTCCGGAAGCCGCCAACAACGCCTCGGCGTGCGGTTCGCTGATCCCCATGCTGACCCTCGGCGTACCGGGTTCGGGCACCACCGCGGTGATGATCGGCGCCCTGACGCTGTACAACATCACCCCCGGCCCGCTGCTGTTCGAACAGCAGCCCGACGTGGTGTGGGGCCTGATCGCCTCGCTGTTCATCGGCAACATCATCCTGCTGGTGATGAACATTCCGCTGGTTGGCCTGTTCTCGCGCATGCTCGCCGTGCCGAACTGGATCCTGGTGCCGGCCATCACCGCCGTCAGCCTGGTGGGCGTCTATGCCGTGCACAGCACCACCTTCGACCTGGTGCTGATGGTGCTGTTGGGCATCTTCGGCTACATCCTGCGCAAGCTGGACTTCCCGCTCTCCTCGCTGATCCTCGGCTTCGTCCTGGGTGAAATGATGGAAGACAACCTGCGCCGCGCCCTGTCGATCTCCGCTGGCGAGCTGTCCATCCTCTGGAGCAGCCCGATCACCCTGGCGCTGTGGGGCCTGACCGCGCTGATGCTCGCCCTGCCGGGTATCCGCTGGATGCGTCGCCGCAAGCAGCTCAAGGCTCAGGCAGATGCCGCTGCCGCGTGACCTGTGGGTAACACCGCTGACCGGTGCGGTCGGCGGTTACCTGGCCAGCCTCGCCGGCTGGCCTTTGCCGTGGATGGTCGGCTCGTTACTGGCGGTAATCGCCATACGCTGCCTAACCAACCGCCCCTTCCGTGAACTGCCAGGCGGGCGCAAGGCCGGCCAGTGGCTGGTGGCGACCGGTATCGGCCTGCACTTCACCAGCGAAGTGCTGGAACAGGTCGTCACTCACTTCCCCATCATCGTCATCGGCGCCATCGGCACCCTGCTGCTCGGCCTGATCGGCATTGCCATCCTGATGCGCAGTGGCGTCGACCGTGCGACGGCGTTCTTCGCCAGCATGCCTGGCGGCGCCAGCGAGATGGTCAATCTGGCCCTGCGCCACAACGCCCAACCCGCCCGCGTCGCGGCGGCCCACAGCATGCGTCTGCTGCTGGTGGTGCTGTTGATCCCTGCCCTGTTTACCTGGAGCCTGCCGGCCGTTCCCGCGCCAGCACGTGCTCCGGTGGATTGGGCCTGGCTCGCCGGCTTGCTGGCTGCCGGTGGCGTTCTCGCCCTACTGTGGAACCGCCTCAAACAACCCAACCCGTGGATGTTGGGGCCGCTGGTCGCCAGTGCGGTGGCCAGTGCCAGTTTCGATCTGCACCTGGGCCTGCCGGCTGGCCTGGGTCAGTTCGGTCAGTGGCTGATCGGCTGCGCCCTGGGCTGCCATTTCGACCGCGCCTTCTTCCGCAGCGCACCCGGCTTTCTCGCCCGCGTCCTGGCGTTCACCCTGCTCGCCATGCTGGCCGCCGCCCTGCTGGGTGAGGTGCTCGGCTGGGTGGCTGGCGAGGATCACCTGTCGCTGATGCTGGGCATGATGCCCGGCGGCATCACCGAGCTGTGCCTGACCGCCGAAGCGTTGCAACTTTCGGTGGCATTGGTCACCGCGCTGCAGGTACTGCGGCTGTTCCTGGTGATGTTCCTCGCCGAGCCGTTGTTCAAGCTCTGGTGCAAGAACCACGCTTAGCCCGCCTTGTGCGGGCTTTTTTTGCTCTGGATGAACACCCAACGCTTTTCTTCCCAAACCAGGCCACTATCCTCGGCACTCCTCCAGCGATGACGGACAGGCGATGGAACTCAGACAACTGCGTTATTTCCTCAAGGTGGTCGAACACGGCAGCCTGGGCCGTGCGGCTGTGGAGCTGGGTGTGGGCACCTCGGCGCTGAGCCAGCAGATCAGCAAGCTGGAAAGCGAGCTCAGCACACGCCTGCTGACGCGCAGCAGCACCGGCGTTACCCCCACTCCTGCCGGCATCGCTTTCCAGCACCATGCACAGCTCACCCTGCGCCAGGCGGAAAACGCCGCCCAGGCCGCGCAGCGCGAGCGCATGAGCGGCTACGTAAGCCTGGGCTTCGCCCCCAGCACCTCCTCGGTGCTGGCCCTGCCGCTGATCGCGGCGATGCGCCAGCGCTACCCAAACATCCAGCTGCATCTGGTGGAAATGCTCTCCGGCTACCTGAGCAGCCAGTTGCAGGCACGCCAACTGGATCTGGCCATCCTCTTTCACAGCGACCCAGGCAGGCGCTGCCGTGTCAGGCCGTTGCTCGACGAGAAGCTGTTCCTCATCGCCCCCACCAACCTGCCGGGCCTCCCCCCAGGTGATAGCGTCACACTCGCCGAGCTGCCCCAGGTGCCCCTGGTGCTGCCCAGCGACCAGCACGGTCTGCGCAGCACCATCAACAATGCCTTCGCCCATTCACGCTGCGAACCCTGCGTGGTGATGAACGTCGACGGCCTGGCGCTACTGATGGACACGGTCAAGGCCGGCTACGCCGCCACCATCCAGCCGGGCGCCGTGGCGGCCAGAGCCCGCGAACAGGGCCTGAAGGTGGTGCAGATCGCCGATGCCCACGCCGGTCGGCGCAACTTGCTGGTGTCGCTGCCTGACGATGAATTGTCCCCGGCAGCGCTGGCCGCACGCGTGGCCATCCTCGATATCACCCGAGAGCTGGTCGCCAATGGCCGCTGGCCAGGCGCTCATCTGCTGGACGAACACGACACCTGACCTCGCCTGGGTGTTTAGCAATACTGAACACCCCCTGCATTTCCTGGCCTTTCGAGCCCCTTAACCCCCTCTTAAAGTCCCCTCCATTCCGGGGGAGCGGCCATGCCGTGCTCCTCCGCCAACGAGGAGACGAGATGATCGATGTTCTGGTTATAGGCGGCGGCAATGCGGCCTTGTGCGCAGCGCTGATGGCCCGTGAAGCAGGCGCCAGCGTCATGCTGCTCGAAGGCGCCCCGCGTGCCTGGCGCGGCGGCAACTCCCAGCACACCCGCAACCTGCGCTGCATGCACGACGCCCCGCAGGACGTGCTGGTCGACGCCTACCCCGAAGAAGAATTCTGGCAAGACCTGCTCAAGGTGACCGGCGGGCAAACCGACGAGCACCTGGCACGCCTGGTGATCCGTGCCTCGTCCAACTGCCGCGACTGGATGCGCAGCCATGGCGTGCACTTCCAGCCGCCGCTGTCCGGCGCCCTGCACGTCGCGCGCACCAACGCCTTCTTCATGGGCGGCGGCAAGGCACTGGTCAACGCCTACTACCGCAGCGCCGAGCGCCTGGGCGTGCAGATCCGCTACGACGCGCCGGTCGATGACATCGAACTGGATGGCGACCGCTTCGTCGCGGCGCATATTCCCGCACGAGAAGTCGAGGGCAAGCACTACCCGGCCGAGCGCATCGAAGCACGCACCTGTGTACTGTCGGCGGGCGGCTTCGAGTCCAACCGCGAATGGCTGCGCGAAGCCTGGGGCGTCAACGAACGCGGCGAATACCCGGCGGACAACTTCCTGATCCGTGGCACTCGCTTCAACAATGGCGTGCTGCTGCGCCGCCTGATCGATGCCGGCGCCGAGACCATCGGCGACCCGACCCAGGCGCACATGGTCGCCATCGACGCCCGCGCGCCGCTCTACGACGGCGGCATCTGCACCCGCATCGACTGCGTGTCGCTGGGCGTGGTGGTCAACTGCGAAGGCGAGCGCTTCTACGACGAAGGCGAGGATTTCTGGCCCAAGCGCTACGCCATCTGGGGCCGGCTGGTGGCCCAGCAGCCCCGTCAGGTCGGCTTCTCGATCATCGACCAGAAAGCCATCGGCCGCTTCATGCCGCCGGTGTTCCCCGGCACCACGGCCAACAGCCTGGAAGAACTCGCCAGCAAACTCGGCCTGCCGGTGGAGGCTTTCGTGAAGACCCTGCAGGCCTACAACAACGCCTGCGTGGGCGACGACTTCGACCATACCCGCCTCGACGGCTGCCACACCGAAGGCGTGACGCCGGCCAAGACCCACTGGGCGCGCCCCATCGATACCCCACCTTTCTACGGCTACCCGCTCAAGCCGGGGGTGACCTTCACCTACCTCGGCCTGAAGACCGACGACACCGCCGCCGTGCGCTTCGCCGGCAAGCCCAGCGTAAACCTGTTCGTCGCCGGGGAAATGATGGCCGGCAACGTTCTCGGCAAGGGCTACACGGCAGGCGTCGGCATGTCCATCGGCACCGCGTTCGGCCGCATTGCCGGCACCCAGGCCGCTGCGGCAGCCGGCCATGGCCCCACTACAACAAGCGCTGGAGAGTCCCGTGCAATCGCCTGAAGTCATACAAATCGCCTCTCAAAGCAAGAGCGCGGCGCAGCCCAACCTGATTCCTCTATTGAATGTTCACGAGGCCGAAGTCGACCGGCAGATGCACATCTGCAACGCCTGTCGTTACTGCGAAGGGTTCTGCGCGGTCTTTCCCGCCATGACCCGTCGCCTGGATTTCGCCAAGGCCGACGTGCATTACCTGGCCAACCTCTGCCACAACTGCGGCGCCTGCCTGCATGCCTGCCAGTACGCTCCGCCGCATGAGTTCGCCGTGAACGTGCCGCAGGCCATGGCCAAGGTACGCCTGAACACCTACGTCGAGTACGCCTGGCCTGGCAAGCTCGGCACGCTCTACCAGCGCAACGGCCTGACCCTGTCACTGGCCCTGGCCGCCTCGCTGGCGTTGTTCCTGCTGCTGACGCTGCTGGTCAAGGGCACGTTGTTTCCCGGGCCGCTGGCCGGCAACTTCTACGCGATCTTCCCGCACAACACCCTGGCCCTGATGTTCGGCGCTGCCTTTGGCTTCGCCATCCTCGCCCTGGCCGTTGGCGTTACCCGCTTCTGGCGGGCGATCAGCCCAGCCGATGCGCGCGCGCTAGCCAGCGGCGCCGCTGTCGCCGAAGCCTCTGGCGCGGTGCTCACGCTCAAGTACCTCGACGGCGGCCACGGCCAAGGCTGCAACAACGACAGCGACCGCTTCACACTCTGGCGCCGGCGCTTCCACCACTTCACCTTCTACGGCTTCATGCTGTGCCTGGCATCCACCAGTGTCGCCACCCTCTATCACTACCTGCTCGGCCTGCACGCGCCCTACCCGCTGCTGAGCCTGCCGGTGCTGCTCGGCACCCTGGGCGGTATCGGCCTGCTGATCGGCCCCGCTGGGCTGCTCTGGCTCAACTATCGCCGCGCCCCGGAACAGGGCGACCGTGCCCAGGCGCCGATGGATCGCGGCTTCATCCTGCTGCTGTTGCTGATCAGCCTGAGCGGCCTAGCCTTGCTGGCCTGGCGCGACAGCGGCGCGATGGCCGTGCTGCTGGCCATCCACCTCGGCACGGTGCTGGCGTTCTTCCTCACCATGCCCTACGGCAAGTTCGCCCACGGCATCTTCCGTAGCGCAGCGCTGCTCAAGCATGCGATCGAGAAGCGCCAGCCCGATACGCTCAAGCTCGGCAACGACTGAGAGGCCTCACACTGGCGGGATGCACTGCGCGCCCCGCTCGTCGTCCTGACCCGGCATCGCCGGGTCAGCCAGCACCACAATAAAACTCCACAGGAGAACAGATGAAAAACCGTGTCCCTCTCATCGCGCTGATGGCCTCGAGCCTGCTTGGCGCAAGCCTCGCGCTGGCCGAACCGAAACGCCCCGAATGCATCGCCCCGGCCAAGCCGGGTGGCGGCTTCGACATCACCTGCAAACTGGCCCAGAGTGGCCTCAAGGACGGTGGCCTGCTCAAGGCACCGCTGCGTGTCACCTACATGCCTGGCGGCATTGGCGCGGTCGCCTACAACGCGGTGGTGGCGCAGCGCCCCAAGGAGGCAGGGCTGATCACCGCCTGGTCGAGTGGCTCACTGCTGAATCTGGCGCAGGGCAAGTTTGGCCGCTACGACGAAAACGACGTGCGCTGGCTGGCGGCCATCGGCACCGACTATGGCGCGGTGATCGTGCCGCGCGACTCGCCTCTGCAAAGCTTCGATGCGCTGATCCAGCAACTGAAAAAAGACCCGACCAGCCTGGTCGTCGGCGCCGGCGGCACTGTCGGCAGCCAGGACTGGATGCAGGCGGCGCTGATCGCCCGCAGCGCCCAGGTCGCCCCCGAGAACCTGCGCTACGTGGCGTTCGAAGGGGGTGGCGAACCCATGACGGCGCTGCTCGGCGGCCATGTCCAGGCCATCGTCAGCGGCTTCGGTGAAGCGACGGCGCAACTGGAGGCCGGCAAGGTGCGCATCCTCGCGATCCTGGCCGAAGAGCGACTGCCGGGCAAACTGGCGCAGATTCCAACCGCCAAGGAGCAGGGCTACGACGTCGTCTGGCCGATCGTGCGCGGCTTCTACATGGGCCCAGAGGTCAAGGACGAAGACTTCCAGTGGTGGCAGAAGCAGTTCGAAACCCTGCTCACCCAGGAAAGCTTCAACGCCAAGCGCGAGCACTTCGATCTGCTGCCTTTGGCCATGACAGGCCCGGAACTGGAAACCTTCGTGCATCAGCAGGTGGCTGACTACCGCAAGCTCGCCGACGAGTTCGGCCTGCTTCGCTAAACAGCCGCACCACGGCAAAAATCGGGGCAAAAAAAACGGCAGCCCAACGGGCTGCCGTTCTCGAACTTGGAGAAAAGCCAGTGCCAGGCACCGGCACAGCCTCACCTGCATTCGGTATGAATGCGAGGCCGAGTGTGGCAAATGTTCATTCAAACATCCGTTTAACTTTGTTGCGCGCCTGCAAAGAAATGTAAACGGCGGATGACTGGTCGGTTCCTGCCACGGCAGAATGCCGCTCCATGAACACCTACCATCCCGCCTGCTGCTCACCGCTCGATGATCATGACCCGCTGCCCCAACCGCTGGCTGGCAGCCGCCTGATCAGCACCCGTTTCGATCCCGCCCGGCTGCACGCCGAGGACTTTCCGCGCTGCGGCATCCCGCCGGTGCCGGGCGTGGCCAAGCGCCAGAGCGAGCACCTGGCGGGCCGCCTGTGCGCCCGCGAAGCGCTGCGCCGCCTGACCGGGCAGGCCAGCGTGCCGGCGGTCGGCAGCGACCGTGCGCCGCAGTGGCCACTCGGCGTAGTCGGCTCGATCACTCATGGCGACGGCTGGGCAGCGGCGCTGGTAACGACGCCGCAGCACTGGCGCGGTGTCGGCCTGGATGTCGAGCAACGGCTGCCGGTCGAACGGGCGCTGCGCCTGCAGAGCGAGATTCTCACCCCAGCCGAGCTGGAACGCCTGCAAACGCTGGACGACGCGGAACGCGCCCTGCGCATCAGCCTGACCTTCTCCTTCAAGGAGAGCCTGTTCAAGGCGCTCTACCCGCTGACCCTGACGCGCTTCTACTTCCACGATGCCGAGCTGCTGCACTGCACCCCGGACGATACGCGCCTGCGCCTGCTCATCGACCTGAACGACGAATGGCGCAATGGCACCGAACTGAGCGGGCAGTTCGCGCAGTTCGACGACAAGGTGCTGAGTTGCGTGGCGGTGGCCGCCTGATCACTCGTCCTGGCTGCGCGGCCAGACCAGGCTGAAGCGCGCCCCGCCCAGATTGTCGCTGCGACCAATCTGCGCTCGCCCGCCGTGCCAGTAGATGATCCGCCGCACGATCGACAGCCCCAGGCCATGCCCGCCCGATGAACGCGTGCGGCTGTCATCCAGACGCAGGAAGGGGCTGAACAACCGCTCCCAGGCTTCTTCCGGCACGCCTGGCCCGTCGTCCTCGACATCGATGCGGCAACGCTTGTAACCCACCTGGCAACTGATCGACACGTGCGACTCGGCGTAACGCATGGCATTGCTCAGCAGGTTCTGCAGCGCCCGATGCAGGTAACGCGGCTCGGCCTCGACCCAGCACGCGCCCTCCTCCTGCACGCTGATCAGCGCGCCACGCTCGACCCGTACGCTGGCGCGCAACGGCGCCAGTTCGTCGATCACCTGATCGATCAGCGCACGCAGCTCCACCTTCTGGAAGTTCAGCGCCGGCGAGCCCTGTTCCAGACGCGCGTAGGTCAGCATCTCGTCGACCAGCTTGTCGAGATCCTGGATGTCGCTGTCCATGCCATCCATGTATTTGCGCCGCGCCTTGTCGCTCTCGGCATCGGCAATCATTTCCAGGCCGAAACGCAGACGCGCCACCGGCGTGCGCAGCTCGTGGGACACCGCCCGCACCAGCTCGCGCTGGGTGCTCAGGGAGGTCTGCAGGTGTTCGGCCATGGCGTTGAAGCTGCTGGCCAGGCGCCCCACCGAGTCAGCGCCACGGGTCGGCACGCGGGCATCCAGATGGCCGCTGGCGATACGCGTGGCGGCACCTTCCAGCCCGCGTAGGCGCTGCTCCAGCGAACGCACCAACAGGTAGACGATCAGGCCGATCAGGCTCAGGCCAACGGCACCGATCAGCACCAGCAGTTGGGGCGGATAGGGATTCATCTGGTACAGCGGGCCGATTTCCAGCACCCAGGGCGTATCGACGATGCCTGAGAACACATAGATGGAGTCGCCGCCGCGGCCCAGCGCCATCACCGTATCGCCCTCGTCGATACGCCGGCGCTGGTCGAGGTCGAGGCGCGCGTCGTCCAGGCGCACCAGATGCAGGTCGTAGCCGAACTGCTTGTCCTTCTTGAGCTGGGCCAGGCGCTGCGGCTGCTCGTCGACCGGGTAACGAATCAGTTCATCGATCAGCAGGTAGTTGGTGGCCCGCGCCAGTTGCTCGCTGATCTGCTGGATTTCACCGGTCAGCAGCAACGGTTGCTTGCCATCGATCAGGCCATAGACCTGCGCCGAGTGCGGGCCGGTCTGCTGCACCAGCACATGGCCGCGCTGCAGACGGTTGCGCTCGCTGCTGTCGAGTGGAGCATCGGTCAGGTTCTGCAACTGCAGGGGGATACCCAGCAAACGCGACCACACCACCAGTGCTCGGCGTCGCTCGACATCACTCATCCCCATCAGATTGTCCGCCATCAGGCGGAAGGTGCCGCGCGCCAGGCCCTCGCGGTACTGATCGCCACGCACCTCGTTGACCAGATGCAAGGTGCCGACACCGAGCAGCGCCACCAGCACCAGGGCGGCGAGCATGCCGCCGTAGATGCGCAGGAAGATCGAGTTCATCGCCACCCCCGCTGTGTACGCAGCAGGCCGAAGCAGTCCAGGCTGAGGTAGCGCCCGTTGTGCAGCTCACACTCGCGGCGTACGCCCTCATGGGTAAAGCCCAGGCGGCGCAACAGGCCACTGCTGGCAGCGTTGTCGGTATCCACTACCGCTTCGATGCGGTGCAGATCCATCGCGGCGAAACCATGCGCGATCACCGCCTCCAGACTTTCGCGCATGATGCCGTCGCGCCAGTGCTGTGGCAGCAGCCAGTAGCCCAGTTCCGCGCGGCGGTGATCGTGCTCCCAGTCGTTGTAGCCGCATGCGCCGAGCAGCTCGTGCGGCACATCCGGCCGGCAGATGGCCCACCAGATGCCGGTGCGTTCGAGCAACTGCTCGCGGTACCAGTCCATCTGCTCCTGGGTGGCCTCCGGTGTGGCATATGACACGCCGTAGTAGCGGGTCACCTGTGGATGGGACAACCCGCGAAAGATGCCGTGGATATCGTCCTGGACGATCTCGCGCAACAGCAGACGCTTCGTCGTCAGCGTGTTGAAACCGGCCGGCTCGCTGACCTGGCGGGCAGGGATCGAGGTGCTCACAACAGCCCTTCGGCAGCTTCCCGCACAAACAGGTAGCCCTTGCTGCGCACCGTCTTGATCAGGCGCGGGTGCATCGGGTCATCGCCAATCTTTGGGCGGATACGTGAGATGCGTACGTCGATGGAGCGATCCTGGCCGTCGTATTCGATGCCGCGCAACGAGTTGAAGATTTCCTCGCGCGAGAGAATGCGCCCGGCATTGACCGCCAGCAGCCAGAGCAGATCGAACTCGGCGCTGGTCAGCTCGATGCCCTGCTCGCCCAGCCAGGCCTCGCGCATGGCGCTGTCGATGGCCAGCGGGCCGAACTGCAGGCGCCGTGGCTGGCCTTCGTCACGCTCGCTCTCGCCCCCCTCACGGCGGCGCAACAACGCCCGGATGCGCGCCAGCAGCACGCGCGGGCGTACCGGCTTGCATACGTAGTCATCGGCGCCCATCTCCAGGCCCAGCACCTGATCCATGTCGTCGGTGCGCGCGGTCAGCATCAGGATCGGCCCGTTATAGCCATCGCGCACCTTGCGGCAAATGCTCAAGCCGTCTTCGCCGGGCAGCATCAGGTCGAGCATCACCAGATCCGGCTGCTCGGCCAGGATGCGCGCCGCCGCTTTTGCCCCATCGGCCTCGATGGCCACACGCAGGCCATTGCCTTCCAGGTACTCCTGGGTCAGCTGGGCCAGGCGCTGATCATCCTCGACGATGAGGATTTGCCATGCTTCTTGCTCCACACACCACCTCATCTGCATCGCCAACGTTGGCCATTCTAGGGGCTGCGCCCGCTTCGGCGCGAGCGGCAGAACCGGGCAGTCCGTGGCTAGCACAGCACATGCCAACATCACTATATATAGTGGTAGTCTGTGCACCACCGAACAGCTGCGACAACTCGCCTCGGCGCCTCGATAATCCGCGACGAACGGTCAGGCCCGGCCAGAGCCAGAGATGACGGGGGCTTGCCCGACAACACCCACAAGGCACCCACACGTTATCCACAGGTTGTTCCATGGTGAGCGCCTTGCATTGCCGCAAACAGCGCACTATCTTGTATCCCCGTTGCGCAGCACCCACCAGATGTTGGGTTGAGGCGAGAAACCGGACACAAAAAGAACGAATCGCGCAAGCCCTTTTCACAGGGTTTTCCCGGTGACTCGAGCGACAGATTCACGTATGCCCAGGCTTGTTCTGGGCTGCAGCCGCACCAGACCCACTCGGAGCTGGTTCGGGCTGGTCAGGCAGTGAGCAGACTCGCTGACCGACCACTATATGTAGTAGTTGACGGGGTGCCCAAGCGCCCCGTTTTGACTTTTAAGCGCCAGGACGGCACGGGAAGTCGTGCCTTGCCTGCCCGCTCTTGCAACACCCCGTACCCGGCCCCGCTGCCGCGTGCGGCTTTGAGTTGTTAATGGAATGAACGGCGGACAGGGCACGGTTTCCAATCGTGACGTCCAACCAAAAATTACAGAACACGGAGATCTCCATGCATACCGAGACCACTCGCGAGAACCCGCAGGCCGCCGCGCCGCAGGCCGCCGATTCCTCCCAGGATCTGGCCGCCACCGCCCCCGGCCAACTGCGCGTGATCAAGCGCAACGGCACTGTCGTCCCCTACACCGATGACAAGATCACCGTCGCCATCACCAAGGCCTTTCTCGCCGTGGAGGGCGGCACCGCTGCCGCCTCGTCGCGTATCCATGACACCGTCGCGCGCCTGACCGAGCAGGTTACCGCCACCTTCAAGCGCCGCATGCCGTCCGGCGGCACCATCCACATCGAAGAAATTCAGGATCAGGTCGAACTGGCCCTGATGCGCGCCGGCGAGCAAAAAGTCGCCCGTGACTACGTGATCTACCGCGAAGCCCAGGCCAGCAAGCGCAAGGCCAGTGCCGGCAGCGAAATCGCCCAGCCGCACCCGAGCATCCGCATCACCAACGCCGCTGGCGAAGTGCAGCCGCTGGACATGGGCCGCCTGCAGACCATCATCCGCGAAGCCTGCGAAGGCCTGGCCGAAGTCGATGGCTCGCTGATCGAGCGCGAAACCCTGAAGAATCTGTACGACGGCGTGGCCGAGAAGGACGTCAACACCGCCCTGGTGATGACTGCCCGTACCCTGGTCGAGCGTGAGCCGAACTACAGCTACGTCACCGCCCGCCTGCTGATGGACAACATCCGTGCCGAAGCCCTGAGCTTCCTCGGCATCGCCAGCAGCGCCACCCACCACGAAATGGCCGACCTGTACGCCAAGGCGCTGCCTGCCTATGTGGCCAAAGGTGTCGAGTTCGAGCTGCTGGACAGCAAGCTGCAAGGCTACGACCTGGAGAAACTGGGCGCCGCGATCAACCACGAGCGCGACCAGCAGTTCACCTACCTGGGCCTGCAGACCCTGTACGACCGCTATTTCATCCACAAGGACGGCATCCGCTTCGAACTGCCGCAGGTATTCTTCATGCGCGTGGCCATGGGCCTGGCCATCGAAGAGCCGAAGAACCGCGAAGACCGCGCCATCGAGTTCTACAACCTGCTGTCCTCGTTCGACTACATGGCGTCCACCCCGACCCTGTTCAACGCCGGCACCCTGCGTCCGCAGTTGTCCTCGTGCTACCTGACCACCGTGCCGGATGACCTGTCGGGCATCTACAACGCCATCCACGACAACGCCATGCTGTCCAAGTTTGCCGGCGGTCTGGGCAACGACTGGACGCCGGTGCGCGCGCTGGGCTCCTACATCAAGGGCACCAACGGCAAGTCCCAGGGCGTCGTGCCCTTCCTCAAAGTGGTCAACGACACCGCCGTGGCGGTCAACCAGGGCGGCAAGCGCAAGGGCGCGGTCTGCGCCTACCTGGAAACCTGGCACATGGACATCGAGGAATTCCTCGAGCTGCGCAAGAACACCGGTGACGACCGTCGTCGTACCCACGACATGAACACCGCCAACTGGATTCCGGATCTGTTCATGAAGCGCGTCTTCGAAGACGGCAAGTGGACCCTGTTCAGCCCGAGCGAAGTACCGGATCTGCACGACCTGACCGGCAAGGCCTTCGAAGAACGCTACGAGTACTACGAAGCCCTGATCGAGTACGGCAAGATCAAGCTGTACAAGACCATCCAGGCCAAAGACCTGTGGCGCAAGATGCTCTCGATGCTGTTCGAGACCGGCCACCCGTGGCTGACCTTCAAGGATCCGTGCAACCTGCGCAGCCCGCAGCAGCACGTGGGCGTGGTTCACAGCTCCAACCTGTGCACCGAGATCACCCTGAACACCAACAAGGACGAGATCGCCGTCTGCAACCTGGGCTCGGTCAACCTGGTCAACCACATCGTCGACGGCAAGCTGGACATCGAAAAACTCGGCCGCACCGTGAAGACCGCTGTGCGCATGCTCGATAACGTCATCGACATCAACTACTACAGCGTCGACCAGGCACGTAACTCCAACTTCAAGCACCGTCCGGTCGGCCTCGGCCTGATGGGCTTCCAGGACGCCCTGTACCTGCAACACATCGCCTACGGCTCCGACGCCGCTGTCGAGTTCGCCGACAAGTCGATGGAAGCCATCAGCTACTACGCCATCCAGGCTTCCTGTGACCTGGCCGAAGAGCGCGGCAGCTACAGCACCTTCGAAGGTTCGCTGTGGAGCAAAGGCATCCTGCCGCTGGACTCGCAGCAACTGCTGATCGAAGCCCGTGGCCAGAAGTACATCGACGTCGACCTGTCCGAATCGCTGGACTGGGCGCCGATCCGCGAGCGCGTGAAGAAAGGTATTCGCAACTCGAACATCATGGCCATCGCGCCGACCGCGACCATCTCCAACATCATTGGCGTGTCGCAGTCCATCGAGCCGACCTACCAGAACCTGTACGTGAAATCGAACCTCTCCGGCGAATTCACCGTGATCAACCCCTACCTGGTACGCGACCTGAAAAACCGCGGCCTGTGGGACAGCGTCATGGTCAACGACCTGAAGTACTACGACGGCTCCGTGCAGCAGATCGAGCGCATCCCGCAGGATCTGAAAGACCTGTACGCCACCGCGTTCGAAGTGGAAACCAAGTGGATCGTCGACGCTGCCAGCCGTCGCCAGAAGTGGATCGACCAGGCTCAGTCGCTGAACCTGTACATCGCCGGCGCCTCGGGCAAGAAGCTGGACGTGACCTACCGCATGGCCTGGTACCGTGGCCTGAAAACCACCTACTACCTCCGTGCCCTGGCCGCTACCAGCACCGAGAAATCCACCATCAACACCGGCAAGCTCAACGCAGTGTCCGCCGGTGGTGATGACGGCTTCTCGGCCAAGGCCCAGGCACCTGCCCAGCAGGCCGCCCCGGCCCCGGCGCCAGTACCGAAAGCGTGCGCCATCGACGAACCCGACTGCGAGGCGTGCCAGTAAGCGCGTATCTGAGCGGCATTCGCGGCGTTACCTGCTAGAGCGGCCCCCATCACGTACTGAAGTACGCTCAGGGGCTCCGACCTACCAGGCGCCTAGCGCTCACTCGCTCAGCTACACGCTCACACCGAACAGGCGTTAAGGGAGAGGAATCGCTTTCGTAGGAGCGGCTTCAGCCGCGAAATTCGCGGATAAATCCGCTCCTACAGGCCTCCCCCACCAATTCCCGCCCTCCTCCCTCCGGGGTCGAGCGGCACCGGCCGGCAGGCAATCCACCGCCTACCGACCAGCGGCACCCGTTTCACCCTTGCGCGCAGACCGCAACGGAACATAATTACTCAAATATCTGTATATCCATACAGGCCGGACTTTTACCGGCCCTCACGCAGGAGCCAAGCCATGCTGAGCTGGGATGAATTCGACAAGGAAGACGGTGCAGAAGCCGCCGTCGCACACAAAGCCACCGCACAAACCGGCGACATGAGCCTCGACGCACTGAACCGCGTCGGCGGTGACGCCGCCCTCGAAGCGCGCGCCGTCGACGCCAACGACTCCGACGCCGTAGCCCGCGCCAAGAAAGCCCTGGACGCCCTCGACATCCAGGAAGGCCTGGACGAACTCGAAGGCGAAGGCGCACGCGTACACGTCGGCGACAAGCAGATGATCAACGCCCGCGCCGACCTCAACCAACTCGTACCCTTCAAGTACGACTGGGCCTGGCAGAAGTATCTGGATGGTTGCGCCAACCACTGGATGCCGCAGGAAGTGAACATGAACGCCGACATCGCGCTGTGGAAGAGCACCGATGGCCTGACCGAAGACGAGCGCCGCATCGTCAAGCGCAACCTCGGCTTCTTCTCCACCGCCGACAGCCTGGTCGCCAACAACCTGGTGCTGGCCGTGTACCGCCTGATCACCAACCCCGAGTGCCGCCAGTACATCCTGCGCCAGGCCTTCGAGGAAGCGATCCACACCCACGCCTACCAGTACTGCATCGAATCGCTGGGCATGGATGAAGGCGAAATCTTCAACATGTACCACGAGATCCCGAGCGTCGCGAAGAAAGCCTCCTGGGGCCTCAAGTACACCCGCTCGATCAGCGACCCCACCTTCCAGACCGGCACCCCGGAAACCGATCGCCAGTTCCTCAAGAACCTGATCGCCTACTACTGCGTGCTGGAAGGCGTGTTCTTCTACTGCGGCTTCACCCAGATCCTCTCCATGGGCCGCCGCAACAAGATGACCGGCACTGCCGAGCAGTTCCAGTACATCCTGCGTGACGAATCCATGCACCTGAACTTCGGCATCGACATGATCAATCAGATCAAGATCGAAAACCCGCACCTGTGGGACGCCGACATGAAGGACGAAGCGACCCAGATGATCCTGCAGGGCACCCAGCTGGAGATCGAATACGCGCGTGACACCATGCCGCGCGGCGTACTGGGCATGAACGCGGCGATGATGGAGGACTACCTCAAATTCATCGCCAACCGCCGCCTGACCCAGATCGGCCTGAAGGAAGAATACCCGGGCACCACCAACCCCTTCCCGTGGATGAGCGAGATCATGGATCTGAAGAAGGAGAAGAACTTCTTCGAGACCCGCGTGATCGAGTATCAGACTGGTGGGGCGTTGAGCTGGGATTGACAACAGTTGATACCAGAAGGGTGATGCATGGAAGCACACCCAAGCCTCATTTTTTTGAGGCATAAACAAGAAACCCGCACTACCCCATATGGGCTAGTGCGGGTTCTTGACCGAGCAAGATAAACGATGCCTATCTGCTCGGCCGCAATCGGACGAACCTAATTACGGCTACTTTTTGGGGAAAAAGCGCGGTGATTATGGACTTTGTTAGATGCGGTGTCGATGGCACTCGACAAGCGGCCTTATGATCCTGACGTATGAAAGCAAAGAGGCAGTAACCCTGCCTGCCCCATAATCACCTCATGAGGCTAAAAAAATGCCTAGTTTCAAAGTTGCACATATCCGCCAACAGAACGTTGATCTCATCATCGTCCCGCTTCAAAGCTCTTTTGGTCACCAGCTTACCTCCCAACAGAACGAGGCTATCGAAGAGCTTCAGATGAGGGCAAATAGCGCAGGATTAGCCGGCACTGTTGTACCTGTTTGGGATGGAGGTCGCGGACGAATGACGTTTATCGCCCCAAGGCCATGGCACCCGTTCTTCAAAAGCTTGAGCTTGCAGCAAGTAGCCGCAAACATTAACAAGCAAATTAGCTGGTAATCTCAAGCTCAGGGATGAGCACTACTCTTAGCTATCGATCGCCCCTCGTTGAACGCGGGAACGATCTTGTGTCTCTGTGTTGATCAACCAGAGCGTAGGGTGGACAACGCGAAGCTTGTCCACCATGGTTCAGGCACCACCACCGCTCAAGGATGAGCCGCCATGTCCAATTACCGACGTGCCCTTGCTCCTGGCGCCACTTACTTCTTCACCGTCAACCTGCGTGATCGCACCAGCGACCTGCTGATCCGCGAAATTGACCTGCTGCGCGAGACGGTACACGCCACCAAAGCACGCCACCCTTTCCATATCGATGCCTGGGTGGTGCTGCCCGAACATATGCACTGCCTATGGACGCTACCGCCTGATGATGCCGACTTCGCCCTACGCTGGAAGGTCATCAAGTTCGCCTTCAGCAAGCGCCTGCCCGTCAGCGAAGCACTCAGCAAGTAGCCCGGACAACCACCGCAAACGGTGGATGAAAAAGCGTCATTCACCCTACGCCTGCAGGCGACGCAGAGCGTCGCAGGCTAGCTACCACGCTGGAGCGCTTGGGCTATCGGGTATCGGCTGATTCCTACCCCCTCCTTTAAGCGTTTCAGTCCTCTCCACGCGTCGCGGCAATGCCACAGTCGTGGAGCGGTTCCCTTTCCAGATGTGAGACGAGCGGTATCATGCGCAGCCTTTTTCAGACCTAAGGAGAGGTCCAATGAACGTTCGTCGCATCATGCTTCTTGGCTCACTGGCATTACTTGGTGCCTGTAAGGAAGAACGCCTGGTTCTGCATTTCGAGCAACCCGTTACCAGCGGCTGGGGGATTGACGCCGCATATGAGCACGCGATCCTCGATGGCCTGAAAGACGCAGGCATCGATAGCAGCCAGGCAGCGCTCAGCACCCGCGACAGCGGCAAGATGGTGGCTGTCTCCTTCCCGGAGGGTGCCCTGGACCAGCAACAGCAAGCCAGCCTGACCACCTATTTCAACGATGTGCTCAAAGCCCGCACCGAGGCGCAACAGGTGCGACTGCACATCAAGCAGCAGAAGCCTGAGCAGGCCGAGGGCGGTTCCCTCCCCGACGCCACGCGAATGCTGCAGGAGAAGGCCAACAAGATGCGCCCGCTATTCACCAGCCGCATCAGCTCTTTCGACACGCCGCGCCTGGCCTACCAGGAGCAGGAAAACCCAGGTATCCGTCTGTACGAATCCAGCCCGGTGCACTGTCAGGTCACGCTGGGGCTGGAAAGCCCCCTGCCGCATATCGACTACCAGCTGAACCTCCCCGGCGAGAGCAGCAGCGCCAGCATGCTCAATCAATTTCTGGGGCTGCAGAGCTTCCGCCTGCCTTCGTCCATGCGTATCGGAAAGAGCGATCTCGATCAGGCAGTCGCTGAGGGCCACTACGTATACAAGCTGATCACCAGCCCCAATGCTCGTAACAAGCAAGCCGATGAGCTGGTGTTCTTCTTCGGTGAGCTGGGTGATGTCGTACACAGCGGCGGTGTGACCACCACCGACCTTGGCAAGTTCGAGTCGGTCTGTCTGGAGCGGGTCATCGCGGCTGGACGACCATTCACCTTTCACTACGGCAACTCGCTGGATCGACTCGTTGCGGTGGACTATCTCTTCGGCGAAAAGGCCCACTGATAGCCGAGTCGCGTAGGGTGGACAACGCGAAGCTTGTCCACCATGGTTCAGGCACGACCACCGCTCAAGGATGAGCCGCCATGTCCAATTACCGACGAGCCCTTGTTCCTGGCGCCACTTACTTCTTCACCGTCAACCTGCGCGATCGCACAAGCGATCTGCTGATCCACGAAATCGACTTGCTGCGCGAGACGGTACGCGTCACCAAAGCACGCCGTCCTTTCCATATCGATGCCTGGGTGGTGTTGCCCGAACATATGCACTGCCTGTGGACGCTACCGCATGATGATGCCGACTTCGCCCTACGCTGGAAGGTCATCAAGTTCGCCTTCAGCAAGCGCCTGCCCGCCAGCGAAGCACTCAGTGCCAGCCAGCAACACCGCCGCGAACGGGGCATCTGGCAAAGGCGCTATTGGGAGCACCTGATCCGGGACGAGCGCGATTACCAGCGCCACTTCGATTACATCCACTACAATCCGCTCAAACATGGTCACGTTAAGCGGCTGGTGGATTGGCCCTATTCAAGCTTCCATCGGGCCGTGGCAATGAGTATTTATGCGCCGGATTGGTGTGGGGTGCCGGAACAAAGCGAAGGTGATTATGGTGAGTAAGTTACCGGGCAGGACGCCCAGCGGTGGATGAAAAAAGCGCCATCCACCCTACGCCTCAATCAGCACGGCTTGACCCTTTTTCACCAGCGGCCTACCCTGCGACCGGCGCCTAAGAAACGCCTTACCAGAGCGGTATACCGCGCCCGACAGCTATGCGGCTTTTTGCGTTCGCGGCTTTGCCACGTCCGCCGAAAACTCCGTGCTGTCGGGAGTGGGCTAATACAAGACCCGAAAGGGGAATACGTCCGGCTCATCTCTGGTGGGTTTCTTAGCTCCCGACTCCAATCAAGCCCTAAGAAAGCTTCCAGAGGTAATGGATATGCCTACCCAATCCGCATCCCCCGCCACACTCGCCCTTGCCGGCGAAATCCTGATCCCGCAAACCTTCACCCGCCACCGTCGCCAACTACGCGCCCTGCTGCTCGAACAGCAATGCTGGTTCTGCGCAACGGATCTTGGCCGGCTGATCGGCCAGCCGCATCTGGACGAACGCGCTACACGCACGCTCGATGCCGACCAGCTACTCGATGCCGTAATGCTCAACACCCACGGCCAAGCGGAGACGACAAGGCTGATCAGCGAGTCCGGCGCCTATGCCGCGCTGATCCACTACTACCACCCGGAAAACCGCTGCATCCGCCGCTGGATCACCGCAGACGTGGTGCCGATGCTGCGCGATATCGCTCAGCCCGGCGAGCACCGACCGAGGCGCGAGAATCGCCAGGGGCTGTCGTTGCTGCATTGGCAAGGTGATACCTGGATGCCTTATCGGCCTGCATGACCAGCGCCATTCAGAGTGGTGGATGGCCAGAAGGTCATCCACCTGACGTGCTACTTATCCAGCTCGCGTAGGATATCGGCGCTGGGTATCCGTAAAACGCCCGAGCGATAGGCTTTGAAGCCATAGGCAGTAGCCCGATAAACACAGGGCACTGACTGCCTGGCGCCCAGCAGCTCACGCAGCTCCTGCGCCTGCAAAACGCGCTCGCTACGCCCCTCATTAAGGTTCTCGACGAACATGATCGAGGAGTGAAAGACAAAGGGGGAAACAGCCGGCCCTGCCGCAAGAGAGGAAATCAACCCGCTGGACACATAGCGCCCATCGTCGTATCTGACAGGCGCCTCATCGCTAGTGAGCGCACAAAGCAACAGCCCACCCACCGGAGAGTCTTCGGGTTTGAAAATATTCAGAAGGTCGGCATCCGCAGTAAGACTGACCTGATAGCCATAGGCACTTTGCCTAGAAAAGCCGAGATAACGCAGTTCGGCAGGCGGGATGTGATGATCCTTGGCGCAGCCCAGAAAGAATGGCAACACGGCCAGCCACAAGAACTTGCTTTGCCATCTTGCCTGCTTACGCACTGCCAACATCATTGATCCAGCTCACGCAATATATCGGTGGTGGGTACCTGAAAGGTTTCAGAGTGATAGGCCTTGGCGCCATAGATGGTCGCCACGTACTGGCAAGGTATGGAGCGCTTTTCTGCAACCAGCGACCGAATTGCTTCGTCACTCAACGCTCGCGTTGTCGTGCCTTCATCGAGGGTCTCGCTGAAAGACAAGGCAGCCACGAATGCAAAGCCATCACCGCCTTCATGCTGGGCATCGTGCTCGACGAAGCCAGAGGCCAACGTCTTCATGAAATGGCCCACCGAAAAATCCACGTCATCACCCGGGGCGCAGTACATCATCCCGCCCACGAAACCCTCTCCTGGCCCAAACAGACTGAGCAAGTCGACATTCGAGCTGAAGCGCAGATCATAGAATCCAGCGTCTGTTCGAGCACCAATCGACTCGTAATTCAGGGTGGCAATCGGCTCGCCATGTCCCTTGGCACAACCACTACTCAGAAGTACCAGTCCAATCAGAAATAACCTGAACATCCTGCCGCCTCATGCAGTCAGTAAACCGTCCCCCACCTGCGGTGGCTGAAAAATTTCCATCCACTCGATTTAACAACTCACTCACGAAGCGATCATGGATCTTCAGTCGCCAGAGAAACATTGATGTAGAAATATTTTATCTCTGGCCAAGCGTCACGTTTATTTATGGGCGTTTCCTCAGACCCCATGCCTAGCATGTAACCCAGCCCTGTCGCTTTATCGCGATAAAAATAAGGCGTTGAATCCCAGCCACAACAAATGAATTGAAGCGTTGGCAGACCGAAGTCATGGCTCATATATCGTTCGGCCTCAGGAGCATCCAAGCCTGTTACACGGTAGCGAGCGACAAAAGGCTTTCCCTGCGCATCGACGTCTTGAGCACACCCCAGGAATTCGACGGAATCCGGTTTATCGCTAAGCTGGGCAAGAAAATCTCCGCAGCGCAACTCCGATTTCGCACAACCGGCCAACGCAGATAACACTGCGAACAAAAGTACAAAAATCAATCGATTCATTCACTTCTCCACAACCAGTGTTCCGATGTATTTCCCCTTCCCCTCTTTCATACGCCTATCAATCAGGTAGTCATAAATATCATTCCACTTGAGAAGCTCGTAAAACGTTACGCAACCCTCTGACAAATGACCAATGTGTATATATCGACTGCTATTCCCAGTCGTACCCTCTACCTCTATTGGGAACCAGACATCATTGCATCGAATTCTCCCAGGATGAGCGGCTTTGTAACCGCTTGTAGGGATATTGGCATGAGACTGATCAGGTGCCATGATTCTATGAGTCCCCGGCGGGATCGGTGTGTATTGATACCCCCAGACACTGTTTAGCGTCACCCTGGCAGTTTTTCCATCAAAACTTGCAATTGCCCACTGCTGCTTATTTTCATCCCCCCTGACTTCAGAGCGAACAAGCACCGGACTACCGCTGTACTTTACCTTCACGGTAGCCGGCCCTTTAGGCGCATCGTCCAGCAGGTATTTGTTCGCATTTTGTGTGGCCATACTGGCCTCTTTTCCTACATGTGCGCTATTACCATCAGCCACCCTAAAGTAGGTGCGGCCGGACTTCTCTCTAAGCAAAGTAACTTTTGTATATTCACAGAGGTACGCATCATCACCACTTGGTTCAAGGCGTATCCTTAACCAACCACTGTCATCAGGCCGCCTCGAATACTTGGTGGCAACAGTAACTTGATGGCTACTACCCTGCTGGTCGTTTGAGCTTGTTCGATTATTAGAAAGCACTGTCATTTTTCAGCATCCATTCAAAGAATTAGCGTCAAGCGAAATCGTCCGGTTCAAGGTGCAGCTCTTCAATAACCGAAGTTGATATACGCTGGGTTTTCCCTGCTTCGTTCGTCACACCTCTGAAAACCTTCCCTGACGAGGTAGTTATCTTGTAGGCAAAATCAGCCACGGGTTCGCCTTCCATATCGAGCAAAGTGAATTGTTCATCGAAGCCAAACGAAACCGGGACGATAGGGGTAAATAACGCCCCTCCCCCGCTATTGCCGATGATGACGGTACCAGAGCCACTGACCACCACGTTCCCATGACTTCCTAAGGTTCCAATGGTGGTAGCCGGCAAGCCGTTGATCAGTACGCTCGAAACGACATTGCCGGCCAACGCACTACCACAGGCCGTGCTATCGGTTTGCCGGGCAGCGCTCAGGCCGTCGAAAATCACATCTGGCGAGCCGCTGACAATTGGATTGGTGCCATGCCCTGGCAATGGGCAGGCTGTCGGGTCGCTCACTCGGGCGGCGGGTTTTCCACTCATGACAATGCTCCTTGAGGTTGTATCCTGGCGTGCGGCTCGTGCACATCCATGTTCGAGTTGGCAAAACACCAACGACACTCGACTGCATCGAACAACGCGAACTGAGAAGGTGTTTGCTGGGAGGAAAGAGGTAGCGGCATGGCCTGCAGGGCTTCATCTGTATGCCAACGCATCTCAGCAGCACTGACATCGTCCCATTCATTGAGCAAGGCGTTGTAATTGCGTAGCCCTACTCGGTCGTAACAGACCTGCAGTTGCTGAGGCAGTTGCTGCCCCCAAGCCAGATAGTGTGCTGAAGTCCATTCACCGATATGCGCCTGAGCTAACCAGCCCATGGGAATCAAGCGCTGTTCCGCCTCTAGCAGACGCCGGCTATGCGCCGCGAACCCACAGCAAATGTGCAGGTTCAACCAGCCCTGATGATCACGAAGATAGGCATTGGGATCGAAACATTCGGATAGCAGGCGAGCCTGATAACCCTCTATGCCACAAGAGCGGATAACGATTTCGGCATCCAGACGCGAAACGAAAGCCCAAACGGCATCACAGCCCTTGAGGCTGTGTACACACGCAATCTGGCCGGTCTGTTCACCTGAGCCAGTCCTGAACAGGCCATAGAGCCGAATAGAAGATTTGAATGTGGGAACACTCATCCTGACTCCGTTGCACGATCCTGTGGCGGCTGCTGCGTTCCGTTGCTGATCCTAGGCCAGAGTGTGTTGCACTTGCAGCAGGCATGTCCCGAACGCAGGTCACAAAAAAGAGCGTCATCCACCCACGCGCCTCGCTAATCCAATCCCCCTGTTGCACTCCACCATTACAACCGCCACCCTTCGCCTCACCTTTCAAAACAAGAGCATCGACCCACCATGAACAATCTTGCCCACAGCGCCATAGCCGCCCTGATGATCGGGCTGTCGAGTTTCGCCCTGGCTCAGGAACAGCCTTCACATCTGGACAGGGTGCTGGAAAAAGGGGAGCTGGCGGTGTGTACCACTGGCGATTACAAGCCTTATACGTTCCTGCGCGAAGACGGCGAGCACGAAGGCATCGATATCGAGATGGCACGCTCCCTCGCACAAAGCCTCGGGGTGAAGGTGCAGTGGGTGCCGACCACCTGGAAAACCCTGCTGCCGGATGTAGTTGCCGATAAATGCGACATCGCCATGGGCGGTATCTCGGTGACGCTGGAGCGCCAGAAGAAGGCCTTTTACAGCAGCACGCTGGATGTCGACGGCAAGATCCCGCTGGTGCGCTGTGAGGACGTCTCGCGCTATCAAACCATCGAGCAGATCAACCAGCCTTCGGTGCGTCTGATCGAGCCGGCGGGCGGCACCAACGAGGCCTTTGCACGGGCATTCCTGCCACGCGCGCAATTGGCCTTCCACGACAACAAGACCATCTTCCAGCAACTGCTGGACAAGAAGGCCGACGTGATGATCACCGACTCGTCCGAGGCCCTGTATCAGCAGAAGCGCATGCCCGGCCTGTGCGCGGTCAACCCGACGAACTACATGCAATATGGCGAGAAGGCCTACCTGCTGCCGCGCGGGGATATGGTCTGGAAGAGCTATGTCGATCAGTGGCTGCATTTGAGCAAAGCCACCGGCTCCTATCAGAAGACCCTCGCCCAGTGGCTGGCAGTGCCGGCGCAGTGAGTGGATCGTGCCCGCGCTGAGCGTGGGCGCGATGGGGCGGATGGGCACCCTCTGTCATCCCGCCCACCACGCTCAGGGCAAGTCGGCCGGCTCCGCCTTGTAGGCCTCGTGCAGCAGTTCGATGAATGGCGTTGCCTCATCGAGCGCATGAGAGGCCATGGCGGTGACCGGAATCCCCGGTGTCCATGAATTCATCACGGCGGCGCCGGACAGTTCTTTCACGCGTTCGAGCGTGATGGCTTCATAGCGCTGCGGCACGCCAAGGCGGGTCAGTTGGCGCTGCACCGCGCCCATCATGGTGCCCTTGAGCATGTCGGCCTCCGGCCAGATCACCGTCTCACCATCCCAGAAGACCAGGTTCCAAATCGTGGCCTCGCTCAGGTGCCCACACCGATTGACGAAGGCCGCATCATCGAAGCCCTCGCGTATGGCCTGGTGCAGGTAATAGGTCTTGCCGATTTCACCGACATGCTTGATTGCCGCCAGCGGTCTCTCGTGCTCGATAAGGCTCAAACGCAGCGGCCCTTGCGGCCCATCGGACGGTGGTGCTGTGCGGACGAATACGGCGGGCTCGACCTCCATGCTGGCGGCCGTGAACTCGCCGTGAGGTGAAAAGACGGTGACGGTCAGTGACTGGTCGCTCGCGCCCTCCTCGGTTGCGGTGCGAATGTACGAGCGCAGCAGCGCATCATCTGGCGCACGCTTGAAGAGTTCCAGCGAGGCATTGCGCAGTCGCTGCAGATGAAGATCCAACGCCTTGATTCTGGAGCCTCTCACCTGCATCGCGGTGAAGTGGGCAAACCCGGCGAAAGCCAGCGGGTTCAGCGCTGAAGCGCCGACGGGTTGGCCATCGATGTAGGACGGATAGAGGGTCGGGGGAATCGCCATGAGAACAGCTCCTGATGGTGCTCGATTGATCGAGCACCTATCATCGACCCTGACAGAACTGTCAGAGTCAAGACGAAGGAAACCATGAAAATAGGTGAGCTATCCCGGCGTTCTGGCGTGAGTGTGAGAATGCTCCGCTACTACGAAGCAGAAGGTCTGCTGAAGCCCAAGCGTACGGACGGTGGCTACCGCGATTACGCCCCGGAGGAATTGCGCACGGTCGAGCGCATCCGGTTGCTGGGCGCAGCCGGCATGACCCTGGCGACCATCGCTAAGTTCTTGCCCTGCGTGAGAGGCGAAGGCCTTGCCTTCGAGCCATGCGACGAGCTGCGTGAGGTGTTGCACGCGCAGATCCGCATTGCCGATCAGAAAGCGGCCGAGCTGGCGCAAAGCCGCAAGATTCTGGAGAGTTTTCTGCTGGAGGTTGAGCGAGACTGAACAGCAGCAAGTCGCTTGAACAATCGTCGTTACGGTGGATGAAAAGAGCGCCATCCACCTCAATCAATCACCTGACAACCAAAACCGCGTTAACCGATTGCAGCAGAATCGTCACTGAACACCGCGCAGTCACGTCCACGCGCCTTGGCTGAATAAAGCGCTTCATCCGCACGCTTCAGCCAGATATCAGCAGTCATTCCCGGCAGCCAAGGCGCCACGCCAAATGACACCGTTACTTCCTTACCATCGGGCGTTTTCAGGTTGTTTTTGATGGCCTCTCTAAGGTTGTTGATACAGGCCTGTTGCTGCTGAAGGCTGACCTCAGGAATGAGCAGGACAAACTCCTCCCCGCCGAACCGGTAAAATTGATCATATTTGCGGATATTGGCCATAGTAATGGCGGAAAAATCCCTCAAGACTTGATCACCAACAGCATGACCATAATTATCATTCACCACCTTAAAGTGATCGATATCCACAATAGCCAATAACTGCTGAGTGCCATTACGTTCCGCACTGGATAATGCCGCCGCCATACCTGAGCGCAACGACCGTCGATTAAAGGCACCCGTCAAAGGATCAATAGTATTCAGGGTTTCCAGCAAATCAAACTGCTTCAAACTATGACGAGCATACACGTAGGCACTCATTGACAACATAATGCTTGTGATAATAAAAGAATTCAGCGAGACAATATTAAATACATCTGCCAACGCCACCACCACTGCACCGGCGACTGCATTTATAAACAGGGCTTCAACAGGCCTTACGAGAATAAACGTACTGGCGCATACGGGGTAAACCCACAAAACACCATCCACCCCATTATTAATAGCAACGATCACTGCGCCAGCGTTAATAAATACGGCAGCTATTGCACTAACAGTTCGAATTTTCTTGAAATAGTACGCGCAAGCAACAATACATATGAGCCCAACAATCAGCAGCGCATCAACGAGCATTGCAATGAAGTTACCTTCCTGATAGCGGATAACCACAAAGGGCGAAACACCCAACACAGCAACTGCACCGAGTAACGCCAACATCGAAAGCTGATATTTTTGCTGCAGTTGATTAATCATAATTCACTCAAAAATAAAAACGACTAATACTGAAATCTAAAAACACTCAACCCCGTTGAAAAGCTCGGCATCAGGTTACTAATTTCTCACCCCCCATGCGAAAAGTGGGCAGATTTATTATCCTCGTTGCCCAAGACCACTGATTTCGCCTTTACGACAAGCGAGTAGCCCGGACAACCGCCGCAAGGGTGGATGCAAAGAGCGTCATCCAGCCTACGAGGCTAGGCTCTGTACGAAAAGTCGTCGAGCGAAGGTCAGGCGAGGCAAAAACAGGTGAGGAAGCGGAGTTTACGAGCTGTAAATGAGCATTCCGAACCTGTTTTTAACGAAGCATCACCGAGTGCAGGCACTTTTCGTACAGAACCTAGCCATTAACCCTTGCCTTTCTTCTTAGCAATCGCCTTAACCCGCGCTGCCGCCTTCTGCACGGTGGCCATCTTCTCGGGGCGCTTCATACCGCGCCATTTGCGGATTTCCTCGCGGGTGCGCCCGCAACTGACGCACAGCTCGCCGTTGAGCTGGCACAGCGAGACGCAGGGATTCTCAATGTCCTTGGCCACGTTTGCCCCTCGCTGGCTGTTCGACCGAGAACACGACATGGGCCGCGATATCGGCAACGCTGATGCCCACCTCTTCGAAGGCGGCCTGGGTCAGCTCGCGCATCCTCGCCTCGTCCGTGCTGGCGAGTGCCTGCGCCTTGTGCGCTTCGCTGTCGAACATCCAGGTCACCACAAGGCTCTGCGGGAACTGCTGGTAGTCCACCTCATGGGTCAGCCACTGGAACCCGACGATTTCAGCTTTGGCTGTTTCGCAGGCATGGGTCAGGGCGCGGATAAGTTCGCGCTCGATGCCTGAGTATTTTCGTTTCGACGATGCCATAACGCCATTCTGGGTCTAAGTTCGATAGAGGGGCATGTTACCCGAGGTGATCAGCGTCGGCAGGCAACAGGTTCGCCTGCCGACGCGGCATGGTTTGCTCACTGCTCGGCCTTGCGGCGACGCCAACAGGCCGGAAGGTTTGATGCAGGCCACATGCTATCCATCCCACTACTGCAACCCCGCCGCGTTTGCTGGAGAATGCCCCGCCCCGAGCAGAGCGGAAACCGGGTGAAGGCTGGGCTCGCGACGCTCATGCCGTCACCAACATCGGGGCGCTGTAGGTGAGATACGCCGGGGGAAGCCATTCGGGCGGCGTCGATCTCACAGGTAAGGCGAACCGAATGTTCGCGTCACGAAAAATAAAGGTCACAAGGAGTTGCCCATGCTTCACAAGACAGTCTGCCGAATCATGTTCTCGCTGCTGCCGGTGTTCGCTGCCAACGCTCAGGCGGAAGATGTCATTCAGATCCTGACCCAGAATTATCCGCCCTTCAGCATGTCGGTCAGCGGCAAGAATTTCGAGCGGGAAGACGGTATCGAGGGCATCGATAAGGAGGTGGTGGTCGAGCTGTTCAAGCGTGCCGGCATTCCCTATCAGATGACGCTGCGGTTCCCATGGAGCCGCTTGCAGGAAATGGCCGAACAGCAACCCGACTTTGCCGTGTATTCGCTCAGCCGTAACCCCGAACGCGAGTCGCGCTTCAAGTGGGTTGGGCCATTGAGCGAGATTCAGTTGGTGCTGTTGAAGATACCGGGCAACCCGATCACGCTGAACAACCTCGACGATGCCCGTCAGTACAGCATTGGTTCAGTCGCAGGCACCAGCGTCAGCCAGTATCTGGAGAAGCAGAACTTCACCGTGAAGAACGTTCTGAGCAACGCCCCCGCCAAGCTTCAGGCGGGTGAATTCGACCTCTGGGCTACCACCAATCCGGCGGGCGACTACGAGGCCAGAAAGGCCGGCATCGGCAAACTGGAACTCGCCTTTTCCATCAGCAGTACCCAGCTCTATCTGGCGTTGAACAGGGAAACACCGGATGAGGTCGTGCAGAAGCTGCAAAGCACGCTGGATCAGATGCGCAAGGAGGGCTTCATCGATCAGGTAACGGCCCGTTATCTGACCGAGTAATCATGTGGAGCCCGACGCGCCAGCGCGGGCTCCATACGGATACCGGAGCATCAGCGGATTATTGGGGGGCAGAAGCGCGAAAACGCTCGATAGCCCATCCTGCGTAATCGAGAAGCTCCCTCTTCGACTTACAATACCGCGCTCACGCACCAGCTCAGCGGAGCCCATCTGCCCATGTTCACCCTCTCCCACCTCAGCAGCCCACCGCCCGAGTCCCTGACAAATCAGGTGCTGCAGATGGTGGTGGATAACTTCGGTGATATCAGCTCGATGCCGCTGCTGCCGAGCAACCCGCTGTATCCGCTGTATCAGTACGTGATCGGCTACGAGGTGCATCTGTACCTGCAGGCCATGAACGACGAGGCCGAAGGCCCCGTGCAGTTGCTGCTGGCGCTGGATGATGAAGACCCGGCGCGGGTGTTGGGCTTTGCCCTCTACCTGCCAAGCCCGGACGACACCGCCGCCTGTACCCTGCCCTACCTGGCGGTGCAGGCCGAATATCGCGGCAAGGGCATCGGCCGGGCGCTGCTACAACGCGTGCTGATGCACCGCCCACACCTGGAACTGGCCTGCGTGGCAAGCAAGGTGCCGCTGTTCGAGACCCTGGGCTTGCAGGTAATGGCCGCACAAGGTTCACAGGTGCTGATGAGCAGTCGCGACTATCGCTCCAACGGCATGGTGGCAATCACCGACCTGAAGCCAGTATTTGCCTCCACGGAAGTCCGGCAGATTCATGCCTACCTGCTCAAGCAACACGGCCAGCGCGCCATGCAACAGGCGGAAAAGCAGCGCGATGCTCATCTCGACGCGCTGGCCATCGACGCTAAACAGCTTGTGGACGAGCGTCTGCCGTCGCGTGCGCTGCACTGAGCCAACTGCGCGAGTCTCGCGGATCAAGGCCGATCACAGCAGCACGGAGGTTGAGAACACGCCCATCGATCTGTCGCGGCTAAAGCCCCTCCCACGCCACCTCGAACAGCGACATATCGGGTTGCCTGCGCGCGGCGACCGGGGCAGGATTCAGGCATAACAACAAGGATGCCGGGCCATGACCCCACATGACTACGACCACCAGCGCATGCAGGTTCACTTCCTCGAATCCGTACTGACCTGGCTGGTGATTGCATTGTTTCTGCTGGCGATCTTCGGGCTGGGCAGTGAATGGTTGATCGCCCTGGCCGTGATGATCGTGGGCGTACTGCTCAACCTGCAGCGCAAGCATCGTCTGATCGCGGGCTACGCCTGCCCCGCCTGTGGCGAGTTACCACACTATCGGAGCGATCCGGTATGCGGCGACTGGCAGGAACCGGCAACACCAAACTGCCTGCACTGCGGCGCCCCACTGTCAGAGTGACGCGTACCGCCCCCCAACTAGACCTCACGTCTCGGCGCACGTCGATTGAGTAGCGGCAGCGCTTTGCGCGCCGTGTCGACGAAGGGCAGCAGGATCAGGCTGTACAGGCTCAGGTAGCGATGCGCATCGCGCTCGGCCGTGCCGAAGCTCAGCTGTTCAGGGGTATGGGTGGTGGTGTAGAGCGTGCCGAACATCCAGTCCCAGAGCGACAGGTTGGTGCCGAAGTTGCGGTGGAAGTGATGCGGGGCGTCGCTGTGATGGATCTGGTGCTGCGCCGGGCTGTTGATCACATGCTCCAGCAGCGGCCCGAACGACAGCCAGATATGGGTGTGGCGCAAGTTGGCTGCCAGGCAGTTAAAGATGAAGACCAGATAGGTGACGCCAAACAGGGTGTAACGGCTGACCTCCCCGCCGCACAGGTACCAGAACAGGCCGGAATAAACGCCGAGCAATATCAGGGTCAGCAGGCTGTCGGCGATCTTCTCCACGAAATGCACACGGCTGGCGGTGAATGGCACCAGCACCGGCGCGACATGGTGCACCTTGTGAAACTCCCACAACCAGCGGCTATGAAAGGCACGGTGCGTCCAGTAACTGGCGAAGTCGTTGATCAGGAACACACCCAAGCCGTACAGCAGGCTGAGCCCGAGGTTTTCCCCCAGACGAGGCCGCTCGCCCCAGAGCTGGCTGAAGAAGGCGACGTAATCGGCCGAGCGCAGCACGTATGGATCGACCAGGCCGATGACTGGCACGATCAATAACACACGCAACGCGGCCCGCAGGATGAAATAGCGGTAATCGAGCAGAGCCGACGGATGCAGCCACACCTGGCGACCGCCGATGAACTGCCAGAACGAGGCGACGCCCGCCTGTACGCGGCGCCGGCGATAAAGCAGGTAGGCCACGCTGTAGGAGAGCGCGAGGAACAACAGGCCGATGCGGCCGTTGAGATCCAGTAGCCCATGCAACTGCCTGACCACAGCGGCCGCCACCTGCGTCAGCGGCTCGACAGCCCATGACTGCGCATCCACACCCCAGCCTCCCCCAGGCAAACATGACGGCATGATAAGCAAGGCACGCGCATTAGCAAATGAGAATAAGTGTCTTGTGAAAGCGGTTCCGCCTTTTTTGCGCCGAGCGCCCGTCATCGATCACGGCCGCCAAGGTCGTTAACCGTAGCCCCCGGGACGCTTCTGGGCAGGTTCGGGCGGACGTCCGGCGCCATCATCGGTGCAACACCTGAATGCGTACGTCTGCGAGTGCGCATCCAGCCAAGGACAACAAGCCGTCAACGGCACGCCGAGGACACACGGATGAAAGATTCAGCACGCGGCCTGTTGCTCGTCACGAGCGGCATTCTGGTACTCAGCTTCGACGGCCTGCTGGTCAGGCTGGCGCAGACCGACGGCTGGAGCATCGTGTTCTGGCGTGGCCTGCTGATGTTCCTGGCGCTGGGCGTGTTCTCGCTATCGGCGAAAAGCCGCGCCAGCGTTCGTGCACATCCCTTGCTGAGCGCCAGCTCTGCCCTGTTGCTGGCCCTGATCTCGATCTTCTTCGTTCTGGCGATCATCCACACCCAGGTCGCCAACGTGGTGATCATCCTCTGTACGGCACCGCTGTTCGCCGCCCTGTTCACCCGCTTCTTCCTCGGTGAGCACGTCGCCCTGCACACCTGGCTGGCAATTGGCGTAGCGGCATTGGGGATCATGGTGGTATTCGCTGGCGCATTCTCGGCAAGCGATCTGACCGGCAATGGCTATGCCCTGCTGTCGTCGGCGGCAGTGGGCGCCAACCTCACGCTCCTTCGCCGCCACCCGGATCTGCAGCGCATGCCCCTGATCGCCCTCGGCGGCCTGATGGCAGCGCTGATCGCCTGGCCCAACGCGCAACCCTTCGGGCTCGGAAGCTCGAGCTATTGGGTGCTGGCGCTCATGGGTCTGATCCAGATGCCCCTGGCCACGCTGCTGATCAACAACGCCACCCGCTACCTGCCGTCTGCCGAGGTTGCACTGTTCTACTTGCTGGAAAGCGTGCTGGGCACCTTATGGGTCTGGTACTTCCTGGAAGAAACGCCGACCCACGCAGCGCTCTACGGCGGCGCGCTGGTCATCGCCACGCTGGTGGCGCACGCTGGTCTGACCTTGCGTCTGCGCCCAGCCGTGCCGGCCTGAACGGGCCTCAGTAAGGCTCAGCGCTTGGTGCAGGCGAACAGCGCATTGCCCGATTGGCCATCCCAGGGCAGCAACCTCTGGTAATCGTGCTCCAGCACCTGCACCTCGAAGTACGGCGACAGCAGTTCCTGAAGTTCACTGAAGCTCACCGCCACCATCGGGTGCTCGTCGTTCCAGACTTCGGCCTGGCCGGCCTGGCTGCGCTCGATACGCAAGCGCAGCGCCTGCTGCTGGCCTTCACCGCTGTAGTGCCAGCCGGAACTGAAGCGGAACTGCCCTTCGGCATTCAGCACGCTATGGGATACGAACGAGGCGTTATCGATGCGCTGCTTGTCCACGGCGTTGAAGCAGAACACGCCACCCTCAGCCAGAGCGCTGTGCACGCTGGCAATACAGGCTTTGAGCCGTTCGGTGCTGGCGCTGTAGTGAATGGAGTAGAGAAAGCAGGTGATCAGATCCAGCGGCTGATCGACCTCAAACGCACACATGTCCTGGCAAGCGAACAGCGCATCCGGGCAACGCAAAGCGGCGCGGTCGAGCATCGGCTGGTTGATGTCCAGGCCACCGCTGGTGTAGCCGGCATCGAGGAAATGGCGCACATGCGGACCAGTGCCGCAGGCCAGATCGAGGTGGCGCCGGCCGCCATTGCCGAATAGTTGCTGCAGGCGCTGCACGCAGCGGCTCTGCGCCTGATAGTCGATATCCGCGCACATCAGGTCGTAATAACCGGACAGGTCGGTGTAGAGGGCGTTGCCGGACATGCTGACCTGCGCGAAGCGAAGCGGTGAATAGGGGGCGCGCATCATATCCCAAGCCTGCGCCACGCTGTATGCGCCGTGCATCGGCGCTAGCGGTGCCTCTCGCCAGACGAGGCCCCCACGTATGCAACAGCTGTTTGAAGCCAGACCAGCATCGCCGACCAGGCAGTCTGCTGCCACTTAACACCGCCATAAAGGGCGCGCGCTGGCAATCTGAGCCGTGGCAAGAGCCAGGTCGAGCTGGATCTGGAGTTGTCAGGTGGTCGAGGACTTCCAGGATGGTGCGCGCCGCGTGATCTCGGCGGCGGAGAGTTTCGTCACCACGGTCTGAGACGGATATCGTCTGACTTCGCGGGTATTTATCATACAACATCAGAACACACCCAACTTCCCACAACCTTATTCTTGAACCCTTAACGGCTATACATAAGGCGTCTTGAGTCGACGGTTGGATGCCAGCATTCCAAAGTCATCATACATCGTATAAGTTTCGATGGTCGCCTTCGCGACTGACAAGAACAACAAGGAACTCCCACGATGAACGAAGAGCACCAACCAAGCGGCTCGCGTCGCCAATTTCTCAAGCAAACCCTCACTTACTCGGTCGCCGCTGCCAGCGCGGGCTCGCTTCTGCCACACCTGGCCCAGGCCGGTGAACCGCTGAACCTGCGCTACCCCGATCCGTCGGTGGAAATCCTCGACGACAGCTTCCTGGAACTGCGTCTGTTCAACGCCAGCGTCGAGAAAGTCGCAACTGGCCTGCGCTGGGCTGAGGGGCCTGTATGGGTAGGCGACGGTCGTTACCTGCTGATCAGCGACATCCCCAACAATCGCATCATGCGCTGGGACGAGATCAGCCAGTCGCTCGGCGTCTATCGTGAGGCATCGAACTACTCCAACGGTCTGACCCGCGACAACCAAGGCCGTCTGATTGCCTGTGAAGGTTCGACCACACAGGAGCTGGGCCGCCGTATCACCCGTACCGAGCCCGATGGCCGCATCACCGTGCTAGCCGACAACTATGAAGGCAAGCGTTTCAACTCGCCGAACGACATCGTGGTCAAGCGTGATGGCTCGGTGTGGTTCAGCGATCCACCTTTCCAGGCCGGCAACGAGTATGAAGGGCACAAGGTGCAGATCGAGCTGCCGCACGGCGTGTACCGCATCGATGGGCAGACGCTGAAGGTCACCCGAGTGATCGACGATCTGGCCGGGCCTAACGGCCTGTGCTTCTCACCGGACGAAAAGACCCTTTACGTGGTCGAGGGCCGCGCCAAACCCAACCGCCTGGTCTGGGCCTATGCGGTGAACGCCGACGGCTCACTGGGCGAGCGACGCAAACATATCGACGGCGGCGCCACCGGGGCACTGGATGGCATCAAGTGCGACGAGTCTGGCAACCTCTGGTGCGGTTGGGGCAGCAACGGCTCGCCACAAGGCAAACCCGCAGAGTTGGACGGCGTACGTGTGTTCAACACGCAAGGCAAGGCTATCGGCCACATCTACCTACCCGAGCGCTGCGCCAACCTTTGCTTCGGCGGCGCTCAGGGCAACCGCCTGTTCATGGCCAGCAGCCACTCGATCTATTCGCTTTACGTGAACACCCGCGGCGCCACGTTCGTCCGTTGAGCCTAAGCCTGCACCGCCGATGGGCGGTGCAGGCCGCACAACGGGGTGGTTCAACCGACATTCCCGGTCAACCCCGTCAGGGTATCGGCCAGTTCACGGGTGCGCTGCGAGGTCTCCTCGGTCAGTTCGGCCGAATCACGCAGCGAATCGATCATCCCGCCCAGCGCCGAAACCTCGCTGACCTGCTGCTGGATATGCCCGGAGACGGCGCTGATGGCCTGGGACAGCTGATCGACGTCGGTACCGATCTCGGCCGCATTCTTGTGGGTGATCTGCGCCAGGTTGCGTACCTCGTCGGCCACCACGGCGAAGCCCCGCCCCATCTCCCCGGCCCGCGCCGCCTCGATGGCGGCATTGAGCGCCAGCAGATTGGTCTGCCCGGCGATCTGCTGGATGACCTGCACGATGGACTGGATACGCAAGCTGGAGCGCGCCAGCTCGTCGGCACTGCGCACCACGGAAGCACCCTGCTCGCTCAGGCTGCGCACCACACCCTCGGCCTGCTCGGTCACCTCACCCTGACGGGCGATGTTGTCGGTCAGGGCATCCATGCTCTGGTGCAACTCATGGGCATGCAGGTGCAACTGTTCGCCAATCTCACGTTGCCGTGCCTCGGCCGCCTGCAACACCTGACCAAGATCGGCCAGCCCCTCGAACACCGGGCGGATGTGCTCGTCGAGCCCGGCACTGTCGACGCAACTGCCATAGTCATGGCGCTTGAAGGCGTCGATCTGGCTCACCACCACCTGGCTGAGCCCGGCCAGCTTCTTGATTTGCCGACGCAGGAAGAACGCCTTGAATTCACCGTAGTGAATGGGGAAGCGGTCGATGTAATCGTCACTGAATGCAGTGCCCGGCGGCACCTGGAAGAAGAAGATCGCCGTCAGCGTCTGATTGAGGTTCAGGCCGAGAATCTCGCCGAAGGTAGAGAAACCGATGACCGGCACCCGGCCAAACACCGAGCCCATCTTCCCCAGTTCCGCCGCGTTGTTCAGCCGGCGCAGGATGCAGTCGTTGAGCAGGCCGAGCAGTGGCGTGCCGCCCTTGCCCTGCAAGAAACGCTCGAAATCACGCCGCGTGCCCTCGACCAATGGCGTGCGCCTGACCAGCACCAATTCCTCGCCTGGCGCCACGTCACAGAACAGGTGGACGATTTCCTGCTGCAGGTCGATGCGGGCGATGGAGCGCACGAACAGCTCGCTGCCGACGCGAATGGCGAAGGAATAATTGGCCAGCTTGCTTTCCAACTGCTGCGGCGAGCACTGCAACTCGGCGCACAAAGCCGCGACCATGCTGAGGATGTTGCCGCGCGCGTCGATCACCTGACGGATGCTGCGCTCCTCGAGCGAAGCGGTGAGCACGCTGAGGCTGATCGAAGTCGGCTCGAAGTTCTGGCTCTTGAACACGCCGAAGCGGACACCGGGCGCGCTCTTGAGAAAGACCACCAGGGCATGGTTCTCGTAACGGCGCTGGCCGTCATGCAGGAAGGTCTGGCGGAAGTCGCCCTTGCCACCAGCCGAACCACCGACGAACAGGCAGGGAAAACGCCCGGACTCGTACAGCGCCTCCATGAAGAACGATTCGGATGCCGACAAACCGTCGAACAGCACATACGCGAGGGTGTCGCGGGCATCGATGGGCGTCTTCACCTGCAACGCCTGCAGTGATCGAGTCAGCTTGGCGATGCGCTCACGCAACGACATGCGCGTGCCACCGGCGCGAATGTCCTGGCTCTCCAGCGGCACGCTGACCAGCTCTGCGCTGAGCAGTACCCGGCTATCGAACAGCGCCAGCACCAGCCGATCCCACTGCCCGCTGGCGTCGCAGTAGAGTTGCCCTTCGCTGCCGCACAGCTCGCCGGCGCTGCTGCTCAGGCTCAGCGTGACACCAGGAAAGCGCTCCTGAATTTGCCGGGCGATGCGTTCGATATCCAGGTGCGGTGAAACGTAGCCGGTAATGAAGCTGGGGCGCATACGCACCGCCGCCAACTGGCTGGCCAGCTCGCTACCACGGCAACTGATCTGCGCGGTTGCCCCCTGCAGCGACTGGGTGAAGCGTTCACGACGAAAAAACCCCATAAGCGCCTCTCTACCCGAACGGTTCTCTATTTGAAGAGTAGATGCAAAAGCGCTGCGCTTCTCTCGTCCTTTGGGCGTAAAGATGTCGCAGGCAACAGCGCAAACGACTAGCCCGATGTCGACACCAGACAAACTCGCCACGCGCACGCGGCCTATGGTGAAGGCCCTTTTTTATTCGCACCGGGAGCCAGACATGGCCAACAAACCGATCACCGTTCTGCGCGACACCCAGCCGATGCCCGTCGTCGATGCCTGCAAATGGGAACGCATCGAAGGTGACCCGCACACCGTCAACCTCAACGCCTACACCTCCGATGACGGCAGCAAGATCATGGGCACCTGGATCTGCACGCCCGGCAAGTGGCGCGTCGAATACGTGAAGTGGGAGTACTGCCACTTTCAGGAAGGCTACTGCATCATCACCCCGGACGGCATGGAGCCTATCCACCTCAAGGCCGGCGACATCTTCGTGGTCGAGCCCGGCATGAAAGGCACCTGGGAAGTCGTGGAGACGGTGCGCAAGTACTTCGTTTTCGCCTGATTCCAGAGCAGACGCTGAGGCCATTGCCGCGGCGTCGATTTCAGGAGCGGCAATAATCCAGCGTCAGATTCACAACGCTGCACCCTCGTTCCAATCGGCAAAAAATCCCGCCCTAGACACCTTTCGACGCTGACGCGCGTGTATGGTCTGGCTATGCTCAAGCCATTCGCTCACCGAGCGCCTCTAACGGAGTCAGCCATGGATATCGAAAGCCTGTTTGCCGAACTGCACAGCCTGCCCAGCATCCCCAAGGTAGCGCAGGAACTGATCCAGCAATTCGACAACCCCACTTCCAGCCTGGAAAGCGTGGCACGCAATATCGAGCGCGACCCGGTAATCGCTGCCAAGGTTCTGCGCCTGGCCAACTCGGCACGCTTTCGCGGGGCGCGCGAGGCCACCAGCGTCGAGGACGCCGCCATGCGCCTGGGCTTCAACACCCTGCGCACGCTGGTGATGGCCTCGGCCGTGACGGGCGCCTTCAAGGTGGACACCGGCTTCGATCTCAAGAGCTTCTGGATCCATAGCTTCCGCGTGGCCAGCATCGCCCGCACCCTGGCCAAGCAGCTCAAGCTGGATGCCGACGCGGCCTTCACCTGCGGCATGATGCACAACATCGGCGAGTTGCTGATTCAGGCCGGCGCGCCGGATTTTGCTCGCAAGCTCAACCGTCAGCCGCAACGCGAAGCCGCTGCCCATGCCGCCGAGGAAACCCTGCAACTGGGCTTCGGCTACCCCGAGGTCGGCGCCGAGCTGGCACGGCGCTGGCAGTTGCCGGTGCTGATCCAGAACGCCATCGCCTTCCAGGCGCGCCCGAATGCAGCGCCGGACGACGGTCGCTATGCCCGTCTGGTCGCGCAGTCCATTCTGGTTGGCGAGACCGTGGAGCTCGACGGCGTCAGCGAGCAGGCGCAGCAAAGCCTGGACAGCCCGCTGTTCGAGGAAATCGACCTGCCCGCGCTGTTCGCCGCCCTGCCCGCCGTGCTGGAAGCGGACAAGGCCTTCGCCGAACTGCTGGGCTAAGCAACGCGCCCCCAGGCGCCCGTCAAGGCGGGCGCGCTACTCACGCTGGTTACATCAGCGCATGCAACACTGCTTGTGCTTCTTGCCGCTACCACAGGGGCAAGGATCGTTACGCCCCACCTTGGCTTCCTCACGACGCACCGGCACCAACGGATCGAGGTGCTCCTGCCAGTAGGCATACAGCTCGACCGCAGCGGGCTCGACCAAGGCTACGCTGGCGTCGTACTCGGCATCCGACATGGCATTGAGCGTCTCCTGGCCCTCTTCGCTGCCGTGCAGGACGATGCTCTGCAAAGCCGCCGCCACTGCCTCCGGCAGCTCGGCGTCGATCCAGCCGGCCACTTCCGCACCGCGCAGGTAACCCGCGCACCATTGCGAAACGATCAGTTTCTCGCCCTTGCCGTTAGCATCGGCCAGGAAGATCGCCTCGTAGTCATCCGGCTCCTCGGCGAGCATGTAGGCCGCCTCGCTCATCAGCTCGACGGCCAGCTTCATGAAGCGCTCGCCATCCTTGTCGCTCGGCCATTGCGGCGGCTGGTTGGCCCAGATCGCCGAATACCACACAGCCGGCGCTACCTGGCGTGGCGCCGAGACGATGGCAGCAAAGAAGCCGTCCAGCTCGCTGGCCGACAGGATCGAGTCGTCGTTGCCGTATTTGAGCAGCCACTGATCGAGCTTCTCCAGTCCTCGGTTATCCATCGCAAACGTCCCCATGAAAAAGGCCGCTACTGTACAGCCATCGGGCCGAGTTGCCAGCGCCGTCCGGCATCTGGCGAGTGCCCTCGCCGCCTCTGCCCGCTACAATGCGCGCCTTGCCCGTGCCGCCTGATAAAGAAAAAACCATGTCCCTGCCCAAACACCACCTGGAACTGCTCAGCCCTGCGCGTGATGTCGAGATCGCTCGCGAGGCCATCCTCCACGGCGCCGACGCCATCTACATCGGCGGCCCGAGCTTCGGCGCACGGCACAACGCCTGCAACGAGGTGAGCGAGATCGCCAAGCTGGTGGAGTTCGCCCGGCGCTACCATGCGCGGGTATTCACCACGCTCAACACCATCTTCCACGATGATGAACTGGAGCAGGTTCGTACGCTGATCCACCAGCTCTACGATGCGGGTGTGGATGCACTGATCGTGCAGGACATGGGGGTGATGGAGCTGGACATTCCGCCGATCGAGCTGCATGCCAGTACCCAAACCGATATTCGCACCCTGGCACGCGCCCAGTTTCTCGACCAGGCCGGTTTCTCCCAACTGGTACTGGCGCGAGAGCTGAACCTGCAGGAAATCCGCCAGATTGCCGATGCCACCGATGCCGCCATCGAGTTCTTCATCCACGGCGCGCTGTGCGTGGCCTTCTCCGGTCAGTGCAACATCTCCCATGCGCAGACCGGGCGCAGCGCCAACCGTGGCGACTGCTCGCAGGCCTGCCGCCTGCCCTACACCCTCAAGGATGAAAAAGGCGGCGTGATCGCCTACGAAAAACACCTGCTGTCGATGAAGGACAACAACCAGAGCGCCAACCTGCGTGCCCTGGTCGAGGCCGGCGTGCGTTCGTTCAAGATCGAGGGCCGCTACAAGGATGTGGCCTACGTGAAGAACATCACCGCCCACTACCGCCGCGAACTCGACGCCATCCTCGAAGATCGCCCGGATCTCGCCCGCGCTTCCAGCGGCCGCACCGCGCACTTCTTCGTGCCCGATCCGGACAAGACCTTCCACCGTGGCAGCACCGACTATTTCGTCACCGAGCGCAAGGTGGACATCGGCGCCTTCGACTCGCCCACCTTCACTGGCCTGCTGGTCGGCAACGTGGAGAAGGTGAACAAGCGCGACCTGATCGCCGTCACCCATGAGCCGCTGTCCAACGGCGACGGCCTCAATGTGCTGGTCAAGCGTGAAGTGGTGGGCTTTCGCGCCAACATCTGCGAACTCAAGGCTGAGTTCGAGGAAGACGGCGAGAAGCGCTACCGCTACCGCGTCGAGCCCAACGAGATGCCCGAAGGCCTGTTCCGTCTGCGCCCGAATCACCCGCTGTCGCGCAACCTTGACCACAACTGGCAGCAAGCCCTGCAACGCACCAGCGCCGAACGCCGCATCGGCGTGAGCTGGAAGGCCGTGCTGCGTGAAGACGCCCTCACGCTCACCGCTACCAGTGAGGAAGGCATCAGCGTCGAGGTTGCCCTGCCCGGCCCGTTCGGCATTGCCAACAAGCCGGAACAGGCGCTCGACGGCCTGCGTGACCTGCTCACCCAGCTAGGTACCACCATCTACCACGCCCAGGGCGTCAGCCTCGATGCGCCGCAGGCGTTCTTCGTGCCCAACTCGCAGCTCAAGGCGCTGCGCCGCGACGCCATCGAGGCGCTGACCGAAGCGCGCGTCGCCGCCCACCCGCGCGGTAGCCGCAAGGCCGAGAGCGATCCGGCGCCGGTGTACCCGGAAGCGCACCTGTCGTTCCTCTACAACGTCTACAACCAGAAGGCCCGCGACTTCTATCACCGTCACGGCGTGCAATTGATCGACGCGGCCTACGAGGCGCATGAAGAAGAAGGCGAAGTGCCGGTGATGATCACCAAGCACTGCCTGCGTTTTTCCTTCAACCTGTGCCCGAAGCAGGCCAAGGGCGTGACCGGCGTGAAGACCAAGGTCGCACCGATGCAGTTGGTGCACGGCGATGAAGTGCTGACCCTGAAGTTCGACTGCAAGCCGTGCGAGATGCACGTAGTGGGCAAAATGAAGGGGCACATCCTCGATCTGCCGCAACCGGGCAGCGCCGCCACTCAGGTGGTCGGCCACATCTCGCCGGATGATCTGCTCAAGACCATTCGCAACCGGCCAACCGGCTACAGCCACTGATCGAAAGCGGCGGCTGTCGCCCTCGACGCGCCGCAACGCGCCGGGCAGTCGCTGGCCCGGCTACTGCAGGTGGCGGGAGAAGCGCTCCACAGCGCCCAGCACCTGCTTGGCACCCTGGCGAATTTCGACGATGACGTCGCCCGCCTGCCTGGCCAGATCCAGACCAGCCTCGGCCTGAACACGGCTGCTGGCCATGTTGTTCACGGCAGCGTCGACCAGCTTCTGGTTATCCTGCACGACCTCGACGATCTCCTCGGTCGCCTTGCTGGTTCGGCTGGCCAGTTGCCGCACCTCGTCGGCGACGACCGCGAAACCCCGCCCCTGATCGCCCGCGCGCGCCGCCTCGATTGCAGCGTTGAGCGCCAGCAGGTTGGTCTGCTGCGCAATGCCGCCAATGGTCTGCACCATGGTGCTGATCAGAATCGATTGCTTGCCCAGCGCTTCGATGCCTTCGGAGGCCGAGGTCATTTCTGCAGCGATGCGCTGCATGGTCTGCACCGTTTCCGTGACCACCTGAGCACCACGCTGGGCGGTGGTATCGGTCTGCTGGGAAATGCCGAAGGCGGTATCAGCGGCGTCGTTGACCTCATCCTCACGATTGACCTGCTCGGTGATCACGGTGGCGAACTTGACCACCTTGTACAGACGGTTCTGCGTGTCGTGCACCGGGTTGTAGGTGGCCTCGAGCCAGACCACACGGCCATGGCTATCCAGACGCTAGAAACGACCGGCGACGAACTCGCCGCGATTGAGGCGCTCCCAGAAACGGGCATATTCGGCCGAGGCGGTCTCGTGCGGGTCGCAGAACATGCGGTGATGCTGCCCCTTGATACGCTCCAGGCTGTAGCCCATGGCGCCGAGAATCAGCCCGCTCGGGCCGGGCGTGAGCGTAGACGAGAAAGGCGTACATGGTGACTCCGCAGAAGGTGGAATACCTCACCTTAACGCGGAATCAACACAGGATTTAATGACTTTCAGTCAACAATCATTTGAGCGTCACGGGGTATTTCACACGCGCAGGCCCGGCTAACCTGCCGCCACATTTTCTGGAGACTCCCGATGAAAAAGATCCTCCTGCTCAACGGCGGCAAAGCGTTCGCCCACTCCAACGGCCAGTACAACGCCACCCTGCATGAGGCAGCCGTGGCCTTCCTCGACCGCGCCGGCTTCGACATCAAGACCACCTTCATCGACGACGGCTACGACGTGGAAGAAGAAGTGCAGAAATTTCTCTGGGCCGACGTGGTGATCTATCAGATGCCGGGCTGGTGGATGGGCGCACCGTGGACGGTGAAGCAGTACCTCGACGAGGTCTTCACCGCCGGCCACGGCAGCCTCTACGCCAACGATGGCCGCACCCGCTCTGATGCCTCGCAGAAATACGGCAGCGGCGGGCTGATCCAGGGCAAGCAGTACATGCTCTCGCTGACCTGGAACGCACCGGTACAGGCCTTCGACGATCCCTCGGACTTTTTCGAGGGCAAGGGCGTTGATGCCGTGTACTTCCCCTTCCACAAGGCCAACCAGTTCCTCGGCATAAGCGCCCTGCCCACCTTCATCTGCAACGACGTGATGAAGGTGCCAAACATCGAGCGCGACGTGGCGCGCTACGAGCAGCACCTGGCCGAGGTATTCGGCACCCGCTGAGTCGCTCAGCGCCCGCCGAACAGCGCCGTCCAGTAGATTCCGGCATCGCTCTTCGGATCGCTGCCGTAGGCCGCGCCCAGCTCACTGAACTGGGGGTTCATCAGATTGGCGCAGTGATCCGGGCTGGCCAGCCAAGCCTCCACCACGCGCTCCGAGGAATCCTGAGCGGCGGCGATGTTCTCGCCAACGCGACCGCCTTCGTAACCGGCCAGCTCGGCCCGGTCACCGGGGGTGCGGCCATCACGATCGAGGTGCGAGAAGAAGTTGCCATTGGCCATGGCCCGGCTATGGCCCTGCGCCGCGGTAGCCAGACTTTCATTCCAGGCCAGGGCCGATGTGGCAGCAAAGGAGCGCTCGCCACATTGACGGGGTTGGGTGCGGGCCGCGTTGATGCGCTCGAGCAACTTCTGCCCTTCCGCCTTCTCATCGCCCAGCTTGGCGCTCAGGAGCGGCCGCGCCAGGACGATGCGCCAGTCGCGATCCTCCCGGCTGATGCCGATATCGACGAACTGCGGATCGAGCAGAATCTGACAGAAGCTCTCGCTCAAAGCCTGCATTGCCGAGGCCGCATCACGCGGGCCGGATAGCGTGATCGCCTGCACCGTGACCATGGGGTAACCGGCGCGGGTCAGCTCCTGCTGCAGATCACCTTTGCCAGCTACCGGCAGCTCCAGACGCCCATCGGCCGCGAGCGGCGGCAGAGGTTCAAACGCCTTGCCGGCACAGCGCTGCACCTCGCCGCGATAGCCATTGATTGCATTGACCAGTTGCGGCTCCTGCGCGGCCTGCACCCAGGGCGCAATCAGCAGCATCAACGCCAGCCACAGGCAGTATCGCCGGGTACTCATCTTCACCGTTTCTGTCATACCATCTCTCCAACGGACGTCGTGATTCTGACGCAATATCGGGCGTCGCAGCATAGCTGGCACGTGCAGGTTCTGCCGAGCCTCGGCGATCGCTGTTGCAAAAGCCATCGGCAGGCTTCGTGCAGGGCTAACACCCTACCGGCTATCGTCTTCCCGCTGACATGGAACAATCAATGACCGGCCCGCTCGCCTCCAACGAACGACACCGCCGCCAGGTACTCAAGGCGCTGCTGTGGGTCACGCTGGTCGGCGGCCTGTTCTTCTCGGTCGTCAACCTGCTGCACGACAACTGGCCACTGGCGCTGCTGGAACTTTGCTATGCCGGGGTATCGGCCTACCTGCTCAGGCTGATCGACCATACCCGCCATCTGCAGCTATTGACCGCCGTCTACCTGGTGCCGTTCTTCAGCATCATGATCCTGGCCGTGTCGCAGGCGCAGACCACCTTTGCCGTGTTCGCCTGGGTACAGACCATTCCGATCATCTGCTACATGCTGCTTGGCCTGCGCCTGGGCATGATCAGTTCGGTACTGTTCGTCGGTATCGGCCTGTGGGTATTCAGCCGCCGCTTCTGGTCGGAGGGTTGGCTGCCAAACCTCGAGATCGTCACCAATCTGGGCCTGGCCAGCCTGCTGATCATGCTGTTCGCGCATATCTATGAATACAGCCGCCTGCTCAATGAAAAGCGCCTGACCGAACTGGCCTCCACCGACACGCTGACCGGGCTGGCCAACCGGATGAAACTGGCGGAAGTCTTCGAGCGTGAGCGCGCTCATGCCCAACGCAACGGCACGCCGCTGGCGCTGGTGTTTCTCGATATCGATCATTTCAAGCAGATCAACGATCGCTTTGGCCATGAGGTCGGTGATCGGGCGCTGGAACATTTCGCCGAGAGCCTGTCGCAACGCCTGCGTGTCAGCGACCTGCTGTGCCGCCTCGGTGGTGAGGAGTTCGCCGTGCTGTTGCCAGGCAGCAATGCCCGTCAGGCTCAGGATATCGCCGAGGACCTGCGCGCGCGGCTGGTGCAAAACCCGATGCCGCTGGCCGATGCGACACTGCCAATGACCCTGAGCGCAGGCATCGCCGAACTCGGTAGCGATGGCCAGACACTCGACGACCTGCTGCTGGCAGCGGATCGACGCACCTATGCGGCCAAACGCGCGGGACGCAACCAGGTGATCGCCTGGGACGAGGCGCCGCAAGCTGCGCCTCAGGCGTAGACGCTGATACCGCCCTTGGCCTGTAGCCACTGCTGGTAGGTCTTCAGCGAGTCGGTCTTCTGTTCGCCATTGCTGCCGCTGAAACCGATGCTGTCGCTCAGCCCTGAGTCCGCCAGCTTCTGTACCTGAACGAGCAGCTTTGCCGCTTCGTCACGATCGAGGCTGGACACGTCCGGCAACTGGATACCCGCACTGCTACTGTTCTGCTGACCGCTGGCACTGAGCAGACTGCTTGTCGTCGACTGCGCACTGGTGCCACTGAGCGCACGCATCAGCCCACCCTTGTTGCGAGCGACTACCTCCTGCGCATAGCGACGCAGACTCTCGAGCGCGTCATCGCTGCTCTGGGAAGTCGGGCTACCTGTACTGGTCGCTGCGCCAGAGGTCGTAGCGGTGGTTGCACTGCTGGAAGAGTTGGTGGAGGCACTGTTGCTCAGCAGGTTGCTGTAATAGCTGAGCATGGCCGCCGAGCTGCTGTTGATGCTGCTCATGAACGCTGTCCGAGAAATGGGTTTCTCAGTACTTAGCAGAAAGTGGGCCAGGTATTACACCCTCATTTCTCGCGGCTTTCAGGCCTTGGCGGCGGCAGCCATTGGCCCATGGCGGCAAGCGTTTGCCGATATTCAGCCGTGTCGAGCTTGCCTCGTACCATCCTGGCGACGTCGGCAAGTACCTACGCCTGATTATCTGTGCCGCTGCAACATTGCCATGCCGATCCCCGCAAGATCTCGGCGTCGACGGAGCCAGACGGCTCGAACACCGACGCCGGAGCAGACTTGTCCCCTGAGTCTAGGGCCGAGCGAGGCCAGCAATACGGCGGCAATCAATCCCGCCAACAATCACGGCATTTGCATGACTCATCGATTGCTTTACGCTCTGAGACTCATTCCAACGGAGGTACTCCCATGGCTCGCGCCACTGCCCGCCACATCCTGGTTGCCAGCGAAGACAAGTGCAACGAACTGAAAGCCGCCATCGAAGGCGGGGCTGATTTCGCCCAGCTGGCGAAAGACAACTCCAGCTGCCCGTCCGGCCGCAGCGGCGGTGACCTGGGCTCGTTCGGCCCCGGCCAGATGGTCAAGGAATTCGATACCGTGGTCTTCAGTGCGCCGGTCGGCGTCGTCCAGGGCCCGGTGAAAACCCAGTTCGGCTATCACCTGCTGGAAGTCACCAGCCGCCAGGACTGATGCACTCTGGGAGGCTGCGCTGCGGCCTCCCATTCCCCAGGTCTTTCCTCTCTCGCAGGGCTCCGGGCTTCCTTCATGAGACGCGGTATCCGCCTCACCTCACTGTTGCTGGTCGTCATCTGCCTGTCCCTGGCGGCGCTGACGACGTGGCAAGTCTGGTTCTCGCGCGAACGCGCCCTGCACGAGCTGAACGTCAGCAATCTGAATCTGGCGCAGGCACTGGACAACTACAGCGAAGGTGTCATCCGCCAGTCCGAACTGGTCTTGCTCGAACTGGTGGAACGCCTGCAGCAAGACGGCCGCAGTCCGGCTCAACTCGCCCGCCTGGAAAACGTCCTACACGAGCAGATCAAGGTGCTGGGGCCATCGCGCACCATCATCATTTACGACGCACAGGGCAATCGCCTGCTCAGCTCGAGCGGAACGCTCAACCCATCCCCCCCCAACGGTGCGGATCGAGCCTTCTTCATCCATCATCGAGACGATCCCTCGGATGCCCTCTTCATCGGCCCGACCATCAAGAGCAGGCTCAGCGGCGAGTGGGTCTTCACCGTCAGCCGGCGCCTGCAGAACGCCGAAGGCCAGTTCGATGGCGTGGTGGCGGTCACCCTGGGCGTGGAACAGTTCCTGCGTCTGTTCGGCCGGCTCGATGTCGGTACGCAAGGCTCGGTGAGCCTCTCCACGAGTGACAACAAGCTGCTGTTCCGCTACCCGTTTCGCGAGCAGGATGTCGGCCTGAACTGGTCCAACTCTCCGATACTTCAGCAGCTTCGGATCAGCGGCGAAGGCGTCATCGAGAGTTCGTCACGCATCGACGGGGTGAAGCGCCTGTACGCTGCGCGCCGCAATGAACGACTACCACTGATTACCGTCGTCGCTCGAGGCCGTGACGAAGCACTGGCGTCCTGGCGTCACGACGCTCAGCTGTTCGCCACGCTGATCCTGATTCTAGTGGTAAGCGTGGCAATCATCGGCAGCCGCCTGTTGATCGACATCCGCCGTCGTTCGCGCGCCGAACGCCAACTGCGCAGCGCACGTGAGGAGTTGCTCGATGCCAACAGCCGCCTGGAAGTGCTCGCCTCCCAGGATGCCTTGACCGGCCTGGCCAACCGCCGCAGCTTCGATCAGACCCTGGAGGTGGAAATCCGCCGCGCGCAGCGGCGCAACTCGCCGCTGTCGCTGCTGCTGATGGATATCGACCTGTTCAAGCGTTACAACGACCGCTATGGCCATGTCGCCGGTGATGCCTGCCTGCGCGCAGTAGCCGAGCAGCTCAAGCAATGCGTGCGCCGCCCAGGTGATCTGGCAGCACGCTATGGCGGCGAAGAAATGGCCGTCATCCTGCCCAACACCGACCCGCAAGGCGCACAGGCCGTGGCTGAAACCTTCATGCACAACCTGGCACAGGCCAATCTCTCGCACCAGGCCAGCCCCTTCGAACGGGTCACGGCCAGCATCGGCCTGGCCAGCCTCGTACCAGGCCAAGCGCATGGTTCCACCACCGAGTCCCTGATCGGGGCCGCCGACAAGGCGCTCTACGACGCCAAGGCCAAGGGCCGCAACCGCATCGAGAACGCCAGCGCGCCCGATGCCGAAGAGCGTGACAAGACCACCGGTTAAGGTTCAGCATCGGCGCCATGCCCTCGGCCCGGAAGTCTGGACACGATGAACGACCACACCCCCAATCCACTGCAACAGCTCGCTCAGAACCTGCTCGGCAAGGCCGTGCATGAACTGGAACCGGAAGAAAGCCACGTACTGGAACAGATTCGTCAGCGTCGCCCAATCAGTCGCGACGCGGCCGATGCCTCGGACGAAGAGTCGACGCTCGGCGAGCGCCTCTCCGACAAGGTCGCGGCGGTCGGTGGCTCCTGGACCTTCATCCTCTGCTTCTCGCTGACCATGCTCGGCTGGATGCTGATCAACACCGACGTGCTCGCGCACTTCGGCATGGCTTTCGACCCCTACCCCTACATCTTCCTCAACCTGATGCTGTCGACCCTGGCCGCGGTTCAGGCGCCGATCATCATGATGAGTCAGAACCGCCAGGCGGCGAAGGATCGCCTGGCCGCCAGCCTCGACTTCGAGGTCAACCTGCGCGCCGAGCTGGAAATCATGCGCCTGCACGAGAAGATCGATCAGCGCATTCAGCAACGCCTGGATCTGATCCTCGAGCGTCTGCCCGAAAAGCGTCAGGAAAGCTGACAGTACATACGCACGTCAGGCGGTGCCTGGCGTGCGGCGACGCCAGCGGTCGAGCAGACGTCCGCCCCAGACGTTGATCAGCAAACCGCCCATGACCAGCGCGGCGCCTAGCATCTGCAGGCTGCCCAGGCGCTCGTCCAGCAGCAGCGCCGATGAACTGATGCCCACCACCGGCACCAGCAGCGAGAACGGCGCCACCTGGCTGGCCGGATAACGCGACAGCAACCGGCTCCACAAGCCATAGCCGAGAATGGTCGCGCCAAATGCCAGGTAGGCCAGCACCAACGCCGAGTCCAGGCTGAAATGACGCAGCGAATCGGCGATCACCTGCGGCCCGTCCAGCCACAGCGACAGCCCGAGGAAGGGCAGCGGCGGAACCAGACTTCCCCACACCACCAGGCCCACCAGATTGACTTTGCCCAGCTTGCGCGTGACCACGTTGCCCAACGCCCACATCGAGGCGGCCGCGATGGTCAGGGCAAACCCGGCCAGGGTCATCATCTGGTCACCCTGCAGGCCAATCAGCGCCAGCCCGGCTGCAGCCACCAGCAGCCCGAACAGGTTGCTCCCACGCAGGCGCTCGCCAAGAAAGAGTGCGGCAAAGAACAAGGTGAAGAACGCCTGCGACTGCAGCACCAGCGAGGCCAACCCAGCCGGCATGCCGACATGCATCGCATAGAAGAGAAAGGCGAACTGCCCCAGCGATATGGTCAGGCCGTAGGCCAGCATCCAGCGCAACGGCACCTGTGGGCGACGCACGAAGAGGATGGCGGGAAAGGCCGCGAGCAGAAAGCGCAATGCGCCCAAGAGCATTGGCGGCATACCGTGCAGCCCGACCTTGATCACCACGAAGTTCAGGCCCCAGACCACGATCACCAACACTGCCAACAACAAATCCCTGGGTGACATGAACACAGGCCTCGCACTGAATGAGCCCGCATTAGAGCAACAAGACGGTCACTGCCGACAGACACAGTCGGTCATGAAAAAAACCACACAGGTACGCCTGACTGCTAACCTGCGCCCTCCTTCGCTGCGCCCTGCCGACCATGACCCTGCATGATTTCCTGCTCTTCGCGCTGCCGGCGATCTTTCTCACCGGCCTGTCCAAAGGCGGCTTCGGCGGCGCCCTTGGCGGCATCGCCGTGCCCCTGCTGGCCCTGGCCACCTCCCCGAAACAGGCCGTTGCGGTGATGCTGCCGATTCTCTGCCTGGCCGACGTGGTGGGACTGAAAGCCTACTGGGGCAAATGGGACACAGCCAACCTCAAGGTGATGCTGCCCGGCGCGGTGATTGGCATCGCCATCGGTTCGCTGACCTTCGGTTTCTTCGACGAGCGCGCCATCGGCCTGCTGATCGGCGGCATTGCCATCAGCTTCGTCGGCCTCGGCCTGCTGGCCAGTAACCAGACGCCAAGACCGCTGCAGAGCGGCCGCGGTGTACTGCTGTCGAGCCTGGCCGGCTTCACCAGCTTCGTCGCCCACGCCGGCGGCCCGCCAGTGATGATGCACCTGCTGCCACAGCAACTGGACAAGGTGCGCTTCGTCGCCACCATCAACCTGTTCTTCCTGCTGACCAACGCCGCCAAGCTGCTGCCCTACGCGGCATTGGGCCAGTTCACCCAGGAAAACCTGCTGCTCAGTCTGATGCTCGCCCCCATCGTGCCGCTGGGCGTCTGGAGCGGCCTCTGGCTGCAAGCCCGGGTCAACCATCTGTGGTTCTACCGCATCGCGCGGTTGGGCATTCTGCTGGCCGGTGTGCAGTTGATCTGGCGTTACGCCTAGACCAACGGAAATTGCAGGTGCCGACAGCCGCGCAAGGCACTAGAATCCGCACCCTATCCGATCGTCAGGCGCACCCGGGCCTGACGCCGATTCACTTCTCGGCCAGGAGACCCCCAGATGGGCGCCCAGTGGAAAGCCAAACCCAAAGAAGCCGCCGCCAATGCCCGAGGCAAGATCTTCGGCAAGCTGGTGAAGGAAATCATGATCGCTGCGCGTAACGGCGCCGACCCGGACATGAACCCCAAACTGCGCCTGGCCATCCATCAGGCCAAGAAAGCCTCGATGCCCAAGGACACGCTCGACCGCGCCATCAAGAAAGGCGCCGGGCTGTCTGGTGAAGTGGTCAACTACGAGCGCACTCTTTACGAGGGTTTCGCCCCGCATCAGGTGCCGCTGATCGTCGAGTGCCTGACCGACAACGTCAACCGTACCGTCGCCGAGATCCGCGTGCTGTTCCGCAAGGGCCAGCTCGGTGCCTCTGGTTCGGTGAGCTGGGATTTCGACCACGTCGGCCTGATCGAGGCCAGCACTGATAGCGATGCCGACCCGGAACTGGCCGCCATCGAAGCCGGTGCCCAGGACTTCGTGCCGGATGACGAGGGCGCGACCCTGTTCATCACCGATCCGACCGACCTCGACGCCGTGTGCAAGGCATTGCCGGAGCAAGGCTTCACCGTCAACTCGGCCAAGCTCGGCTACCGTCCAAAAAACCCGGTGACCAGCCTGACCCCGGAGCAGATGGAAGAAGTCGAAGCCTTCCTCGAGGCCATCGACGGTCACGACGACGTGCAGAACGTCTACGTCGGCCTCGCCGGCTGATACTTACCAGGCGCCCTGGATGGGGCGCCTCTGTCAGACTCCCCTGTGGGAGCCCCGCCCCGGGGCGAAGCTTGGCAACGTGCCTTGTCCGGCTTCGTCAGAGACGCCATCAGTTCAGTGCCTGCCCCATGAAAACCACCCTGCATATCGCCGCTGCCTGCCTGTTCGATGAACAAGGTCGCCTGTTGCTGGTACGCAAGCGCAACACTCGCTTCTTCATGCTGCCAGGGGGCAAGCGCGAGCCCGGTGAAGATGCACTGTCGGCGCTAAAGCGTGAATTGCACGAAGAGCTTGAGCTGCAACTGGAGGACGCTGCGCTAGAACCGCTCGGCCAGTTCCAGGCCCCAGCCGCCAACGAAGCCGATACCTGGCTGCAAGCGGATATCTACCGCGCCGCCCTGCCCCATGCCGTGCAGGCAGCCGCCGAGCTGGAGGAGCTGCGCTGGCTCGACAGCACACAGCCACTGCCCGATGACCTGGCGCCGCTACTGCGCGAGCATGTGCTGCCGGCCTTGCAACGCCGTTCTTGAAGCGTTCCCCAACCCGGCAGACGCCAGCGACCCAGAAATGGCTCCTGCCATCCTTGGCGGCAAACCTGCTGGCCATCGCAAGCGACGTCAAAAATGGCTCCCGGCAATTTTTTGATCCACGGCAAGGCTAGCGAGGGCGCGAGCCGTTAGGCTGTGCCGATAACCAGAACCATTCTCTTTGCGTGCAAACCCACAGTCCGCGAGGTTTGCCATGAGTATCACGTCCACCCTGATCTGCCAGGCCGCCGACCAGTTGCAAGGTTTCGTCGGTTTCAACGCCAAGACCAGCCAGTACCTGCTGCGTTTCTCCGAAGACAGCTTCGGCCTCGACGTGCCGGCCGACACCATCACACCGACTTGCGAGCATGTCTGGCAGGCTGACGATGCCGGCCTGATGCGCCTGGATCGCCAGCGTCTGGCCTGGCTGCAGGAACAGCGTATCGACGACCGGGTGAACCTCAGCGAGCCGCTGCGCGTTTACCTGCGGCGCAGCGACCTGCCGGAGATCCGCGCCGAGCGCCGCCCGCTGGCACCGGCCTGAGTCAGCGCTGGTAGCCGCGCGAGAAGTGCCGCTCCAGGCGCGCCTGCAGCAACTCCAGCAGGATCGACAGTACCCAGTAGATCACCGCTGCGGTGGTCAGCATCTCCAGATACCGGTAGCTGGAGCGGCCATAGGACTGGGCCAGGAACATCACTTCCCAGACGCCCATCACCGAGATCAGGGACGAGTCCTTGAGCATCGAGATGAACTGGTTGGCCGTGGGCGGGATGATAGTGCGCATGGCCTGCGGCAGAACGATGTGGAAGAAGATCTGCGCCGGGCGCATGCCCATCGCTATGGCGGCCTCGCGCTGGCCGGAAGGCACAGCGATGATGCCGGCGCGGAAGATCTCACTCAGGTAGGCGCCGTAGTTCAGCGACAGCGCGATGATGCCGGCACTGATCGCCCCCGGCACCACGCCAATCTGTGGCAGACCGAGGTAGATCAGCAGAATCTGGATCATCAGCGGCGTGCCACGGAAGAACGAGGTGTAGAAGCTGGCAACACCGACCAGCACCGCACTGTTCGACAGCCGCGCCAGGGCAGCCGCGAAACCGAGTAGCAGTGACACCACGATCGAGCACAGGCACAGGAACAGCGTCAGCGCCGCGCCCTGCAGGAAGCCGTTCGGGCCAAGCTTGAAGCCCGCCAGATAGGGGAACTTCTCCACGATGATGGAGAACTTCAGGTCGAAGCTGAGGAAGAAGGCGACGAACAGGACGAACAGCGCCAGCCAGGTCAGGTACAGGCGCGAACGGAAACCGAACAGGTCGAAGCCAACCCCGTCCTGGGGCTGGCCCCGGGTAGATTGCTGATCACTCATTTACTGATGTCGGCACCGATCCACTTCTGCGACAGACGCGTCAGCGTGCCGTCTGCCTTGAGCTCGGCGAATGCCTGACGCACCTTGGCGTCCCATTCGGCATCGCCCTTCTCGATGGCCACCGAGTTGGGTTCTTCGTACAACGCTGCACCTGCCAGCTTGAAGCGGTTGTCCTGCTGCAGGCGCGCCTGCGCCGTCACCAGATTGGTCAGTACGGCATCCAGGCGCACACCGGCACCCAGGGCCAGATCCTGGAAGGCAACGTTCTCGGTGTCATAAGGGGCGGCCTGCACGAAGTCGAACGGGTAATCGATCTTGCGATCCTCGTCCCCTTCGATCACCAGCCCCTTGTTCAGGTAGCTCTCGTAGCTGGAAGCACTGATCACACCGACCTTGAGGCCATTGAGATCCTTGGCCGAGTGAATGCGCTCATCCTTGGCGTTGACCACGATCACCGCCGGCGAGGCGTAGTATTCCACCGGGAAGTCGAAAACCTCGGCGCGCGCCTGGCTCGGCGTCATCGAGCAGATGCAGATGTCGTAGCGGCCATTCCAGCGGCCTGCGGCGATCACATCCCAGGACGGCGTTTCGAAACGCACCTTGACCCCGAGCTTCTCGGCCACGGCCTTGGCCACGTCCACGTCGAAGCCATCGAGCTGGTTCTGCTCGTTGAGGAAGGAGAACGGCGGGTAGCTTTCCATCAGGACGTTGACCATTTCCTGCTTCGACTGCACGCGATCGAGGATCTCGCCGGCCAGGGCTTGGGTGGTAAAGGTCGCCGCGAGCAAAGTCGCACTGAGCAAGGTTGGCAAACGCATGGAAATACCTGAACAATAGATAGGCAAAAGGATGGCGTATTAAATAGTTATAAACGGCATCCAAGAAGTGAATTCTATTCATATTGATATATTCGGATCTTATATGCACGACAAGCCTTTGGTTATCCTCGATGGCGGCATGGGCCGAGAGCTGCAGCGCCGTGGCGCGCCCTTTCGCCAGCCGGAATGGTCGGCTCTGGCCCTGACCGAAGCACCGGAGGCCGTGATTGCCGCTCATACGGCGTTCATCGAGGCCGGCGCTCAGGTCATCACCAGCAACAGCTACGCCGTCGTGCCCTTCCATATCGGTGAGGAGCGCTTTGCCGCCGAAGGCCTGAGCCTGGCCGACACCGCAGGCCGCCTGGCGCGCAGCGCAGCCGATGCCAGCGCTCATAAGGTGCGTGTAGCCGGCTCGCTACCGCCGCTGTTCGGCTCCTACCGGCCGGATCTGTTCCAACCGCAACGCGTCAGCGAAATCCTCACGCCACTGCTGCAGGGCCTCGCCCCGCATGTCGACCTGTGGCTGGCCGAAACCCAGAGTTCCATTGCCGAGGTGCGCGCTACCCATGCCCTGCTGCCGCAAGACGGCAAGCCGTTCTGGGTATCCTTTACCCTGCAGGACGATGGTGTTGATGATGTGCCGCGCCTGCGCTCCGGAGAAGCACTGAGCGAAGCGGCCGAAGCCACGGCCAGCCTCGGCGTGCAGCACCTGCTGTTCAACTGCAGCCAGCCGGAAGTGATCGGTGCGGCCATCGATGTCGCCCGTGAAACCTTCGCCCGCCTGGGCGTGGACGTCACCCTCGGCGCCTATGCCAATGCCTTCCCGCCGCAACCCAAGGACGCCAAGGCCAATGACGGCCTGGATGAACTGCGCGAAGACCTCGATCCGCCAGGCTATCTGGTCTGGGCCAAGGACTGGCGCCAGCGTGGCGCGAGCATGCTGGGCGGCTGCTGCGGCATCGGCCCCGAGCATATCGCCGAACTCAAGCGCCAACTCTAAGCGCCTGTGCGCCTGGCTTCGTCTCGCGACGTTGCCAGGCGCTATCTGCATGCCAACCTGCCGCCTGCTACCCATCCCATTGCGCCCGCTGGTCGACAAGTTCTACCGCCAGCACCGCTCGCCCATGCGCAGCCAGAGCGGAGATGAATGCTGGGTCGCGCAGGATGGCAGTGAAATCGTCGCGGCCCTCAACCTTCGCCGCGTTGCGGATGGCCAATGGCTGACCGGACTGTTCGTCACGCCTGCGTTACGCGGCCAGGGTTTGGCCTCGACGCTCACGGCGCACGCACTGCAGACGCACCCTGAACCAATCTGGCTGTTCTGCCACCCCAACCTGCTCGCGTTCTACCAGCGTCTGGGATTCAGCCCCTGTCACGCGCTGCCTGCCGAACTGCAACAACGCCTGCTTCGCTACCAGCGCAGCAAACCGCTGATTGCCCTGCGCATCCACTGACACCCTGGCACAACGGCGTAAATGCTGGCACTTTGATCAGGAAAACCCCTTGCCAGCGCATGGCCAAGCTCTGCATGCTTGCCCGCATAACAACGAAAGAAGTGCCATGGCCACTCAATTCGCACGCTTGCTCAAGCGCCTGCGCAACGACTTCCAGCTGTCGATCATCAGCCTGATGGGGCTGTTCGGCATCATCGGCATTTCCCCTTATGCCGCGTACCGTCTGCTGACCGGCAACTATCTGGTGGGTATCGCCGACACCATCATCGTCTGCTCCACACTGATTGCCGTGCTCTACGCCTGGATAACCCGCGACACGGTCAAGCCGGGGATCTATCTGGCAGCCGTGTTCTCGCTCGGCGCCACCCTGATCGCCATCAATCTGGGGATCAACGGCCTGTTCTGGATCTACCCGCTGATCCTCTTCAACTTCTTCATGGTTACGCCTGGCAAGGCCCTGCTGGCGACCCTGCTGGTACTGGGCGGCCTGGTTAGCCACGCCCTGCTGGTACCGGGCAGCGTATTCGAAAGTCACTATCAGATGGTGTCGTTCCTGGTCACCGGCATGATGGCCAGCATGCTCAGTTTCATCTTCGCCTTCCGCACCCGCACGCAGCGCGATCGGCTGCAACTGATGGCCATTCAGGATCCGCTGACCGGCGCCCGCAACCGACGCGCGATGAACGACGAGCTGAAGATCGCCATGTCCAGCCATCGCCGTCATCAGCACAGCTTTGGCCTGCTGGTGATGGATCTGGATCACTTCAAGCAGATCAACGACCGTTTCGGTCATCAGGTAGGCGACCAGGTGCTGGTCGCGTTCGTCGAACTGATCCAACGCAGCTCGCGCAAGGAAGACCGGTTGTTCCGCTTCGGCGGTGAGGAATTCCTGCTACTCCTGCCCAACACAGAGGCGAGCGGCCTGCACAGCGCTGCCCAACATCTGCTCAGGCGGGTCGCGGAAGAACTGGAAAGCCCGGCGGGGAGCGTCACCGTATCCATTGGCGGCGCCCTGCTGCGCAGCGACGAGCATTGGGAGAACTGGCTGCAACGCGCCGACGCAAGCCTCTATCGGGCGAAGAGCGAGGGACGCAATCGCGCAATCATCGACAGCACGACCCAGGCCATTCCCACCGAAGCCTAGCGACTGCGCTGTTGCTGATAGGAACCGGATCCAGGCTGACGCTCGATGATCAGCCCACCCGGGTATTCGGTGCTTTGCCGGATACTGCCACGCGTCTCGCTGGAGTAACTGCCATAGCCGCTTTCCTGGCGCACACTGCCCTGCGGCAAGCGCTGCCCGCCATACAGATCGTGTCGCTCGTACTGCACCGACTCGGAAACGCTACCACTGGCACCCGGGCTCACATAACTCTTGGGGATCACCCGAATCGTCTGTGGCTCTGCCGCCATAGCCGCCGCACCATACACGCACAATGCAAGCATCAACCCAACGCGAAATGACATAGATCCCTCCTGTAACGGAGCGTTGAAAAACGACCTGCCTCCAAGCTTTGACCGCCAGGGACAAAAAGGTTTCGGCATATGGCTCACCAGCAGAACCTCGACCACGTCACATATTGCTAGCTTTTTTAACGCCGTTCTGTAGCATTGCGACACCCGTGATAGCACTTAGCCAGGAGGCACAAATGGGCATGGATAGCCGCGAATGGTACCGAGACGAACCGAGCCGCATCGGCAAGCGACCGTCCTGGGACAACTTCAGTGCATCGCCACGCACCGAAACGATCGCACCTCAAAACCAGAAGGTGGTGAAAATCATCCGCCCCCTGAAAAAATCCCAGCCGCCTACCCACCTGCAACGCCAGGCCCAGCAAATCCTCGAAGCGCATAGCGCCTCCCAGCAGGGTAGCCTCTGGCCGGTATACGGCATCTTCCTCTTCGCCTTCGGCATGCTCGGCTACGTCAGCTACAACCTGATGTACTGACAGCTTGCCAGAAACGACAAAGGGTTAGCCGAAGCTAACCCTTTGATTTTTATGGTGCCGGAAACAGGAGTCGAACCTGCGACCTTCGCATTACGAATGCGCTGCTCTACCAACTGAGCTACACCGGCAAGAAGACCGGCGCATTATGCGAGTTGGCGCGGCTGGACTCAAGACGTGGCTGCATCAACCTTTCAGCAGTTCGATGCGGTCGTCGTGAATGCGGATTCGCCCTCCCTTGTAGAGGCCGCCGATGGCCTTCTTGAAGTTGCCCTTGCTGACCCGGAACTGCTCGGTGATCGCTTCCGGCGGGCTCTTGTCGCTCAGGGCCAGCACGCCGCCCTGCTCGCGCAGGCGTTCGAGGATCTGCTCGGCTAGGCCGGTGGCGGCTTCGCGACCGATTGGCTGAAGGCTGAGGCTGATCTTGCCGTCGTCACGCATTTCCTTGATGTAGCCCTTTTCGCGCATGCCGCTGCGCACGAACTTGAATAATTCGTTCTTGTGAATCAGGCCCCAGTGCTTGCCGTTGATGATGGCCTTGAAACCCAGGTCGGTGCGTTCGGCGACCAGCAGGTCGACTTCCTGGCCAGCCAGGTATGGCGCAGGGGTCTGGTCGAGATAGCGATCCAGGCGCGCCGTAGCAGTCAGGCGGCGGGTACGCTTGTCCAGATAGAGGTAGACCACGCAGTAATCGCCAACCTGCAATGGACGCTTTTCCTCGGAGTGTGGCAGCAACAGATCCTTGGCCAGGCCCCAGTCGAGGAACAGGCCGATGCGGTTGATGTCGACGACCTTGAGGCTGGCGAATTCACCAAGCTGGATCTTCGGCTTTTGCGTGGTGGCGATCAGCTTGTCTTCGCTGTCGAAGTAGATGAACACATTGAGCCAGTCATCGACTTCGCTGGGCGTGTCCTTGGGTATGTAGCGTTTGGGCAGGAGGATTTCGCCATCGGCGCCGCCATCGAGGTACAGCCCGAAGTCGGTGTGTTTGACCACCTGCAAAGAATTCATCCGCCCAATCAAGGCCATCGTTTTTCACCTCATCAAAACAGCCGGGCATTCTAAACCAGTTGAGCCATCATCGGGCCGTCTACAACATTATTCGACAGCCGGTCAGAAACGACTCAACTGACTGATCAGCCAGGTTTTTCTGCTGATTCGGCACGCCTGTCGCAGCAGGGCGATGGCAATCAACCGAGCAAAAATGCCCCCGTTCAGGCACAATGGCCGGCCGCCCATCGAAAAGACAGAGAAAGCTCATGGCTACCCTGCGCGTAAAATCCTCCTCCGGCAAAAGCAGCAAACCCGAAGCGGCCGTGGCCACTCGTGAATCGCTGGATGCACAGATTGCCGCCTTCCTCAATGGCGGCGGTGAGATCCAGCAGATCGCCAAAGGCGTCAGCGGCCAGCAGGCCGGTGGCACGCGGCAGATCACCATCAGCCGCAAGTAAGCCGTGCTACTGCGCCAACCCCAGGCGCAACAACTGGCCACGGGGTGCATCCGTCAGTACGTAGAGATAGCCGTCCGGCCCCTGCCGTACGTCACGCACCCGTGCGCCGAGCGTCTGCAGCAGACGCTCCTCGTGCACCACCCGATCACCATCGAGTTGCAGGCGAATCAGCGCCTGGTCTGCCAGTGCACCGATGAACAGGTTGTGCTGCCAGGCCGCAAAGCGCTGTGCATCGTAAAAGACCATGCCACTGATCGCCGGTGATTTTGCCCAGACATGATGCGCTGCCTCGGTGCCCTCGACCGTCTCGCCCTTGGCCTCGGGAATCGGCAGCAGCGAATAGTTGATGCCATGCGTGGCCAGCGGCCAGCCATAGTTCTTGCCGGCCTCGGGTATATTGATTTCATCGCCCCCGCGCGGGCCATGTTCGTGCGTCCACAGCGCTCCCGTCCAGGGATTGAGCGCGGCGCCCTGCTGGTTACGGTGGCCATAAGACCAGATTTCCGCCCGCACGCCGGCCTGGCCGACGAAAGGGTTGTCTTCAGGGATGCGCCCATCGGGGTAGATACGCACCAGTTTGCCCTGCAGCTTGTCGAGATCCTGCGCGGTGGGTCGCTGGTTGTTGTCGCCCAGGGCGATGAACAGGTGACCGTCGCGGTCGAATACCAGACGCGAGCCGAAATGCGCGCCGCTGGACAGCTTGGGTTGCTGACGGAAGATCACCTGAAAATCCTCCAGCGCATCGACCTCGTTCGACAGTCGCCCACGCCCGACGGCCGTGCCTGCTGCGCCATCACCGGCTTCCGCGTAGGACAGATAGACCAGACGATCTTCGCTGAACGTTGGCGAGAGCACGACATCAAGCAGCCCGCCCTGCCCCGAGGCATAGACCTCCGGCACACCACGCAAGGGCTCGGACAGAGCACCATCGGGACTCACACGACGCAGGTGGCCCGGCCGCTCGCTGACCAGAAATCCCTGCTGATCCGGCAGAAAGACCACAGCCCAGGGGTTGGCCAGCCCCTCGGCCACAGTCTGCACCTGCAATGGGCCGAGTTCACTGGGCAGTTGCCGATCCTGCGCCAGAACGGGCGAGGCGCCGAACAGGGCAATCAGTGCAAGGCTTGCGAAAGAAATCGAACGAGGCATCGCGGCGGCTCCTGTGCGCTAGAGACGAGCGCACTAGGGTGCTACAGCGCGAGTGAAGAGGCAGCCACGCAAAGGTTTCGCCAGGTTTCAGCGTTCCTGATAGCGCTCAATGATCCGCTCATATTCGCCACTCTCGCGCAACTGACGCAGCCCTTCGTCGAAACGTTGGCGCTGAGTATCTAGGCGAAAGCCGACGCGATAGGGCGTCGGGGGAAAAATCTCGTACCAGGTCAGTGGCTGCGTGATATCGACCTGGTCAGCTACCAACCGGTCGAAATAGCGAATGATGCGTTCATCACCAACCACGACATCGATACGGCCGCTATAAAGCAGACGGTTACGATTGATCTGCTGAGCTTCCTCGCGGTAGCGCGGGTTGTTCAGCGCCATGCGCTCGAACTCTGGCCCCATCAGCAAACGCGCGCGCTGGAAGGTACTGATCGAATGACGAGAGAGATCGGCAATAGTCTCGATGCGATAACCGCGGCTGGCCAAGGCCACTGCGACGTTGTGGTAGTGGATATACACCTGCGAGTAGTGCGCCTCGACGCCACTGCCGTAGTTGGTGGTGGTAATGGCATCGATCTCGCCACGCCGAAGCATCAGGTGCAGGCGCTCCATCGGTGCGTAGTGGGCCGTCACCTCGAAACCAACATTATGTGCCGCACGGCTGACTAGGTCGTACTCCAGCCCTCGCGGCTCGCCCTCGAACACGTAGGGCGGCTTGTTGGTGCCAAAACCAACGTGCAACTCCTGCGCTGGCACCATAGCTGCCAACCATAGCAGCAGTACCCCTAACCACCATTTGTACATGCCTTACCCCGCACTCGTTCGGAGTGAGCATAGCTGGCTCTGCACCTTCATAACAAAATTGGATGCGGGAGGATTCATTCCGCTTTGCACCATCACGGCTAGACTGGCTCGACACATTCGTATCTGCCAGGAGAACACCATGCTCAAAGCCGAATACCAACGCCGTGGCCCCGTTCCGCAAGACGTGATCGAAGCCGTCGAACTGACGCTGGCCGAACCCGCTACCGGCCAGGTACGGGTGAAAGTGCTAGCCGCGCCGATCAACCCCTCCGATGTGCTCACGCTGACCGGCGCCTACGGCATGCTGCCGCCGCTGCCAGCCGTTGGCGGCAACGAAGGGGTCGGTCGTGTGGAAGCGCTCGGCGAAGGCGTCAGCCACCTCAAGGTCGGCCAGATCGTGCTGCTGCCGGTGGGCTGCGGCACCTGGGTCAGCGCCATGAACGCGCCGGCAGACAAGCTCATCCCGCTGCCGGATGCCGATCCGCAGCAACTGGCGATGCTCACTGTTAATCCACCGACCGCCTCGCTGTTGCTGAGCGAATTCGTCGATCTCAAGCCCGGTGACTGGGTGATCCAGAACGCCGCCAACTCGGGTGTCGGCAGTTACCTGATCCAGCTGGCCAAGCTGCGCGGCTTCAAGACCATCAACGTGGTACGTCGTGAGTCGGCCGTGGCAGCCGTGCAGGCCGAAGGTGGCGATGTGGTACTGGTCGACGGCCCGAGTCTGGCCAAGCGTGTACGCGAAGCCACGGGAGGTGCCGAAGTGCGCCTGGGGATCGATGCGGTTGGTAGCGTCAGCACCGATCACCTGGCCGCCGCCCTGAGCAACGGCGCTGTACTAGTCAACTACGGCATGATGAGCGGCCAGGCCTGCCAGGTCTCGCCTGCATCCTTCGTGTTCCGTGACGTGACGTTGCGCGGCTTCTGGCTGGCCAAATGGTTCCAGCAGGCCAGCCAAGCGCAGCAGATGAAGGTATTCGGCGAACTGGTGCAGTTGATCGCCAGCGGCAAGCTGAAGACCCGCGTGGCGGCCACCTATGACCTGGCACATATCAAGGATGCGATAGCCGCGGCCGCCAGTGGCGAGCGAGACGGCAAGATCCTGCTGGTTCCCTGAATCAGCCGCGTAGAGCGGATCGGGACACCGGCCGCTCGTAGCGCCAGCGAACAGTCCGCCGGGCCATGTCAGGCCTGGCACCACAACGCCCCCCTAGAATCCCCCGACGTGCAGCTCTGCCAGCGAAGCACGCAGGTACTCCCAAAAAGTAAGACAAAGGGGGCAACGCCCCCTTCTCCGGATCAGGCCGGCACGGCCTGATCCATGCTTTCACGCATGCACAGGGCGTCCTGCTGGAAGCACCGCGCCGCCTGCAACAGCGCCAGCAGAGTCAGCAGCAGAGCCACCGGAATCAGCAGCATCGCATCATGCAAGCCGACAGCCTTGAAGGCTTCCGTCATCTCCTCGCCCCCTGCGGCGTGCATGGCTGCCTTGGCGTAGTGATCCGACAGCCAGCCCACGGCTACCGGGCCAAGACCGCCGCCCAGCAGGTACAGGCCGGCGAAATACAGCGCCATCGCCGTGGCCCGTAGACGCGGCTCGATCACATCCTGGATCGCCGTATACACGCAGGTGTAGAAGTTGTAGGCGAACAGCCAGCCCAGGCTGAATACGCCGACGAACAGCGCCGTGTCGATGCGCCCTGCGAGCAGCGCCCAGCCAGTGCACAAGCAGCCGACCAGCATGCTGAAAGCCCCCAGCAACAGGCGCCCATTGGTCCAACGCTGGTGCACCTTGTCCGCTACCCAGCCGCCCAGGGTCAGGCCGACCAGCCCGGTCAGGCCGACGATCACCCCAGTCGCCATCGCTGCGTTATGCAGCGTCAGGCCGTAGTAGCGCTGCAACATCGGCACCAGGAAGGAATTGCAGGCATAGGTGGCGAAGTTGAACGCCAGCCCCGCCAGTACCAGCCACCAGAAGGTGCGAATCGCCAGCACCTTGCGGATGGGCTTGTCCACCGGATCCGAGCTGACCTGGGTACTTTCGGCCGCACCACGCGCCGGTTCACGAATAAATAACAGGAATACGGCAAGGATCAGCCCCGGCACGGCGGCGATCACAAAGGGCGCACGCCAGCTATCGAAGGTCTGCACCATGGCACCGATGGTGAAAAAGGCCAGCAGCAGACCCAGCGGTAACCCGAGCATGAAGATACCCATCGCCCGTGCGCGCTTGTGCGCGGGAAAGAGGTCACCGATCAGCGAATTGGCCGCCGGGGCGTAGCTGGCCTCACCGATGCCCACGCCCATGCGGATCAGCAGGAAACTCCAGAAATTCCAGGCCAGGCCGTTGAGCGCGGTCAGGCCACTCCACGCCGCCAGGCCCCAGCCCATGATTTTGCGCCGCGCCCCGGTATCGGCCATGCGCCCCAGCGGCACACCGGCGATGGCGTAGACGATAGTGAACGAGGTACCGATCAGCCCCAGTTGCAGGTCACTCAGCCCCCACTCCAAGCGTATAGGTTCGATGATGATGGCCGGGATGGTGCGATCGAAGAAGTTGAACAGGTTGGCGAGAAAGAGCAGAAACAGAATGCGCCAGGCATTCGAAGCTTGCTGGTTGGGCTGCATGGCAAGTCATCTCTTGTCGTTATCTGCGCCAGGCCTCCTGATGCCGCCGACCCTGGCAGCACCGGCCAAACGCCGGAGGCTGCAATCTAGAACCTTTGCCAGGCAGTGTCTGCGAACATTCGCTACGTTTATGCCTGTCGATGGCGCACAGGCAAAACTCAGATGAAATGACCATGTCAGTGCGCAACCTGCCGATTTCCGTGCTAGAACCAGTTAGAGCCCCGACACGGCACAAGGCCAATAGTGGGCCGTTAATGGACCGATACCCGCACAGCACGAAATGCTGCGGTGAGGCGTGACAAGGCAATCTCCACTGAGCTGGTGCCGTATAAGGAGCAGATAAGTTTCGCGTTAGATCGTCACGCGATACCTGAGTAGTACCGTACGCCCGGCACCTGCGGTCATGACCGCAGCCAACGCTCTTTGGCAGCGCCCCATCACGCGCCGCGACGCTTCATGCACGTCAGCATCGGCTATCACTCGCAGAAGCTGAACGAAGCAAGACGGAGTGGCTATGGAAGGACTTTCGATCCGTTTTCTCGAGGCACTGCCCACACAGGGCCAACTACTGCTCGACTGCCGCCATGATCCCTGGCTGGTGTTGCTCTCCTACATCATTGCCACCATAGGCAGCCTCAGCACACTGAATATCACCAAACAGCTCGATCACGTGCAGCGCCACAACATGCGCGTGACCTGGGTACTGGTCGGTGCGCTGTGTCTGGCCGGTGGCATCTGGTCGATGCACTTCATCGGCATGCTGGCTTTCCAGGTGCCGGTAGCCATCCATTACGACCTCACCACTACCCTACTGTCGCTACTGGTCGCCCTGGCTGCGGCGCTGCTGGCGCTCTACTGCATGGCCCAGCCACGTCCAAGCCTAAGGCGACAGGCGCTGGCCGCCTGCATCATCGGCAGCGGCATCGCCGCGATGCACTACAGCGGCATGGCGGCCATCCGCTCCCCCGCCCAGGCCTACTATCACGGTGGGCTGTTCGTGATTTCCATCGCCATCGCCATCTCGGCGAGCTTCGCCGCGCTGCTGCTGGCCCAGTACTTTCGCTACGGCTCGCTACGCCGCCAGCAATCTCTCAAGTACTCCGCCGCGCTGGTGATGGGCGCTGCTATTACCTCCATGCACTACACCGGCATGGCCGCGCTGCACCTGGTCGTACCCGACGGCACCGAACTACAACTGCGCAGCGCCGACAACAGCTTACAACTGGTATTGATTGTCGCGGTCACCACATTGCTGATCCTCAGCATGGGCCTGGCCGCCGCCTGGATGGGCCGCAAGCTGGACGACAAGGAGCGCGACCTACAGCGCGTCAACGCCCTGCTGGTGCAACTGGATCATGCGCGGGCATCGCTGGAGCAGGTGGCGCATTTCGACCCGCTCACCGAACTGCTCAACCGCCGCGGTTTCAACCGGGTATTCGCCGCCGCCCTCGAAGAACACGCCATCACCGGGCGCAGCCTGGCGGTGATGTTCCTCGACATGGATCACTTCAAGCGTATCAACGACACCCTCGGCCACGATGCCGGCGACGAACTACTACGGGTGGTGGCGCAACGTATCCGCAGCACCCTGCGCGAGCGTGACATCGTCGCGCGTTTCGGCGGCGACGAGTTCTGCGTGGTGGCCAGCCTCGACAGCAACACCGCGCCACGGGTTCTCGCCCTGCGTCTGCTGGAGCAGATGAAGGAGCCCATCGTCCTGGCCGAACGCAAGATGGTCATGACCACCAGCATCGGCATCAGCCTATTCCCCCAGGACGGCAACAGTGCTGACGAGTTGCTCAAGCACGCCGACCTGGCGCTCTACCAGTCCAAGGGCAGCGGACGCAACGTGGTGCATTTCTTCAACCCGCACCTGCGGCAGAAAGCGTCCTTCGAGCTGCAACTCGAGGAAGACCTGCGCCAGTCACTGCAACAGAGCACCGACCTGCTGCTCTACTACCAGCCGATCATCGACCTGCGTACCGGCGAGCTGGCCAAACTGGAAGCACTGGTGCGCTGGAAGCACCCGCAGCACGGTCTGTTGACGCCCGACCGTTTCATCGCCATCGCCGAAGCCAATGGCTTCATCGCCCAGCTCGACGACTGGGTGCTAGCCCAAGCCTGCCTTGACCTGCGCTACCTCGCGGAACTGGGCTACTCGGAGCTCAACGTGGCCGTCAACTGCTCGGCCCTGAACCTGGGCAACGACCAGCTTCCTGGTCGAATCGAGCAGATACTCAATGACACTCGCTGCCCGGCCCAACGCCTGGAACTGGAGGTAACCGAAAGCGCCCTGCTGAGCAATATCAACCGTGCCATCGGCCTGCTGGAAAGCATTCGCGCACTCGGCGTGAGCCTGTCGATCGACGACTTCGGCACTGGCTATTCCTCCCTCGCCTACCTGCGCCGCCTACCGCTCAACACCCTGAAGATCGATCGCTCGTTCATCCAGGACATCGCCAACTCCAGCCAGGATCGCGAGATCGTCCACGCCATCATTGCCATGGCCCATGCCCTGCATCTGAAGGTGGTTGCCGAGGGTGTGGAATCGACGCAGCAACTGAGCTTCCTGCAGGAGCGCGGCTGTGACCAGGTGCAGGGTTACCTGTTCAGCAAGCCGGTGCCGCTGGACGAGCTGATCAGACAGTTCCAGCCCCACGAACGGCCGCTGGAGCGCATCGCCGCAAGGCTCTAGGGGCATCGCCGCTAAAGCGCCTCCCACAACAGCGGCACCGATAGCGTGGGAGGGGCTTTAGCCGCGACACTGAGCAGCGCCCTCAAGCACTGGCCGCATTCGACCTGAACACCTGCAACCAGCCCAGGCTGGCCCGCGTGCCCTGCTCGCCCGGCTTGTACTCGGCGCCTAGCCAACCGTCATAACCGCTGTCACGCAAGGCGCCCAGCAGCGGCGCGAAAGCCAGTTCGCCGCTGCCCGGAGCGCCACGCCCCGGCACGTCAGCGAACTGTACATGGCCGATACGCCCGGCCAACAAACGCACGCCAGCAGCATCCAGATCCTGGCGCGCCATGTGGTAGAGGTCATACTGCGCCGCCAGATTCGGATGGTTCACCGCACGCAGCAGCTCATCCAGATGCTCCGGCGTGTTGATCAGAAAGCCCGGCATGTCGATGGGATTGATCGCCTCCACCAGCACACGAATGCCCAGTACAGCGAAGGCCTCGGCACTCTTGCGCAGGTTGGCAACCAGGCAATCCAGCGCCTGCTCACGACTCAGCCCCTCGGCCAGGCGCCCGGGCAGCACGTTGACGCAGGCCGGGCGCACCATGGCGGCGTAACTCAGTGCCTCCTGCAGGGCAGCGTCGAACTCGGCCTGGCGCGCCGGTACGCCGGCCAGGCCGGGGCCACCAGTCATGAGGTCGCCCGTCGGCACGTTGATCAGCACCAACGGCAGGCCGCTAAGTTCCAGCGTTTCCTTCAGGGCGATGGCCGGCAGCTCGTAAGGGAACTGGATTTCCACACCCTCGAACCCCGCGCGCATTGCGGCCAGCACACGCTCGCGCAGCGGCAGTTCAGTGAACAGCATCGACAGGTTGGCAGCGATCTTCATGGGCATTGCTCCCGTAATAACTCCACCAGAGTGGCAGGGTCGCGCTCCAGATTGCCCTGGCTACCGTGCAAACGCATCAGTTGCGCGGCCAGGCCGCTCATGGGCGTGGCACTGCCCTGTCCGTGCGACAGCTTTACGGCGGTGTCGAGATCCTTGAGCAGCGTGCGCACATGCCACTTGATCGGCTCGAACTGACTCGCCGCCATCTGCGGCGCAAGGATCTGCAGCGGTTTGGAATCGGCAAAGCCACCGGCCAGGGCCGGCGCGATCAGGCTGGCATCGACGCCTGAACGCTCGGCCAGCGCCACCACCTCGGCGATCACCAACGCGTTGCAGGCGACGATCATCTGGTTGCACACCTTGGTTACCTGCCCGGCGCCCACCTCGCCCATACGCGTCAGACGCTGGCCCAGGTGCGCCAATATAGGTCGCGCACGCTCCACGTCCTCTTCGCGGCCACCCGCCATGATCGCCAGGGTGCCGGCCTCGGCCCCCGGCGTGCCGCCGGACACCGGTGCGTCCACCCAGCGCATGCCGGTGCGCGCCTCCAGTTCGGCCGCCATCGCGCGGGTGGCGGCCGGCTCCAGGCTGGAAAAATCCACCAGCAATTGACCAGGCCGCGCGCCTTCGACTATGCCGCCGGGGCCGAACACCACATCGCGCACCACCTCGGTATTGGCCAGGCAGAGCATCACCACACTGGCGTCGCGACACAGTTCGGCAGGGTTTTCGACACGATGTGCGCCCTGCGCCAACAGCGGCGCGCACTTGTCCGGCGAGCGATTCCAGACGGTCAGCGGATAGCCTGCGGCAAGCAGGCGGCGGGTCATCGGCAGGCCCATCAGGCCAATACCGGCGAAAGCCAGGGCGGGCAGCGTGGCGGTCATCGGACAACTCCAGAAACAGGGTCGAAGGCCGCATCTTAACCCCTGCTTCACTGCACGCGTGCTGCAACCACGGCGATGGCTCACTATACTGCGCACGCCTTCCCCGCCATTGAACCGGAGAACTCCACATGCTCAAGCACACCCTGGCGCTCGCCGCCGGTATCGCCCTGTCCATATCCGCCGTATTCGCGCACGCTGCCGATGTCCTCAAGGTTTCGGCCATTCCCGACGAAGCCCCTACCGAGCTGCTGCGCAAGTTCAAGCCGCTGGGTGCCTACCTGGAACAGGAACTGGGCATGAAGGTGGAGTTCGTGCCGGTGGCCGACTACGCCGCCGTGGTCGAGGCGCTGGCCGCCGACCGTATCGACATGGCCTGGCTGGGCGGTTTCACTTTCGTCCAGGCGCGTCTGAAAACCGGCAACGCCGTACCGCTGGTGCAGCGCGAACAGGACGCCGAGTTCACCAGCAAGTTCATCACCTCCGACCCGGCGGTGAAATCGCTGCAGGATCTCAAGGGCAAGACCTTCGCCTTCGGCTCGGTGTCTTCCACCTCCGGCAGCCTGATGCCGCGCTACTTCATGCTGCAAGACGGCATCAAGCCGGAAGACTTTTTCAGTCGCGTAGCCTACTCCGGCGCCCACGACGCCACCGCTGCCTGGGTGCAAGCCGGCAAGGCCGACGCAGGCGTACTCAATGCTTCGGTGTGGCAGAAGCTGGTCGACGCCAAGAAAGTCGATACCGACAAGGTCAAGGTTTTCGCCACCACACCGACCTACTACGACTACAACTGGACGGTGCGCGGTAGCCTCGACCCGGCGCTGCAAGCGAAGATCAAGGCCGCCTTCCTCGCCCTCGACCCGGCCAAGCCGGAGCACAAGGCGATTCTCGACCTGCAGGCCGCCAGCCGCTTCATCGAGACCAAACCAGAGAACTACGAAGGTATCGAGGAAGCCGCTCGCGCCGCCGGCCTGCTCAAGTGAGCATCACCCTGCGTGGCGTGGGCCTGGCCCACGCCAACGGCAAGGTTGCGCTGGAGAACATCGATCTGCACGTCGTTCCTGGCGAGCGGGTCGCCATCATCGGCCCCTCCGGTGCCGGTAAGACCACCCTGCTGCGTCTGCTGGCCACCAGCCTGCAACCCACGCAGGGCGAGATCGACCTGCTGCAAAGCCCCCCCTGGCGCCTGGCGGCTCGTCAGCGCCAGCGTTTGCGCGCCCGTATCGGCCTTATTCACCAGACACCGCCGCTGCCACCGCGCCAGCGTGTAGTCACCGCCGTGCTCGCTGGCAAGCTTGGCCAATGGTCGTTGCTCAAGGGCCTGCTCAACCTGCTTCACCCACTCGATGCCAGCGGCGCGCAAGCGGCCCTGGCGCGGCTGGACATCAGTGAGCAGTTCTACCAGCGCTGCGACCAGCTCTCCGGTGGCCAGTTGCAGCGCGTCGGCATCGCTCGCGTGCTGTACCAGGCGCCGGAGCTGATCCTCGCCGACGAACCCGTCTCGGCCATGGATCCAGTGCTGGCCGGCCATACTCTGGCCGTGCTCAACCGCGAAGCTGCCGAACGTGGCATGACCCTGCTGGCCAGCCTGCACGCCGTCGACCTGGCCCTGGCGCACTTTCCCCGCGTCATCGGCATTCGCAACGGGCGCATCGCCTTCGACTTGCCGACCGATAAGGTGCAGCCTGCTCAGTTGGAAGCGCTCTACGCCAATGAGCAGTTGCAGGCCATGCCCAGCTCGCCCGTGCAGTCGCCGACTCAGCCGGTGCATATCCCACGATGCTGAGCAAAGCTCCACGAGACCCTGCTGCCCTGCCGCGCCTGCTGATCACGGTGCTGGCGCTGCTGTTGTTATGGCCGGGCCTGCGCTTGAGCGAGCTGGATCTGGTCGTGTTGGTGGACGGCGACAACACCCGCGCCATGGGCAACTTCCTCGCTGGATTCTGGCCGCCCGCGCACGATGCTGAATTCCTCATCCTGCTCGGCCGCGCCACCCTGGAAACCCTGGCCATCGCCACCGCCGGCATGAGCCTGGCGCTGCTGATCGCCATTCCCGCCGCGCTATTGGCCAGCCGTGCGCTGTCGCTGTCGGCCGTGCATCGCGGTGGCCGCCCGGCCTGGTGGGCGAACCTGGCACGCTGGCCGGTGCGCGGGCTGCTGATCTTCCTGCGCAGCGTGCCGGAGATCGTCTGGGCACTGCTGTTCGTCCGCGCCGTCGGCCTCGGCCCTACCGCCGGGGTACTGGCCATCGCCATCACCTACGCCGGCATGCTCGGCAAGGTCTATGCGGAAATCTTCGAATCGGTCGACGCGCGCCCTGCCCGCGCCCTGCTCGGTGCCGGCAGCGGCCGATTGACCGCGTTCGCCTACGGCGTGCTGCCCAATGCCGCCGGGGAAATGCTCTCCTACACCGTCTACCGCTGGGAGTGCGCCATCCGCGCCTCGGTGGTGATGGGCTTCGTCGGCGCCGGCGGCCTGGGCCAGCAGATCGACCTGTCGCTGCGCATGTTCGCGGGCGGCGAAGTGGCCAGCATGCTGCTCACCTTCCTCCTGCTGGTGCTGCTGGCCGACCAGTTCAGCCGCCTGCTGCGCGCGAGGCTGACATGAGAGTCGGCAATCTGATCCTGCTCGCCGCCATTCTCGGCGCAGTGGTTGCCTCGTTCCTCTACCTGGGCATCGACCTCGGCTCCCTGCTGGCCGGCGACAGCCTGACGCAGATGGGCAAATACGCCAGCGGCTTTCTGCAGCCGGACTTCTCCGCCGCGCACCTGCAGGCCATCGGCCGTGGCGCGCTGGAAACCCTGGCCATGTCCGCCCTCGGCACCCTGCTTGCGGCTGTTCTCGGCCTGGCGCTGGCCCTGCCCGCCGCTGGCCGCTTCGGCGGCTTCGCCCTGCAGGCTACGCGTTTATTGCTCAACGCTATGCGCGCCATTCCCGAACTGGTCTGGGCGGCCTTGATGGTGCTGGCCGCCGGTCTCGGCCCCAATGCCGGCACCCTGGCATTGGCCCTGCACACCGCCGGTGTGCTCGGCCGGCTGTTCGCCGAGGCGCTGGAAAACACCCCACGCGAGCCTGCCGACGCCATCCGCGAGAACGGCGGTGGCCGCATCGTCGCCTTCTGCTACGGCACCCTGCCGGGCGTGTGGCCACAACTGGTCGCCTACAGCCTGTACCGCTGGGAAAACAACATCCGCATGGCCAGCGTGCTCGGCTTCGTCGGCGCCGGCGGCCTGGGACAGATGCTCTACATGAGTCTCAGCCTGTTCCAGGAAGCCCAGGCGGCCACGGTGATCCTGGCCATGCTCCTGCTAGTACTGGCGGTCGATGCCTTGAGTGGCTGGGCGCGGCAGCGCTGGGTAAGCGCCTGAACGAGCCCCAGACTCGCCTGGCAATCACTTGGCCGCAAGCGCCTCGGGCTCTTTCCAGCCACCGCCCAGCGCCTTGAATGCTGCAACGCCAGCGCGGGCCGACTCGGTTTGCGCCTGGGCTCGGGCATCGGTGGCACGCAGCAGGTTTTCATCGGCCTGCAACACTTCGATCAGGCTGACGACACCCTGCTGGTAGGCCTCGAACGAGGCCTGCCGCGCGCGGCTGAGCGAGTCCACGCCCTGCTCCAGCACACGGGCCTGCTGCTCACGCTTGACCAGTGCCGAGAAGGCATTTTCCACGTCCTCGGTGGCGCGCAGCGCGACGAGGCGGTAGGCCGCCAGTTGTTCGGCTTCCTGCCCTTTGGCCAGGTCGATCTGGGCATCGATGCGGCCGAAGTCGAACAGGCGCCAACGCAGCCCCAGCACGCCACTCATCTGGCTGGCGCCGCTGCTGAACAGGTTGCCATCGGACACCGACGTGGCACTGCCGATCAGCCCACTCAGCGAAAACTTCGGGTAGTACTCGGCAATGGCCGCACCAATGCGGGCGTTCGAAGCAGCCAGGCGGCGCTCAGCGACGATCAGGTCGGGCCGGCGACGCAGCAGGTCGCCAGGCGTACCGCTCGCAGCGATCTGCGGTGTCATCGGGATAGCCTCGCTCCCGGCCAGCTCGGCGCGATACGTACCAGGTTGCGCACCGAGCAGCACGTCGAGAGCGTTCATCGCAGCATCCAAGCCGGCCTCCAGCACCAGCACCGAAGCGCTTACCTGAGCCAGTGCGCCGCGGGCCTGATGCACCTGCAACTCGGCAGCCAGCCCCTGGCCTTGCAGCAACTCGATGGTGGCCACCAGCTCCTGTTGCGTCTTCACCTGCTGACGCGCCACGGCGATACGGGTTTGCAGGCCGCGAATGCTGATGTAGGTGTCGGCGGTCTGCGCTGCGATGGCTAGCTGTGATCTCTCAGTAGGTTGTTCATCCGGGGCATTCCCGGAATTCTGGAAGCGCGACCAACACAGCCTTC
>NZ_JAWIIP010000096.1:0-234 GCF_034683865.1 Pseudomonas sp. C11
GGCCACGCAGCGCGCGTCCATGCCCTGGCAGTCGATGCCGACCACTGTGTCGCGTTCGATCACCAGCTTGTCGGCTCGTACCATGTAGAGCAGCTCGCCACCCGCTTCGAGGGTGGCGGGGATGGTGGTCACCAGCATCGATTGCTTGGCGTTGTTTGGGCAGCCCATACCGCAGTAACCGAGGTTCCAGCAGCAACGCACGTTGCGCGGGATCACTGCCGAGTGATAGCCGAG
>NZ_JAWIIP010000097.1:0-234 GCF_034683865.1 Pseudomonas sp. C11
GATACACTTCTGTCGGTATTGCCGATGCGTGCACATGAGATCTCTCAATCCCTGTTCGAGCAATTTCATGCGTCGATTTCGACTCCGACTCGGGCGATGGAAAGTGCCTGAGTTGATTCGACTAAATATTTTCATCTGCCATTAGTCTTGAGGTTTTCGAGGTGATATCCATGCCCGGTGTTTATCTGACCTTGCCCGATGGAAGCACGCTGCTGGTCGAAGGTGGCGCCCATG
>NZ_JAWIIP010000098.1:0-234 GCF_034683865.1 Pseudomonas sp. C11
AGTGACTCGTTGATTGTCACGGCCGAAAAGTATCACTAAAGTGGCACTTTCTTCTTCGCAGCGGTCACCGGCCATGAAAGTCGAGTTGGTCACGAACTTACAGCGACAGGCCACCAAGATTCTGGCCGACCTTCACGAGTCCAAAGAACCCGTTCTGATCACCGAGCTTGGAATGCCTTCGGCTTATCTGGTGTATGTCGATTACTACCAGTTCATGCAGAAGCGCCTCGCCCT
>NZ_JAWIIP010000099.1:0-234 GCF_034683865.1 Pseudomonas sp. C11
TCAGGCTCCTAGCGTCATCCTCTCCAAGCGTAAACTTAAAAAGCCAAAATGTAATGTTCCGACAAGCTACTTTGGTTTGGCTGCCCATGACAAATGGCTGGTGGATTATTATCAGCCACGTATTCTGCTAAATGATCGTAATGTTAGTTTCTATGCGCCTTTCTTGAGTTTTGATCTGAGCGAGAAGGGGATCATCTTTGTGCAAATTGCGCATTCCAGTACGGTAGAGGGATC
>NZ_JAWIIP010000100.1:0-233 GCF_034683865.1 Pseudomonas sp. C11
AGCAGGTAGGGCGCGGCGATAGAAGATCGCGTTGCCTTCGCGGCGCGTGGGCACCAGGCCGGCCTGGGCCAGTACCTTGAGATGATGGCTCATGCCCGACTGGCCGCTGGCGAAGATCTGCGCCAGCTCCAGCACGCCGAACGAATCGTTGCTCAGCACGCGCAGGACGTTCAGGCGCAGCGGGTCGCCGCCGGCCTTGCACAGGGCGGCGAGCTCGTCGCAGGGGTCGAATG
>NZ_JAWIIP010000101.1:0-233 GCF_034683865.1 Pseudomonas sp. C11
TTCAGAAAATATTTTATCTGAATATGGTGTGGTGGAATTTGTTTTTCCATATGAAATTATGACGGTGGAGTATGGGAAGAAGTCTCTCCGTTTTTTGTGCGACTTTTATGAGCGTATAGATATTTTCGTTTCCAATGAAAAGGCATTTCCATATAATGATCAAGATGCCGTAATAATTTTAGGGCAAATTAATTTTATAGGGATCGCATTGTTTTATATAAAATATGTTGATA
>NZ_JAWIIP010000102.1:0-233 GCF_034683865.1 Pseudomonas sp. C11
GTCGCGTGTCAGCGGCTCGCGCGAGTGCTGCACCAGTGACTTGAGCAAGGAGAACTCGAAGGTAGTAAGAATGTGCACTTCCTCGCCCTTCTTCAGCTCTCGGGTAGCCAGCGACAGCTCGTATTCGCCGAAGGTGACGCTCTCGTCCACGGTACCCGGCGCCCCTGGCACCACCGGCGCCTGGCGACGCAGCACAGCCTGGATACGCGCCAGCAGCTCGCGCGGGTTGAAGG
>NZ_JAWIIP010000103.1:0-233 GCF_034683865.1 Pseudomonas sp. C11
TAGATGCCACCAGAGATGGCGGCACGCGACGGATCCTGCTCTGGCAATACGGCAACCAGACTTTCCCAGTAACGCACCGCATCTGCATAACGCTGGCTTTCGTAGGCAGCGATGCCAAGCAGGACGAGGCTGGTGACCTCCTGAGCATCGGCTTTCACGGCCTCGTAGGTCAGTGCATGCAACTGCGCATTCAACTGCTTGCCGTTGGCGAAGTACAGCGCCTGGGCCCACTG
>NZ_JAWIIP010000104.1:0-232 GCF_034683865.1 Pseudomonas sp. C11
GGACGCCGGCAGGTGACCTGGAAGCGTCGGGCAACGCCCATGTCATCGACGCTGTACAACACCCCCTGCGCATCGCGACGCACTTCACGGTCGCGCCCCAGCTCATCGGCGATGGCGTCGCGGTCGGCGACGGACTCGACGCCATACAGGGTTTCACGCAGGGAAGGCGCAGGGCCCAGGGCCGGCGGCCAGGCTGGGTCGTCATGCCGACGGATGACGATGGCGGTGCCCT
>NZ_JAWIIP010000105.1:0-232 GCF_034683865.1 Pseudomonas sp. C11
TGTCGGACAGGCTTGAGTGACCGCAAAGTTTAGCGCCGAAGTGGGGCTTTCAGTAGGCTTGAAAGCCTCCGGATACGACAAGGCCGGGTTTCCCCGGCCTGGTGGCAGAGCGCAACGTCTTACTTGCGCTTCATCGACAGGAAGAACTCGGCGTTGGTCTTGGTGACCTTGTGCTTGTCGATCAGGAACTCGATGGCGGCGATTTCGTCCATCGGGTGCAGCCGCTTGCGCC
>NZ_JAWIIP010000011.1:0-194376 GCF_034683865.1 Pseudomonas sp. C11
TTGCTCCGAGGGCACGCTGCGAAGGGCCATCCCTGGCCCATCGCAGCTCTCGCGGCATCCATGCCGCTCAACCCTCTACACAACGATTCCACTCACCCTCCTGAAGGGGCCATTTGCGCGCCTGAAACTATGGGTTTAACTCGACGGGTCTGTCGTTCGCTGTTGCTCTTGCTAAAGCACTCCGAGCTATACCTGTGCGTAGGGCGTATCGGGACGCCGACCGCTCGGAAGCAGTACGCCGTTAGGGCAGGGGGTTACCTACCGTTCAGGCGCGCGCAGAGCCCGCCCAGGAGGGCGAACGGAGTCGTTGTGGAAGAGGTCGAGCGACAGGATGTCGCGAGAGCCACGGAGGGCCATGGATGGCCCATCGTGGCGGGCCTCTGGAACGGCGATGGAGTGAGCGAACCCTCGCGCAGCGAGGGCCGGATGACCGGGCGGACGGTTTTGGTTACTTTTGCCAAGACAAAAGTGACTCGCCTGGGAAGGCGAAACCAAAAACATCAGCAGAAACGCGGCAATCCGGAACAAACACCCGAACAACCAGCAAGCCAACACAAACTTGCCAGTCCAGTCTCAACCCAAAAAATTCGATACTCCATAAAAAACGCCCCGCATTGCGGGGCGTTCGTTTATCCGGCGTATGGCTCAGCGTGCATCAATCTGCTGCTGCAGATTCACCACCTGACTCTGCAAGGTACTGATATTGCGCGTGACCTGCGCACGGAAGGCATCGAACTCGGCGGTGTTCGGGCCAGCACTGGCAGCCGGGCGATTGTCCATCTCGCTGCGCAGCACCACCAGATCCTGCTCCAGGCTCTGGATCGCCTGGCTCGGGTTGCCCTGCTTCTTCAGCGCTTCGATATCGCTGCTCAGGCTCTTGATCCGCGCATCGAGCTTACCTACTTCGGCCTGCGCCGCCTTGGCATCGGCCAGGGTGGTTTTCAGGGTGCTCTGCTCGCTGCTCAGCGCCTGCAGGCGCTTGTCGAAGTCGGTACTGGCACCGATGCCGCTCTTGAGATCCGCGCCCAACTGTTCGACGCGCTTGTCCAGCGCGGCCTGGGCAGTGGCGCTCTGTTGCTGCTGCTTGGTCAGCTCGGCCACACGGTTCTCCAGTTGCTTGACCTGCAACTTGAGTGCCTCGCTGCCGGTGGTGACGTTCGACTCGGTGGCCACCACCTTGCCGGAGATGTCCTGAATGCGCCCGGCAGCTTCCTCGCTGATGCGCGCGAAGCTCTCCTGAGTTGCCACCAGGCGCTGCTCCATCAGGCCGATCTGCTGCAGGCTCCACCAGCCAAGGCCGGCCAGGGCGAAACTCAGCGCCCCGACCAGCGCCCACAGCGGGCCGGTACTGGCACCCTTGGCGGCGGGCACCTTGGCGCTGGCGGCGCGCATGGAGCGCGGCGCGGGTTCATCCATGGGTTCGGCGAATTCCTCACGGCGCTCAGGGGTCAGGCTGGGCAGATTGTCGAACTCATCGTTGGCGTCGTTGCGCATGATCGAACCTATGGTTGGAGCTGGGTAAGCGGAAATGCCGCGCAGTATACCGATTCGCCATCATCGCTTCAGCGTCGCGCCAAGCCGGTGCGCGGCGCACCGACGAAGGGCGCGACAGGGCCATCGACCCGCCGACAGCCCAGCAGTTCCGCAAAGTTTGAACTGGTACGCACTTTGCTTTTCCGTTGTCGTGAGGCGCCACGTAGATGTCGCTCATGAGCCAGCAGGCGGCTAACTGTTCTGCACCGCACGAAGATGCGTCTCCAGCCGCTGGATAGCAGGCTGGTTCGGTTACGGAGGGCGACGGACGCTCACTGCCGTGACCTTTCGAATACACGGGGGTAGTTGGCAATGGAACTGAACAAAGAGGTACTGGATTGCATGAAGGCATTGCGTCGCCGCCTGCGCGAAGAACAGGCCGTCGACATTCGCCTGAGCCAGCCTGACGCGATCACCGCGATGCTCGCCGGCAGCCTGCGCTCCAGCGACGAGCAAACCCGCCATCTTGGCCTGCGCCTGGCCGAGCTCTCGGAGCAGCCCCAACCCACCACCCCGTCCAGGCCGCAGCCCAGCGTCGAGCGAGCGACGGCCGAACCGGCCGGCTCGGTACGGATCTATCGCGGCCAGCGCATCTACGCCTGATCGCCCGTCTGCGCCTGCCACCAGGCGCAGAACTCATCCAGCGCATCCCATAGGCTCGCCTGCGGTTGATAGCCCAGGTACTCGCGGGCACGGCGGATATCCAGGGAGAAGTCGCGCGCCATCACCGCCACGCCCAGGCGAAACAGACTGGGCTCAGGCCTACCGGGCAGCACGCGGCAGATACCCTCGTTCAGCGCCGCCACGCCATAGGCCAGGCCGAATGGCAGGTGGCGGGTAACCGGTGGCAGGTCGAGGCGGCGCAGCACGTAGTTGACCACGTCCCACAGCGGCACCGGCTCGCCATTGCTGATGTTGTAGGGCTTGCCCAGCGCGGCACCCTCGGCCCTGAGCGCGCACAGCAGCGCAGCGTTGAGATTGTGCACGCTGGTGAAATCGACCTTGTTCAGGCCATTGCCGATGATCGACAGGCGCCCCTTGCGCTGCATGGCGATCAGCCGGGGGAAGATGCTGGTATCGCCCGCCCCGGTGACGAAACGCGGGCGCAGCGCCAGCACCTCCAGGCCTTCGCGCTGGGCGGCGAACACGCGCTGCTCGGCGAGGAATTTGGTGCGCCCGTAGTGATCGGAGAAGCGCCGGGGCAACTGGTCTTCACGCACACCGACATGGGCGCGCCCGTCGAAATAGATCGACGGCGACGACAGGTGCACCAGGCGTCGCACCTTCTGCCGTAGGCAGGCGTCGACGACATGTTCGGTGAGGGTGACGTTGCCTCGGTGAAAATGCGCATAGTCGCCCCACACCCCGACCGCGCCGGCGCAGTGCACCACGGCCTCGACACCCTCGCACAGCTGCTGCACCAGTTCGGCATCGGTCAGGTCGCCCTGGATGAACTCGGCGCCACGGCTGATCAGGTGCTGCACGCCCTCGGCGCGGCGCCCGTTGACGCGCACGTCCAGCCCCTGCTCCAGGGCGAAACGGGCGAAGCGCCCGCCGATGAAGCCGCTTGCTCCGGTGACCAGGATTTTCATTGCTCCCTCCATACCCTGCATCGTGTCGGCGAAATGTAGCAGCGTGGGCGCCGCTGCGCCCTGGCAGCGCGAGCCAGAACGCCGGCTGCAGAAGCCGGCACGCTCATCCCGACTGCACCAACGCCCCCGCTGCGGCGCGGCGCAGGTGCTCGGTCAGGCCGGCCAACAGTTCACCGCCGTTACGCCAGTGATGCCAGTACAGGGGCACGTCGATGGCGTGCCCCGGCAGCAACTCGACCAGAGCGCCACTGGCCAGCTCGCCGCGCACCTGCAACTCCGGCACCAGCCCCCAGCCCAGGCCGCTTTCGGCCAGACGCACGAAGCCTTCCGAGGAGGGGCACAGGTGGTAGGCAAAGCTGCCGGTAATGCCCAAACCCACCAGGTAACGGTGCTGCAATTGATCGTCCGGGCCAAAGACGATGGCCGGTAGACGCGCCAGGTCGGATGCTTGCCGCGTAGCGCCGAAATGCCGGGCGATGAAATCCGGGCTGGCTACCGCCAGATAGCGCATCGAGCCCAGCGCCAGGCTGCGAGCCCCCGCCACCGGACGCTCAGCCGCGCAGATGCAACCGGCCACTTCGCCAGCACGCATGCGCTTGAGGCCGACCTCCTGATCCTCCACCACCAGATCCATCAGCAGGCGCTGTTCGGCACAGAACTCGGCGACCGCAGCCGCCCACCAGGTGGCCAGGCTGTCGGCGTTGATGGCGATGCGCAGGCGCTCGGGCAAGGCCTGTTCATCCAGCCCCGGCACCTGGCCCTGCAGATCGCGCTCGAGCAGGCGCACCTGCTGCACGTGGTTGAGCAGGCGCCGACCGATCTCGGTGGGCGCTGGCGGCGTAGCACGCACCAGCACCGGCTGGCCGACCCGCGCCTCGAGCAGCTTGATGCGCTGCGACACCGCTGACTGCGACAAGCCCAGCACCTGCGCCGCCCGCTCGAAACCGGCCTGCTCCACCACCGCCGCCAGCGCGGCCAGAAGTTTGTAGTCGAACAATCGATTTTCCTAATGAGCAATCAGCAATATTGGTTTCTCTTATACATCCGCACGCAGCAGACTCGCCAGCATTCAGCCTCATCAGGAGCCCGCCATGCCCGGCGAAACCCATCTCGCACGCCTGCTGCAAAGCATGACGCCGCAACTCAACCCCGGTCAGTACGTGTTCTGCTGCTTGCCGGCCGAGCAGGACTGCAACGCCCTGCAGCCCATCGCCAGCCTGCGCGAGGGCGAAGGCCTGAGCCTGATCCTGGCGCGCGACACCGCCGATGCACACGGCCTGAGTTACGACTACGTCGCCGCCTGGATCACCCTGCAGGTGCATTCGTCGCTGGCTGCCGTGGGTTTGACCGCCGCCTTCTCCGCCGCCCTGGCGCAGGCCGGCATCAGTTGCAACGTGGTCGCCGGTTTCCACCACGACCATATTTTCGTCCCTATCGAGCGCGCCGAACGGGCGCTGTCCACCCTGCGCGCCCTGTCGGCAGCGTCTCTGCCGGAGACAGCCTGATGTGGCAGAGCTACAGCAACGGCCTGCTGGTCGCCATCGGCCTGATCATGGCCATCGGCGCGCAGAATGCCTTCGTCCTGGCGCAGAGCCTGCGCCGCGAACATCACCTGCCGGTGGCGGCGCTGTGCATCCTTTGCGATGCCATCCTGGTGGCGGCTGGCGTGTTCGGCCTGGCCAGCCTGCTGGCACAAAGCGCGACGCTACTGGCCATCGCCCGCTGGGGTGGCGCGGCGTTTCTGATCTGGTACGGCAGCCAGGCACTGCTGCGTGCCGCACGCCCGCAATCGTTACAGGCAGCCGGCAGTGAACCGCGATCATTACGCGCCGTGCTGCTGACGGCGCTGGCGGTCACCCTGCTCAACCCACACGTTTATCTGGATACCGTGCTGCTGATCGGCTCGCTCGGCGCTCAGCAAATCGAGCCTGGCGCCTATGCCGCAGGTGCCGCCAGCGCGTCTTTCCTCTGGTTCAGTACCCTGGCGCTCGGTGCGGCGTGGCTGGCGCCCTGGCTGGCCCGACCACTGACCTGGCGGCTGATCGATCTGGGCGTGGCGGTAATGATGTTCAGCGTGGCGGCGCAACTTGTTCTGGGCTCGCTGTAATCGCGCATAATGCGCCTGACTCATTACGTCAGGAGCAACAATGGACGCTCTGCATGCGATGCGCGTGTTCGTTCAGGTGGTCGAGCGCGGCAGCTTCACCGCGGCTGCGCAGGCGCTCGATCTCTCCACCGCCCAGGTGTCACGGCTGATCACCGACCTGGAGCAACACCTGCAAGCGCGCCTGTTGCAGCGCACCACGCGACGCCTGGCACTGACCGAAACCGGCGAGCGCTACCTGGAGCGCTGCCGACAGATTCTCGGCCAGATCGACGAAGCCGATGCCGAAGCACGTGGCGCCCATCAAACGCCCAGCGGACGCCTGCGCGTACACACCATGACCGGCCTCGGCCTGCAACACATCACCCCGTTGATCGCCCGCTATGCCGAGCGCTACCCGCAGGTGGTGATCGAACTAACCCTGGCGCAACGCACGCCGGATCTGCTCGAGGATGGCCACGACGTGACCATCGCCTTCGCGCAGGATCTGCCGGACTCGCAGCTGGTCGCCCAGCGCCTGGGCGCGATCCACAGTGTGATCTGCGCCGCGCCCAGCTACCTCGCCGAGTACGGCATACCCGAGCACCCGCAGGATCTGCAAAAGCATCGCCATCTGCGCCTCACCGACCCGCTGTATCGCGGCCAATGGGATTTCGGCGACGAGCAACTGGAAGCCCTGCCGGCCGAGTGCTTTCAGGTCAACGTAGCTGAAGCGCTGGTCAAGGCGGCGCAGGCGGGCATGGGTTTCTGCCTGCTGCCGTCGTTCGTCGCCAGCCAGCCGCTGCGCGAAGGGCGCCTGCTGCGCCTCCTGCCGCAGCGGCGCCTGCGCGCCCTGAATATCTACGCCATGTACCCGTCACGGCGCTTTCTCGATGCCAAGACGCGCACCTGGGTGGACTTCCTCAAGGAGGAACTGCCGCCCCTGCTGCACGGCGACGAAACCGTGCTGGAAAACCCTCAATGCTGGGCGACACCGCAAGCATTGTTGCGCCAAAGGTAACGGTGATTCACCCGGAACGCGCTTTTTCGGCAGTGTGCGCCTCTCTAGGATGACTTCGAACCCACGAAGAATCCGCCAGAGGATCGCATCATGAAAAACCTGTTCACTGCCACTGCCCTTTCCCTCGCCACCCTGCTCGGCGCCCAGGCCTGTTTTGCCGAAGAATCTGCCGCCTTCGTCGCGCAATCGCAGGCTCATCAGCATCTGCAGGAGAGCCCCGGCGCCGAACAGCAGGCGCAATCGACGCATTCGGACACCAACGACCAGCGCGGCTGAAAACCTTCACCTGGCGCTGGCCTCCCCCGCTCCTGGCCAACGCCCTTCGGGCCGGCATGCCGGCCCTCTTTAGTCACATCGGAGGTCATCATGCAACGTATCGCCTGCCTGCTCGCCCTCGGCTGCGCCGCCACCCTGGCTCATGCCGAAACTCCCGAGCACTATCACTACGGCATGCAACTGGATATCGCCCAGATCATCAGTCAGAGCCTGCCTCAGGGCTGCGACGTGGGAGAGGCTCGTATGGTCTACCTGGACTCCAAGGGCGAACAGCACACCCTCATCTATCAACGCCTCGGTGATGACTGCCGCGGCTGAGCCTGACCCACACACCTGCAGTCCGTCACCCCCGCCCCTCCGCCTCGCCATGGCGGTCTACCCTGAATCAAGGGCCAGCACCCTCGCACCGGTACAACCCGGGTTGCACCTAGCTCGAATCGACACCGTTCCAGCGCTGCCTAGCCCATGCAAACGCCCTACGCAACGCAGTTTGCAGGCTTGGCCAGCACCCTGTCGTTCGTCGCCCAGCATCCTTTATAGGTTGCACCTAGTTGCACCTTGCGTATTCTCGGGTTTACTCTCCCGCAGCTTTTTTGCTGGCCGCTGATTCGGGCCGTCGCAAGCGACGTCAAAAATTGCTCCGGCAGTTTTGTACCGTGCATAACTGACAAGTAGGACTCACCATGGCTACTACCACTCTTGGCGTAAAACTCGACGATGCCACCCGCGAACGCCTGAAACAGGCTGCCGCGCAAATCGACCGTACGCCGCACTGGATGATCAAGCAGGCGGTCTTCAATTATCTGGAGCAAGTCGAGAGTGGCCTGACGCCCGCCGAGCATGCCGGCCTGGCCGCTGCTGCCGGTGAAGAGGCGCTGGAGTCGCTGACCGAACAGGGTCTGCAGGTATTCCTCGATTTCGCCGAAAGCATCCTCCCGCAATCCGTCCTGCGCGCCGCCATCACCAGCGCCTATCGCCGCCCGGAAACCGAAGTGGTGCCGATGCTGCTGGAGCAGGCGCGCCTGAACCCACAGCAGGCCGAAGCCTCGCAGAAGCTGGCCCTGGGTATCGCCGAGAAGCTGCGCAACCAGAAGAACGCCAGCGGCCGTCAGGGCCTGGTGCAGGGCCTGCTGCAGGAGTTCTCGCTGTCGTCGCAGGAAGGCGTGGCGCTGATGTGCCTGGCCGAAGCCCTGCTGCGCATCCCCGACAAGGCCACCCGCGACGCGCTGATACGCGACAAGATCGCCAACGGCAACTGGAGCCAGCACCTCGGCCAGAGCCCGTCGATGTTCGTCAACGCGGCGAGCTGGGGGCTGCTGATCACCGGCAAGCTGGTATCGACCCACACCGAAGCCGGCATGACCTCGGCGCTCAACCGCATCATCGGCAAGAGCGGCGAGCCGGTGATCCGCAAGGGCGTGGACATGGCCATGCGCCTGATGGGCGAGCAGTTCGTCACCGGCGAAACCATAGCCGAAGCCCTGGCCAACGCCTCCACCCTGGAAGCCAAAGGCTTCCGCTACTCCTACGACATGCTCGGTGAAGCCGCGCTGACCGAGGAGGACGCCAAGCGTTACCTGGCCTCCTACGAGCAGGCGATCCATGCCATCGGCAAGGCCTCGCATGGTCGCGGCATCTACGAAGGCCCCGGCATCTCGATCAAGCTCTCCGCCCTGCACCCGCGCTACAGCCGCGCGCAGTACGAGCGCGTGATGGACGAGCTGTACCCGACCCTGCTGGGCCTGACCCAACTGGCCAAGCAGTACGACATCGGCCTCAACATCGACGCCGAGGAAGCCGACCGCCTGGAGCTGTCGCTGGATCTGCTCGAGCGCCTGTGCTTCGAGCCGAGCCTGGCCGGCTGGAACGGCATCGGTTTCGTCATCCAGGCCTACCAGAAGCGCTGCCCGTACGTGATCGACTACGTCATCGACCTGGCCAAGCGCAGCCGTCACCGCCTGATGATCCGCCTGGTGAAAGGCGCCTACTGGGACAGCGAGATCAAGCTGGCCCAGGTCAACGGCCTGGAAGGCTACCCGGTGTATACCCGCAAGCCGTACACCGACGTTTCCTACATCGCCTGCGCACGCAAACTGCTGGCCGCGCCGGAAGCCATCTACCCGCAGTTCGCCACCCACAACGCCCACTCGCTGTCGGCCATCTACCACCTGGCCGGACAGAACTACTACCCGGGCCAGTACGAGTTCCAGTGCCTGCACGGCATGGGTGAGCCGCTGTATGAGCAGGTGGTGGGCAAGATTGCCGATGGCAAGCTGAACCGCCCGTGCCGCATCTACGCACCGGTGGGCAGCCACGAAACCCTGCTGGCCTACCTGGTACGCCGCCTGCTGGAAAACGGCGCCAACACCAGCTTCGTCAACCGCATCGCCGACCACAGCATCTCGCTGAAAGACCTGGTGCTCGATCCAGTGCTGCAGGTCGAGCAGATGGCCGCACAGGAAGGCACCATCGGCCTGCCGCACCCGCGCATCGCGCTGCCGCGTGATTTGTATGGCAAGGAGCGGGTCAACTCGTCGGGCCTGGATCTGGCCAACGAACACCGCCTTGGCTCGCTGTCCTCGGCGCTGCTGTCGACCGCCAACCACAGCTATCTGGCCGAGCCGATGCTCGGTTGCGATGGCGCCAATCCGGGCGAGCCGGAGCCAGTGCGCAACCCGGCCGATCACCGCGACCTGGTCGGCCATGTGCGCGAAGCCAGCGTCAAGGACTTCGACAGCGCCATCCTCTGCGCCCTGTCCAGCGGCCAGATCTGGCAGTCCACTCTGCCGGCCGAGCGCGCTGCCGTGCTGGAACGCGCCGCCGACCTGATGGAAGCCGAGCTGCAGCAACTGATGGGCCTGCTGGTCCGCGAGTCCGGCAAAACCTTCGCCAACGCCATCGCCGAAGTGCGCGAGGCGGTGGACTTCCTGCGGTACTACGCGATCCAGGCACGCAGCTTCGGCAACGACAGCCACCGCCCGCTGGGCCCGGTGGTGTGCATCAGCCCGTGGAACTTCCCGCTGGCGATCTTCAGCGGTCAGGTGGCTGCCGCCCTGGCCGCCGGCAACACCGTACTGGCCAAACCGGCCGAGCAGACCCCGCTGATCGCCGCCCAGGCCGTGCGCATCCTGCGCGAGGCCGGCGTGCCGGCTGGCGCCGTGCAGTTGCTGCCGGGTCGTGGCGAAACCGTCGGTGCGCGCCTGGTGGGTGACGAGCGCGTGCGCGGGGTGATGTTCACTGGCTCCACTGAAGTCGCCGGCATCCTCCAGCGCAACATCGCCGGTCGCCTGGATGCCCAGGGCCGTACCATCCCGCTGATCGCCGAAACCGGCGGCCTCAACGCCATGATTGTCGACTCCTCGGCACTGACCGAGCAGGTGGTGATGGACGTGGTCGCCTCTGCCTTCGACAGCGCCGGCCAGCGCTGCTCGGCGCTGCGCGTACTGTGCGTGCAGGACGACGTGGCCGACCGCGTGCTGACCATGCTCAAGGGCGCCATGGCCGAATACAGCCTGGGCAACCCGGAGCGCCTGAACACCGACATCGGCCCGGTGATCGACGCCGAAGCCAAGGCCGGCATCGAAACCCACATCGCCAAGCTGCGCGAAAAAGGCCGCAAGGTCACCCAGTTGGCGCGCGTCAATGGCGAGGAGATCAAGCGCGGCACCTTCGTCGTGCCGACCCTGATCGAGCTGGACAGCTTCGACGAGATGAAGCGCGAGATCTTCGGCCCGGTGCTGCACGTGGTGCGCTACCAGCGCGCGGATCTGGGCAAGCTGCTGCAGCAGATCAATGACAGCGGCTACGGCCTGACCCTCGGCGTGCACACGCGCATCGACGAGACCATCGCCCAGGTGGTCGGCACCGCCAAGGTCGGCAACCTGTACGTCAACCGCAACATGGTCGGCGCCGTGGTCGGCGTGCAGCCGTTCGGCGGTGAAGGCCTGTCCGGCACCGGCCCGAAAGCTGGTGGCCCGCTGTACCTCTATCGCCTACTCTCGACTCGCCCACAGGAAGCCGTCGCCCAGTATCTGCAGCAGGCCGAGGTTCAGGCCCTGCCGGTTCCGACCGAGCTGGACAAGGTACGCGTCGCCTTCGCCGAATGGGCGGGCAAGCAGGAGCCGGCCATCGCCGCGCTGTTCGAGCAGTACCGCGTCCTGTCGCAGAGCTACAGCAGCCACACGCTGACCGGCCCGACCGGCGAGCGCAACAGCTACACCCTGCTGCCGCGTGAGCACGTGCTGAACCTGGCCGACGAGCGCGGTGATCTGCTGGCGCAACTGGCGGCCACCCTGGCCGTCGGCAGCCGGGCGATCTGGCTGGAAAGCCAGCGCGCGCTGTACAGCGAACTGCCGAAGGAGGTGCAGAAGCACATCCAACTGGTGGCCGACTGGAACAGCGTCGACGTGGAGCTGGACGCTATCCTGCATCACGGCGACTCCGACCAGTTGCGCGCAGTCAGCGAGCAGGCGGCGCAGCGCAAGGGCGCCATCGTCGGTGTGCACGGCCTGAACAAGGGCGAGACCGACATCCCGCTGGAACGCCTGCTGATCGAGCACGCGCTGAGCGTCAACACCGCTGCAGCCGGTGGTAACGCCAGTCTGATGACCATTGGTTAAACGCCAGGGTCATCAATAAGTCATGGCGTGGAAAGCTTGCTGAAAGCTTCCCACGCCATGCTGTACCCACATGACGCAACTGCCTGCAGGGGCTACCCGCCCAGTGTCATGTTCTTTCCTTCCGACCTTCGGGTCTGCGCCAGCCTATCCGGCCGGCGCGTCGAGCGGGGCCAACCGCCCCGCCCGCTCCCTTCCTATCGCAAAAAGCCACCATTGCGTCCCGAAAAATCAGGACTATGGTGTCCGTACTGACGTACCACTACGCCAGCCAGAGCTGCAGTCCTGATATTCGTCAGGTACTCGACAACGCTTACTACACGGATGTGCGTTGACGAATCCCGACTGTTGACTCATGTCAGGATGCAGTGCTCGCCAAACGCGCTCAATGCCTATGTCCCCTCGTGACACGGAGGTAATTGAGATGTCTGACTCGACGCAAAAACTCCGCCTCGGCGCGCTGATCGCGCTGGTCGTCGGCTCCATGGTCGGCGGCGGTATCTTCTCGCTACCGCAAAACATCGCGGCCAGCGCCAGTGCTGGCGCCACCCTGATCGGCTGGCTGATAACCGGGGTCGGCATGCTGACCCTGGCCTTCGTCTTCCAGACCCTGGCCAACCGCAAACCCGAACTCGACGGCGGCGTATACGCCTACGCCAAGGCCGGTTTCGGCGACTACATGGGCTTCTCCTCGGCCTGGGGCTACTGGATCAGCGCCTGGATCGGCAACGTCAGCTACATGGTGCTGCTGTTCTCCACATTGGGTTACTTCTTCCCGATCTTCGGTGAAGGCAACACCCTGCCGGCAGTGCTCGGCGCCTCGGTGCTGCTCTGGCTGCTGCACTTTCTGGTGCTGCGCGGGATCAAGGAAGCGGCCTTCATCAACACCGTGACCACCATCGCCAAGATGCTGCCGCTGGCGCTGTTCATCATCATCGCCGCCATCGCCTTCAAGCTGGACGTGTTCACTACGGACTTCTGGGGCGCTGGCAACCCCGAACTGGGCAGCGCGATGGATCAGGTCCGCAACATGATGCTGGTCACCGTCTGGGTGTTCATCGGCATCGAAGGCGCGAGCATCTTCTCCGCCCGCGCCGAAAAACGCAGCGATGTCGGCAAAGCCACGGTGATCGGTTTCGTCGGCGTGCTTCTGCTGCTGGTGCTGGTCAACGTGCTCAGCCAGGGCATTCTCGCCCAGGCGCAACTGGCCGGGCTGAAGAACCCGTCGATGGCCAGCGTGCTGGAGCAGGTGGTTGGCCCCTGGGGCGCGCAACTGATCTCCATCGGCCTGATCGTCTCGCTGGCCGGTGCACTGCTGTCCTGGACGCTGCTGTGCGCGGAGATTCTTTTCGCCAGCGCGCGCGACCACACCATGCCGGAGTTCCTGCGCAAGGAGAACACCAACCACGTCCCGGCCAATGCGCTGTGGCTGTCCAACGGGCTGATCCAGTTGTTCCTGATCATCACCCTGTTCAGCGCCTCCACCTACCTCAGCCTGCTGTACCTGGCCACCTCGATGATCCTGGTGCCGTACTTCTGGTCCAGCGCCTATGCGGTGCTGCTGGCGGTGCGCGGCGAAACCTACGAAAACGCGGCGGGCGAGCGCAACAAGGATCTGCTGATCGCGCTGGTTTCCACCCTCTACGCGGTCTGGCTGGTGTATGCCGCCGGTATCCAATACCTGCTGCTCTCCGCGCTGCTCTATGCCCCCGGCGCGATCCTCTTCGCCAAGGCCAAGCACGAACTGGGGCAAGCCATTTTCACCGGCATCGAAAAACTGATTTTCGCGGCCGTGTTGATAGGCGCCGCCATCGCGGCCTATGGGCTGTATGACGGTTTTCTGAGTCTCTAGGAGAAGGAGTTCTTTCATGAGCAAGAAACCCCTCGGCGTTCATTCCGAAGCCGGCAAACTGCACAAGGTAATGGTCTGTTCGCCGGGCCTGGCGCACCTGCGCCTGACCCCCGCCAACTGCGACGAATTGCTGTTCGACGATGTGATCTGGGTATCCCAGGCCAAGCGCGACCACTTCGACTTCATGACCAAGATGCGCGAGCGCGGCATCGAGGTGGTGGAGATGCACAACCTGCTGGAAGAAACCGTCAGCAAACCCGAAGCATTGAAGTGGATCCTCGACCGCAAGATCACCGCCAACAGCGTCGGCCTCGGCCTGCTGACGGAAGTACGCGATTTCGTCGAATCCCTGGAGCCACGGCGCATCGCCGAATTCCTTATCGGCGGCGTGTCCGGCGCCGACCTGGCCAAGCACAAGGACTCCGAGGCGGCGAAGATGTTCAACGCCTACCTGGGCGAAGCCAGCTTCATCTTCCCGCCGCTGCCCAACACCCAGTTCACCCGCGACACCACCTGCTGGATCTACGGCGGCGTCACCCTCAACCCCATGCATTGGCCGGCGCGCCGTCAGGAAACCCTGCTGGCCAGCGCCATCTACAAATTCCACCCGGACTTCGCCGAGGAACCCTTCGAGATCTGGTACGGCGACCCGGATCAGGATCACGGCTCGGCCTCGCTGGAAGGCGGCGACGTCATGCCCATCGGTAACGGCACCGTGCTGATCGGCATGGGCGAACGCACCTCGCACCAGGCCATTGGCCAGGTCGCCCGCGCGCTGTTCGCCAAGGGCGCGGCAGACAAGGTCGTCGTCGCCGGCCTCGATCGCTCCCGTGCGGCCATGCACCTGGACACGGTGTTCAGCTTCTGCGACCGCGATCTGGTGACCATCTTCCCGGAAGTCGCCAACAGCATCGTGCCCTTCACCCTGCGCCCGGACGAAAGCCGCCCCGGCGGCATCGACGTGCGTCGTGAAGACAAACCCTTCGTCGAGGTGGTCGCCGAATCTCTCGGCCTCAAGCAGCTGCGCGTGGTGGAAACCGGCGGCGATGCCTACGAGGCCGAGCGCGAGCAATGGGATGACGGCAATAACGTGGTCTGCCTGGAGCCCGGCGTGGTCATCGGCTACGACCGCAACACCTACACCAACACCCTGCTGCGCAAGGCTGGCGTCGAGGTCATCACCATCAGCGCCAGCGAACTGGGACGCGGCCGCGGCGGTGGCCACTGCATGACCTGCCCGATCATCCGCGACCCCATCGATTACTGACCCCGCCAACCCCGGCGGCCATCCGCTGCCGGGGTGCTTCGACGGCCCACAAGGAGAGAGAACCATGGCGCTCAACATGCACAACCGCCACCTGCTCAGCCTGATGCACCACAGCACACGCGAGCTGCGCTACCTGCTCGACCTGTCGCGCGACCTCAAGCGCGCCAAGTACACCGGCACCGAGCAGCAGCACCTCAAGCGCAAGAACATCGCGCTGATCTTCGAAAAAACCTCCACCCGCACCCGCTGCGCCTTCGAGGTAGCCGCCTACGATCAGGGCGCCAACGTCACCTACATCGACCCCAACTCCTCGCAGATCGGCCACAAGGAATCGATGAAAGACACCGCCCGCGTGCTCGGGCGCATGTACGACGCCATCGAGTATCGTGGCTTCAAGCAGGAGATCGTCGAGGAACTGGCCACCTACGCCGGCGTACCGGTGTTCAATGGCCTGACCGACGAATATCACCCGACACAGATGCTCGCCGACGTACTGACCATGCGCGAGCACAGCGACAAGCCGTTGCACGACATCGCCTACGCCTACCTCGGTGACGCACGCAACAACATGGGCAACTCGCTGCTGCTGATTGGCGCCAAGCTCGGCATGGACGTGCGTATCGCCGCGCCCAAGGCGCTCTGGCCGAGCGACGAACACGTCGCCGCGTGCAAGCAATTCGCGGAGGAAAGCGGTGCATGCATCCTGCTCACTGAAGACCCTAAGGCAGCCGTCAAGGGCGTGGATTTCGTCCACACCGACGTCTGGGTATCCATGGGCGAGCCGGTGGAAGCCTGGGGCGAGCGTATCCAGGAACTGCTGCCCTACCAGGTCAACGCCGAGATCATGAAGGCCGCCGGCAACCCACGGGTGAAATTCATGCACTGCCTGCCCGCCTTCCATAACAGCGAAACCAAGGTCGGCAAGCAGATCGCGGAAAAGTACCCGCACCTGGCCAATGGCATCGAGGTCACCGAAGACGTCTTCGAGTCGCCCTGGAACATCGCCTTCGAGCAAGCGGAGAACCGCATGCACACCATCAAGGCGATTCTGGTGGCCACTCTGGCTGATATTTAGGTTCACGTAGGGCTTGTCTCCCCTCTCCCATTAATGGGAGAGGGGCCGGGGGAGAGGGTCTGGCCGGCGATGCTGAGCCCAGACCACGCCCCGGACTCAATCCGAACGCCAAGGAGAACAACATGCGACTCGTCATCGCCCTGGGCGGCAACGCCCTGCTTCGTCGTGGCGAAGCCATGACTGCACAAAACCAACGTGACAACGTGCGTATCGCCTGCCAGCAGATCGCCAAGGTGGCACCCGGCAACGAACTGGTGATCGCCCACGGCAACGGCCCGCAGGTCGGCCTGCTGGCCCTGCAGGGCAACGCTTACGATACTGCCAATCCCTACCCGCTGGACGTACTCGGCGCCGAAACCGAAGGCATGATCGGCTACATGATCGAACAGGAGCTGGGCAATCTGCTGCCGTTCGAGGTGCCATTCGCCACCATCCTCACCCAGGTGGAAGTGGACAGCGCCGACCCGGCCTTCAAGACACCCAGCAAGCCCATCGGCCCGGTCTATACGCAGCAAGACGCCGAACGCCTGGCCGCCGAGAAAGGCTGGAGCATCGCCCCGGATGGCGACAAGTTCCGCCGCGTGGTGGCCAGCCCGCGCCCGCAGCGCATCTTCGAGATCCGCCCGATCAAATGGCTGCTGGAAAAGGGCAGCGTGGTGATCTGCGCCGGTGGCGGCGGCATCCCGACGATGTATGACGGCAACCAGTTACGCGGCGTCGAGGCGGTGATCGACAAGGACTTGTGCTCGGCACTGCTGGCCGAACAACTGAATGCCGACTTGCTGGTGATCGCCACCGATGTCGACGCTGTCTACACGGACTGGGGCAAGCCGACGCAGAAATCCATCGCCGAAGCCCACCCCGATGCCATCGAAACGCTTGGTTTCGCCGCCGGCTCCATGGGGCCGAAGGTGCAAGCAGCCTGCGAGTTCGCCCGCAATACCGGCAGCACGGCCGTGATCGGTTCGCTGGAGAACATCGAAGCCATCGTCCAGGGCCACTCCGGTACACGCATCAGCCTGGACTGCGTTGGTATCACCTATCGTTGAGGGAGGCTCGGATCATGTTCACCCCCGGTCATCTGCATCACGACAACAACGACCGCCCCGAGCACGTGCGCGTGCTGCCGCCCTTCTCGGTGGACTTCTACTACGACGTGCGCCAGGATCCGGAGCAAGGGCCGATGCTGCACATGCGCCTGGTCGGCGAGGTCGACGGCAAGCATTTCGCGGAAGAGTTCGAACTGCATCGCGACGTTGCCTTCAACTTCGCCAGCGTGGCCACGCGCGTGGCCGCCCGTCATGGCCTGCATCCCAACGCCAGCCCGGTGATGCGCGGCCACGACGAGTACGACAAGGTCTTCGCCGATATCCGCGCCAAGCTGCATACCAAACCGGGCGATCCGGTCAATCTCGATCACGTGATCTGAGGTCTCGCCTCGCGTTCAGGCCTGCATCGTCCAGCCATGCACACCCATCGCTGCCTGGCGCCCGGCCTCCGAGCGGGTCGGGTGCGGGTGGCAGGTCAGCGCGATGTCCTCGGCCGAGGCGGAGAACTCCATGGCCACGCAATACTCGCCGATCAGCTCGCCCACGCTCGGGCCGATCATGTGCACGCCGAGAATCTGGTCGGTATTGGCATCGGCGAGGATCTTCACGAAGCCTTCGGTCTCGTGGTTGATCTTCGCCCGGCTGTTGGCCGTGAAAGGAAACTTGCCAACCTTGTAGGCGCGGCCTTCGGCCTTCAGCTCCTCTTCACCCTTGCCGACACTGGCTACCTCCGGGCGGGTGTAGATCACGCCTGGGATCACTCCGTAGTTGACCTCCGCCTTATGCCCGGCGATGCGTTCGATGCAGGCCACCGCCTCGTCTTCCGCCTTATGTGCGAGCATTGGCCCGGAGGTGACGTCGCCGATCACCCACACGCCGGGTACGCCGCTCTGGTGTTTTTCGTTGGCGAGCATGCCGCGCTTGTCGGGGTTCAGGCCGACAGTCTCCAACCCCAGTCCCTGGGTGTAGGGGCGCCGACCGATGGCCACCAGCACGTAGTCGGCTTCCTGGGTTTCACTCGCGCCGCCTGCGGCAGGCTCCAGAGTCAGAGCCACGCCGGACTTGCTCGTCTGTGCGCCCGTGACCTTGGTGCCCAGCTTGAAACTCATGCCCTGCTTGCCCAGGGTGCGTTGCAGGGTCTTGGCCGTTTCGCCATCAAGACCAGGGCAGATGCGGTCGAGGTATTCCACCACGGTGACCTGGCTGCCCAGCCGCCGCCATACCGAGCCCAGCTCCAGACCGATCACCCCGGCGCCAATCACCACCAGGTGCTTGGGCACCTCCGGCAGCGATAACGCGCCGGTGGAATCGAGAATGCGTTGGTTATCGATCTCCACACCCGGCAACGGTGTTGGCTCGGAACCCGTGGCGATGACGATGTTCTTCGTCTCCAGCAGGCGCTCGCTGCCCTCGTGCAGCTTGACCTGCACCCGGCCAGGGCCGTCGATGCGCGCCCAGCCCTTGATCCACTCCACCTTGTTCTTGCGAAACAGGAACTCCACGCCCTTGGTCAGCGCTTCGACGCTGTCGGCCTTCTGCTTCATCATCTGCGCCAGGTTGAGCGTCGGCGTGACCTCCACACCCAGCGCACTCAGGTCACCACCGGCTGCCGCCTCGTAGAGTTCGGAGGCATGCAGCAACGCCTTGGACGGCATGCAACCGACGTTCAGGCAGGTGCCGCCGAGGGTTTCGCGCCCTTCCACGCAGGCCACCTTCAAGCCCAGTTGGCCAGCCCGAATCGCAGCGTTATATCCGCCGGGGCCGGCGCCGATGATGACCACGTCATAGCTGCTCATTGCTTTGTCCTCGAATCAGGGAAGTTTGCCGACCACCGCAGCCGTAACGACCGGGCGGACACGCAGAAGGTGGAAGAACAGAAACGCCAGCACGGCGAACAGCGTGTTCAGGGCAACCATAGGCCAGGCCGAGCCATCCTGCAGAGCGCCGAGCAGCAACCCCGCCAGGGTGGCGCCGGCCATCTGCGAGAAGCCCATCAGCCCCGCCGCCAATCCGGCACGCTGCGGGTTGGGAATTACCGCGCCTGCCACGGCGGCGGGCAGCAACATGCCACCGCCCAGCGTTACCAACACTTGCGGCAGCGACAGCCTCAGCAGCGAAAGGCCGAACAGCAGGTAGACCGCTAGGGTCAGCAGCGACCCGAGCAGCACCAGCGCCACACCGATGCCGACTACCCGCAGCGGCCCCAGACGCTGCACATTGCGCAGGGTGAACAGCGCACCACCGAGCAGGCCGGAAACGATCAGGCCGAAGGTCAGCCCGTACTGCACCGCGCTCAGCCCCAGCAGACCGATGTACACCGACGACGAACCGGCTACCACGACAAACATCGCGCCGTAGGTACAGGCGATGGTCAGCGCCAACGCGCGACAGCTGGGCCAGACCTGCAGATAGTTGGCCAGCAGTCCCTTGAGCCGGCCCGCCTGTGGATCACGCTGCAGATGCGTCTCGCGGTAGCGGCCAAGCGCCGATAGCAGAGCCAGGCTACCGAGCAGCAGGGTCGCCAATAGCGGTGCGCGCCAGCCGCCGTATTGAGTGAGCAGGCCACCGACCACCGGCGACAACACGATGGCCGCGAACATGCCCAGCACCGTCAATGCCAGCGCCGGCCCCGTACGCTCCTGCCACACATCGCGGACGATAGCCCGCGCCAACACCAGCGCTGCACAGGCCCCCAGGCCCTGCAGCACACGCATACCGATCAGCATCTCGATATTGGGTGCCAGCAACATGCCCAGGGTCGCCAGCAGATAGAGGCTCAAGCCGACGAGCAATACCGGCCGCCGCCCCAGGCGATCCGACAGCGGCCCGAGCCACAACTGGCCAAGGCCAAAGGCGCCGACGAACAACGACAGCGCCAGCAGGCTGCTACCCGGCCGGGCATGCAGACCGCGCTCCAGCTCGCCCAGCGCAGGGATCAGCAACTGCGTGGAGGTTTCGCCCAGCGCAGTGAGCAGCATCAGGATGATCAACAGAACACGGGAAGGCTGCATGGCGGAACTCCGATCGACAGCGACTGGCAGCTATTTATATTTCGACCATAATATGAAAAATTGAATGTCGTCCATCATATTTACCTGGAGCCTTTATGACAGCCTTATCCCGAGATGCCCGCCTCGCCACCTGGATCGCCGAAGAACAGGCGGTGCGCAACCAGCTCGCCGCCCCCGGCACCCTCAGTCTGGCGGAAGTGGCCGCCATGCCGCCGATGGACTTCTTCGACGGTATCGGTCGCGGTGACCTACCCTCGCCGCCGATTAACGCCGTGCTCGACTTCACCCCGGTGCAGTGGGCCAGCGGCCTGTTCGTGTTCCAGGGCACGCCAGACCAGCGCCATTACAACCCGCTGGGCAGCGTCCACGGCGGCTATATCGCGACCCTGCTCGACTCCTGTATGGGCTGCGCCGTACACACTCAGCTCAAGCCAGGCCAGGGTTACACCACCGCCGACCTGCGGGTGAGCTACATCCGCGCGCTGCGCAGCGAGGCCGGCCCCGTACGCGCCGAGGGCCGCATCATTCACGTTGGTCGCTCCACCGCCCTGGCCGAGGGCCGCCTGTACGACGTCGACGAACGCCTCTACGCCGTCGCCTCCACCACCTGCCTGATTCTCGACATGAGCCACTGAAGGAGTTCGCCATGACCCTCGCCGTGATCGCCGGGTTCGCCCGCTCACCCTTCCACTTCGCCCGCAAGGGTGCCCTCATCGACCTGCGCCCGGACGACCTCGCCGCCCAGGTGCTACGTGGCCTGGTCGAGCGCCTCGGGCTCGACCCCGCACGACTCGAGGACGTGATCATGGGCTGCGCCTACCCCGAGGCCGAACAGGGCATGAACATCGCCCGCATCGCCAGCTTCCGCGCTGGCTTCCCGGAAACCCTCGGCGGCGCCACGCTGAACCGCTTCTGCGGCTCGTCGATGAGCGCCGTGCATTACGCCGTCGGGCAGATCGCCATCGGCGCCGGCGAAGCCTTTCTCTGCGCCGGGGTGGAATCGATGACCCGCGTGCCCATGGGAGGCTTCAACCTGTCGCCCAATCCGACCCTGCTGGCCGACTACCCCGAGGTGTACATGGCCATGGGGCATACCGCCGAAGAAGTCGCACGGCGCTACGCCATCAGCCGCACCGACCAGGAGGCCATGGCCGTCGAGTCCCACGCCAAGGCCGTACGTGCCCGCGAGTTGGGCATGTTCGCCGATGAGCTGCTGACCATCGACACACCACAGGGCCGCGTCGATGAAGACGGCTGCCTGCGGCCGGGCACCAACCTGGAGGCACTGGCGCAACTCAAACCGGCCTTCGGCGGCAGCGTCACCGCAGCCACCTCGTCGCCACTGACCGACGGCGCCGCCGCCGTGCTGGTGTGCAGCGAGGCCTTCGCCCGCGCGCATGGTCTGAGCATTCTCGCCCGCATCAAGGCGGTGGCCGTGGCCGGTTGCGCGCCGGAAATCATGGGCATGGGGCCGGTGGCAGCGACCCGTAAGCTGCTGCAACGCACTGGCCTGTCGATTAGTGACATTGACCTGGTGGAAATCAACGAAGCCTTTGCCAGCCAGTCGCTGGCCTGCGTGCAGGAGCTGGGCCTGGACATGGCCCGGGTCAACCTCGACGGCGGCGCCATGGCCCTTGGTCACCCCCTCGGCGCCACCGGCGCGCGCATCACCGGCAAGGCTGCCAGCCTGCTGCGCCGCAGCGGCGGGCGCTACGCCATCGCCACCCAATGCATCGCCGGTGGCCAGGGCGTGGCGACCCTGCTCGAAGCTGTCGACGCCTGAACCACTCCCCGGCTGCGCCACAAGCACGCCGGGGTGTAACATGACGAGCAACATTTCATAGACGGGGATCGCCATGCGCTATTCGGAAGACCACAAGGCCAAGACCCATCAACGCATCATCGAAGAAGCCGCACTGCGCTTTCGCCGCGATGGCGTGAGCGCCACCGGCCTGCAACCGCTGATGAAGGCTCTGGGCCTGACTCATGGCGGCTTCTATGCACACTTCAAGTCCAAGGACGATCTGGTGGAAACCGCGCTGCAGCATGCCGTGCAGCAGCTTGAGACGAGCACCGCGGTGATGAGCGAAGGCGACACGCCATTGCAGAATTTCATCAGGGGCTATCTGTCGACGCGGCACCGCGACAACCCCGGAGCCGGCTGTCCGCTACCGACCATCTCTGCCGAACTGGGCCAGCGCGGCCAGGCCAGTGCAAGCACCGATGCCCTGGTACGCAACCGTCTATCCATGATCGAGCAGAACCTGGCTGGCGAAGAGGCCGCCGACGAGAGCGTGCTACTGCTGTCGGCCATGGTCGGCGCGCTGCTGCTGTCACGCAGCGTTCAGGATCCGCAACTGGCCGATCGACTGCTCAAGACCACGCGCGCGCAACTACTGGCCAGAACCACCGGCGTCGATGCCTGAACGCCGGGTACCGCGCGGCACCCGGCACGGCCATCATTTGTAGCGAGCAGCCGCCTGGTTGTGCGACAGGTTCGGCCCCAGCACTGCGCGAGCAGCGACGAAGGCCTCCCAATCGGCGGCATCGGGCAGCGAGGGAATGGTCACCAACTCCTGTTGATCGAAACCCGCCAACGCGGCATCGACCAGCTCCTCAACCGCCATGATCATCGACGGCGGCAGCAACGAAGCATCGGTACCGCTGCGCTCGAAGATTTCGGTACGGGTAAGGCCCGGCAGTACAGCCTGCACCTGCACATTGGAGCTACGCAGCTCAGCCGCCAGGGTCTGGCTCAGGCTCAGCACATAAGCCTTGGTGGCGCTGTAGACGGCATTGAACATTTCCGGAGCCAGCGCCACTACAGAGCCAAGGTTGATGATGCCGCCACGCCCAACTGCAGAGAAATTGGCCGCAGCAGCAGCGGCCAGACGCGTCAGGGCAACCACATTGAGTTCGATCATCTGCTCGGCGTATTCCAGGTCAGCTTGCGCCAGGGTTCCGTTCATCGAAACCCCCGCGTTATTCACCAACAGGCCGATTGCCGCATCCTCACGTAGGCGTTGCTCCACCTTACGGACATCCGTCTTCTGCGTCAGATCGGCTGGCATCACCTCGACGGCAATGCCATAGGCACTGCGCAGACGCTCGGCCAGCACCTGCAGGCGCTGCGCGTCGCGGGCCACCAGCAGCAGGTCATGACCACGCCTGGCCAGACGGTCGGCATAGGTCGCGCCGATACCGGACGAAGCGCCGGTGATCAGGGCAGTGGGGCGGGCTTGAGTATTCATGGAGCTTCTCCTGGGGATGAAAGACGAGCGAGATCATTGCAGCAATAAAATTATAGTCATAATTTAATATTTATATGACACCCATAATTAAAACAATCAAGCCAATGCCCTGGGTCTGCGAGGCAGACACGCACCAAGTTATGGCCATTTTTGTCCTTTCGGTCAGAAAAGAGTGCACCGCGTGCGCTCTTCAAGCTCACGGAACGTCGTGCATCCGATTGATTTGCAACGGATAAGCACAATCACGAGAATTGGCGCCGTTTTTGCTCTAGCAGCACCAGCCTGACCAGGCGGACAGGTTCATAACCATAACGACACGACATCCATCAGGAGCTCCGATGAACCGCACACTCTCTTCCCTGATCCTCGCCGGCGGCCTGCTTGCGGGTGGCCAGGCCAGCGCCGACGATCTGCTGCAGTGGCAGAACAATAGCCTCACCTACCTGTACGGCCACGACTTCAAGATCGACCCGGAAATCCAGCAGACCATCACCTTCGAGCATGCCAGCGGCTGGAGCTTCGGTGATCTGTTCTTCTTCACCGATCTGATCAAGTACAACACCGACGCCAAGAATGGTAACGGCGACGGCCACAGCTACTACGGTGAATTCAGCCCACGCCTGTCGTTCGGCAAGATCAGTGGTCACGACCTGTCGTTCGGCCCGATCAAGGACGTGCTGCTGGCCTTCACCTATGAATTCGGCGAGAAGGACAATGAGTCCTACCTGATCGGCCCGGCAGTGGATCTGGACATCCCTGGCTTCGACTACTTCCAGCTCAATACCTACCTGCGCACCACCGACGGCAGCCGTCCGGGCGACAATGTCTGGCAGATCACCCCGGTGTGGGCCTACACCCTGCCAGTGGGCGATTCGGACATCCTCATCGACGGCTTCATGGACTGGGTCGTCGACAACGACGAGAACCGTCGTGGCGAGTACCACGCCAACCTGCACTTCAACCCGCAGATCAAGTACGACCTGGGCAAGGCGCTGAAATGGGGCGAGAAGCAGCTTTATGTCGGCATCGAGTACGACTACTGGAAGAACAAGTACGGCATCAAGGATGGTGGCGCCGTCAGCGAATTCGTCGGCCCGACCGACCAGAACACCGCCAGCCTGCTGGTCAAAGTGCACTTCTGATCCCCCGCCGCGCCGGCTCTCGTCCGGCGCACGCCTGGCCAAGGTCGCAGACACTTGCGACCTTCCGCCAATGCCGCCCCCCCTTCGAACATGCTTAGCTGTCTCGCATCCCAGACCTGCGCCAAAGGATGGACGATGCCACCGCGTACCCTGCTGCTCACCGCGCTCGCCATGCTGGCGTTCGCCGGCAACTCCCTGCTCTGTCGCCTGGCACTGCGGGAAACCGAGATCGACGCCGCCAGCTTCACCGCCCTGCGCCTGGCCTCGGGCGCATTGATGCTGGCCGTGCTGCTACGCCTGCGCAGCGGCTCGCGCCCCATGGCCGGCAGTTGGCCGGGAGCCCTTGCCCTGTTCACCTACGCGGCCGCCTTCTCCTTCGCCTATCTGCATCTGGATACCGGCGTCGGCGCCCTGCTGCTGTTCGGCGCAGTACAACTGAGCATGCTGCTGTGGGGCCTCTGGCGCGGCGAACGCCTGCCGGCTCTGGCCACGCTCGGCACGCTGCTGGCGGGTGGCGGCCTGCTGTTTCTCCTGTTACCCGGGGCCAGTGCGCCGCCCCTTTTGGCAGCGCTGTTGATGCTGTTGGCCGGTTCGGCTTGGGGTGCCTATTCACTGCTCGGCCGTGGTCAGGGCGATCCACTCGCGGTGACCGCCGGCAACTTTCTGCGCGCCACTGCGCTCGGCCTACTGCTCGCCGTGCCGTTGTTCGCCCAGTTGCAATGGGATGCTGCGGGCCTGTTCTATGCCGTGCTGTCAGGCGCGCTGACTTCCGGGATCGGCTACGCCATCTGGTACAGCGCCTTGCCAGGGTTGCGCGCCAGCCAGGCGGCCACGGTGCAGCTCAGCGTGCCCATTCTCGCGGCGCTGGCTGGCAGCCTGGTGCTGGGCGAGGCACTCAGCTTGCGCCTGATGCTCAGCGCGGTTGCGGTATTGGGCGGCATCGCCCTGGTGCTGGGCAGTCGTCAGTCCCAGCAGAAGAAGTGAGCAAAAGGCTGATCGAGGTGGTCTTCTATGCTGAATCCATCACTGACGGATGACTACCGTGCCTCGTTTGTTGCACCTTGCCCTGACAACGCTGCTGGCCTTTGCCATGACCGGCTGCGCCAGCCTGCTCGACCAGGATCCCCTGCGCGTCGATCTTGCCGGACTGGAACCCCTGCCCGGCCAGGAACTGGAAATGCGCTTCGCGGTGAAACTGCGGGTACAAAACCCCAATGACCACGCCGTCGACTTCGACGGCGTAGCTCTGGATCTCGATATCAACGGCCAGCCGCTGGCCAGCGGCGTCAGCGATCAGCGTGGCAGCGTCCCGCGTTTCGGCGAGACGCTGGTCACGGTGCCGCTGAGCATTTCGGCGTTCTCTGCCGTTCGCCAGGCCTGGGGAGCGGCCAATTACCAACCGGGCCAGGGCCTGCCCTACAGGCTGACGGGCAAGCTGGCGGGAGGCCTGTTCGGCACGCACCGCTTCAACGACAGCGGCACCCTGACCTGGCCGGAACCGGTCAACCCTTACTGAGCGGCCTCAGGCCGCGCAGGCCGGTTGCTTGCCACGCTGCACCATCTGACGCCGGCAGGCCTCGCCGAAGGCCTGGAAGATCTTCACCGAGTCTGGGTTGCTGGCCGCGCGCCATTCCGGGTGCCACTGCACGGCGAACAGGAACGGAGACAGTCGCGGCGCATGAATCGCCTCGATCAGCCCGTCCTCGGCAGTGGCCAGCACTTCGAGGCCCTTGCCCAAGGTGCGGATGGCCTGGCCATGCAGCGAATTGACGCGAATTTCCGGCGCCCCCATCAGTTCGGCGAACCAGCTGCCCGGAACCGGACGTACCGCGTGGCTCGGCGCGTACTGCACCTCGACCGGGTCGTCGGGGTTCTCGCGGTGATCGTTGAAACCGGGCTCGGCATAGACCTTCTGATAGATATCGCCGCCCAGTGCCACGTTGATTTCCTGCATGCCACGGCAGATGGCGAAGATCGGCAGGCCACGGGCGATAGCCGCCTTGATCAGCGGTAGGTCGAACAGGTCGCGGTCACGATCCTGGGTCTTGTCGGGGGTGAGGTTCTCCTGGCCATAGAGGCTCGGGTCGATATTGCTGCCGGCACCGGTCAGATAGATGCCGTCGGCCATATCCAGATACTGTTCGAGATCATCGGTACCACAGCAGGTGGGCACCAGCACCGGCACACAGCCGGAGAATTCGACCAGCGGGTTAATGTATTTGTGAGTCATGACCTGATAGTCGTGGCCCTTGCGCTCTTGAGCGCCCATGGACATCAACACGACGGGTTTGCGCGGGGTACTGCTCTTGTTGTTGGACATACGTCACCTTGGGACAGGCCGGGCCTGTCGTTGCTGTACAGGCGGGGCAAAAGCCCGTTGCCTGGTTGGCTAACTCCGCACGCAACCGAGCGTCCTGCACGCTGGCCACCTTCCGACGGCGACATGACCCAGGCCTTTTCACTCCATGAAAAGGGTTGCCCAGTGTGGCAACCGGCACCCGAACCAGTAGCGGAATCTGCAGCCAGTGTGCCTCAGCCGTAAAATATGTCAAACATTTAGCATCTATAGCTGCCGCACCAGATAACGGACGAATAACCTCACAGAAAGCTATATCTGCACTTCCAGGCCTCAAAGGCCTGGCAGGCATGCTTGAGAAGTCCAATATTTTTGACACTTGAATTCGGAGTGCCTGATGACAGAGCGGACAGGACAGAGCAAGACCCCATATACTATGCGGTTTCTACCAGCCACCGAGGACACCCCTTGAGCACCTTGCCGCCCTGCCCCAAATGCAATTCCGAATACACCTACGAAGACGGCGAGCAACTGGTCTGCCCAGAATGCGCCCACGAGTGGAAAGCCGGCGAAGCCAGCGCCAATGATGATGACGCACGCGTGATCAAGGACTCGGTGGGCAACCTGCTGCAGGACGGCGATACCATCACCGTGATCAAGGATCTCAAGGTCAAGGGCTCGTCGCTGGTGGTCAAGGTCGGCACCAAGGTGAAGAACATCCGCCTGGTCGACGGCGATCACGACATCGATTGCAAGATCGACGGCATCGGCGCCATGAAGCTCAAGTCCGAGTTCGTCCGCAAGGTCTGACCCCATCCAAGCGCCGCGCTCGCGGCGCTTCGACTTCCCGCCTGCCCGGCACCACTCGGTGCTAGCCTCAAAGGCAGGACAGTCCCAGGAAACGCCCCCATGCGCCATCTGCTCCCCCTTCTGCTGGTTCTACTAAGCCCTGCACTGCATGCGCAGACTTGGCGCGTGGTGGGTGACGAACAATTCGCGCCCTACAGCTTCGTCACCGATGAAAACGAGACGCCTCAGGGTCTGGACGTGGAACTGGTCGATGCCGTCCTGCGGCAGACCGGGGTGGCCTACGACATTCGTCTGTATCCCTGGGAGCGGGTCAAACGCATGCTAGACCGTGGCGAGGTACGCATGGCCTTCCAGTTCGCCGGGACGCCACAACGCCAGGCGCAGTACGAGCTGGTCGGGCCGTTGCGCACCGGCACCACGGTATTCATGACGACCACCAAGACCGCCATCGCCGATTGGCAAACGCTTGAGGATCTGAGCCCCTACGTGATCGGCCAGGTGCGCGGCTACGCCTATCAGGAAGATTTCGATCAGGCCGACCTGGCCCGGGACATCTCGGCGCAGAACCCGCGCCAACTGGTGTCGATGCTGCTGGCCGGACGCATCGACATCATCGTCGGTGACCGTGCGCAACTGCTGTATTTCGTCCGTGAGCAACGCGCGCAGGATCGTGTGCGCATTCTGCCCAGGCCGCTGGCACAGATGCCCCGCTTCGTCGCGTTCACCAAGGGCGATATCGAGCACGCCCGGCAGTTTTCCGAGGCGCTGGTGAAACTACGGGGAGACGGCACGCTACAGCGAATCGAGCAGCGCTGGGCGCAGTGAAGACTATTGCACCGGCAGGAAGTTGAGCAGGAACAGGCTCTGCGCATAGTTGGCCCCCATGCGCCGGTAGCGCTCCTCCAGCACATGGGTGAGGAGATCGAGCCGTGCCACCATCTTGCCGAACTCCACCGCATAACTGAGGTTGCTGCCCACGTCAGACACCTCGTTGGACAACAACAGGGGCTGACCACTGGCGTCACGCCGCTGCCCCAGCATCCACGCAGCCTTTTCCAGATTGCGCGCGGCGTTGTAGATGAACTGCGCGTTGAAGCTGTCGGTCAGGTAGAACTCGGTGCGTCCGCCATGCGCGGTGACCAGCATGCTGCCGATGGCGTAGGTGAAAGCGGCGACCCGGTCACCGCGAAACGCCGGGCTCAGGGCGTAATCCAGCGCCGCCACGTCACGCCGACCACCCAGGGTCGGCCAGTCCTCGTTGTGTTCAATGGCGTACTGGATCTTGCGCTCCATACTGACGCTGTCCGGCATGGCGTTCTTGCGCCATTCGCGAGGGTTGCGCTGGTAGAGCTTGTGCATCAGGCGATAGAGGCTGTTGAGGTTGTTGCGCATGGCCAGCGTCGCCATGCGGTCGACGTCGGTTTGCAGCAACTCAGCGGGTTTGACCGGGTTGCGTGTGTTGATGATCGAGTCGTTATCCAGGCGCCCGCTGCAGCCGGCAAGCAGCGACAGCAGCCCCAGCACCGGCAGCAGCCGCTGCCAGCGTGCGGATAGGGGTGTCCGATTTCGTTCTGAACGCATCGCGCCAATCCCTGCAGCTTCGATCCCGCCAGCAGGCGGCACCGTTCAGATACCCAGTAAAGCGCAAAATTCCCTTGCCTGAGCGATGAGGCACACATGCGCCGACCGCAGATATTTACGCAAGACTTACACTGGCCTGGGTAACGAAGCTGAATGAAGGCTGTCTGATCCATCAGGCGGAGACCTTCCGCTTTCACAGGAGATACCCAACATGCACTCGCGCATCCCTCTCATCACTGGCCTGGTGCTCAGCCTGGCGCTGGCCGGCCAGAGCACTGCCCAGGCGTCCGGTCGCAGCGATGCCGCCATCGCTGGTGTGGTGGCAGGTGCGGTCATCGGCGGCGTGATTGCTTCCAGTCGCCCCGCCCCGGTCTATCAGCCGGCGCCACCGCCGCCAGCTGTGGTGTACTACCCGCAGCAACCGGTCTACTACTCCCCACCACCGGTGTACTACGCGCCGCCGCCTCCGCCACCACCGGCTTACTATTACCCGGCACCGACGGTGGTGGTCGCCCCCGGCTATCGGCCCTATCCACCGCCCCGCTATCACCACGGTGGCTGGCGTCATGACGGCCGCTGGTAAGCCTTGAAAACAAAAGCCCGCATCCGAAGATGCGGGCTTTTGTTCATGAGCGACGCCGAATCGCGACCTTACACTGCGACGGGCGCGCGCTCGCAGAGGGTGTTCAGGGCTGCCGCCCATTGCGGGTGGTCGTTCAGGCAAGGCACCAGTTGCAGGCTCTCGCCCCCGGCCTCGACGAACTGCTCGCGGCCACGGTCGCCGATTTCCTCCAGCGTCTCGATGCAGTCGGCGACGAACGCCGGGCACATCACCAGCAGCTTCTTCACCCCCTGCGCAGCCAGCTCGTCCAGACGATTCTCGGTGTAGGGCTCGATCCACTTGTCACGCCCCAGGCGCGACTGGAAGCTCACCGACCACTGCCCGGCCTGCAGGCCCATGCGCTCGGCGAACAGCTCGGCGCTGCGCAGGCACTGGGCCCGATAACACTTGGCCAACACCTCTGGCGACGCCGTGCGGCAGCAGTCCGGCCCCTTCAGGCAGTGGCCGGTGGCGTCAAGCTTGCGCAAGTGGCGCTCCGGCAGGCCATGGAAACTCAGCAGCAGGTGATCGAAACCCTGCTCCAGATACGGCTTGGCGCTGGCCACCAGAGCATCGAGGTATTCGGGTTGTTCGAAGAACGGCGGCAGGATGGAGAAGCGCATGTCGAGCCCATGCTCGCGCACCACCCGCTTGGCCTCTTCGATCACCGTGGTGGTGGTGCTGTCGGCGAATTGCGGGTAGAGCGGCGCCAGGGTGACCTCGCGGATGCCCTGCCCGGCCATGCGCAGCAGGGTCGATTCGATGGACGGCTGCCCATAACGCATGGCCAGCTCGACCGGGCCACGCGTCCAGTGCGCCTTCATCGCCTCCTGCAGGCGGCGGCTGAGCACGATCAAGGGCGAGCCGTCCTCCCACCAGATCGACGCGTAGGCATGCGCCGAAGCCGCCGGACGCTTGATCAGAATCAGCGAGACCAGCAGGCGGCGTAGCGGCCAGGGCAGATCCACCACATACGGATCCATCAGAAACTGGTTGAGGTAACGCCGTACATCGGCCACCTCGGTGGACGCCGGGGAGCCCAGGTTAACCAGCAGCAGTGCGTGATCGGTCATGCGAAGTCCTAGTCGGTAACGTCAGTGGCCGAGCAGATCTGCCAGCGCCACATCCAGATGGGTAAAACGGAAATTGAAGCCGGCATCGAGCAAACGACTCGGCAAGGCGCGCTGCCCGCCCAGCAGCAGCTCGGCCATTTCGCCCAGGGCCGCGCGCAGTACGAACGCAGGCGCCGGCAGGATGGTCGGGCGGCTCAGGGCCTGGCCGAGCGCGCGGGTAAATTCGGCATTGCGCACCGGTAGCGGCGCACAGGCATTATAAGGACCGCGCGCGTCGTCATGCTGCAAGAGAAAATCGATCAGCTCGATTTGATCGGCGATATGGATCCAGGGCATCCACTGCTGCCCATTGCCCAGACGCCCGCCCAGCCCCAGGCGAAAAGGCGTGCGCAAGCGACCAAGCAGGCCACCCTCTGCGGCCAGCACCAGACCGGTACGCAGCAGCACCACGCGAATGCCGAGTGCTTCGGCGCGCTGCGCCGTTTCCTCCCAGGCTGCGCAGAGCTGTGCAGCGAAGTCATTGCCCAGCGGCTGCATGTCTTCGCGCAGCTCACGGTCAGCGCCATCGCCATACCAACCGACAGCCGAACCGGACAGCAGCACCGACGGGCGTTGCTCGCGTTGCGCCAGCCAGTTCAGCAACTGCTCGGTCAGCCCGACACGGCTGGCCCACAGCAGTGCCTTGCGCTTGTCACTCCAGGGGCGGTCGGCAATCGGCGCACCGGCAAGGTTGATCACCGCGTCCACGACTTCGCCGTCGAGCTCTTCCAACTGCGCAATGCCGCGTACCTGCGCACCACAAAGCGACGGCACCTTGGCCGGCTGACGACTCCAGACCGTCAGGCGATGGCCCTTGTCGATCCAGTTGGCGCACAGGGCGCGGCCAATCAGCCCGGTACCGCCGGTCAACAGGATATGCATGGCATCTTCCTCGCATGGCATTGGGTCAGTGCGCCACCACAGTCTGGTCGATCGGTGCGACAAGTGTCTTTATTCATTGCCGGGTTTGTCCTAAACCTTAAGCAGGAGCGCTCGAAGGCAATACTGTACATCAAAACATTCTTGTATAGCTTTTGTCTAAAACGTAGCCTGTATAGCATTCAGCGCTGACGAGGTAACCATGAACGCATCCATTGCCATCATCGGCACCGGCCTGGCCGGGTTGTCTGCCGCCCAGACACTCACCGCTGCGGGTCACGACGTCCAGCTGTTCGACAAGAGCCGTGGCAGCGGTGGACGCATGGCCAGCAAGCGCAGCGACGCCGGCAGCCTCGATCTGGGCGCACAGTATTTCACCGCGCGTGATCGCCGCTTCGTCGAGGTCGTACAGCAGTGGCAGGCACGCGGCTGGGTCGAGGAATGGACGCCCAGCCTCTACAACAGCCAGGCCGGCCAGCTCAGCCCGTCACCGGACGAACAGGTGCGCTGGGTCGGCACCCCCCGCATGAGCGCGATCACCCGCGCCTTGCTCGGCGCGCTGCCGGTGCACTTCTCCTGCCGTATCACCGAAGTCTTTCGCGGCGACCAGTACTGGACGCTGCTCGACGCCGATGGCGAGAGCCATGGCCCCTTCAGCCACGTACTGGTGGCCACACCCGCGCCACAGGCCAGCGCCTTGTTGGCCGCTGCACCGAAGCTGGCGGGTGCGGCGGCCAGCGTGGCGATGGAGCCGACCTGGGCAGTCGCCCTGGCCTTCGACACGCCACTCGACACCCGCGTCGAAGGTTGCTTCGTGCAGGACAGCGCCCTCGACTGGCTGGCACGCAATCGCAGCAAGCCAGGCCGTGATCGCCAGCTCGACACCTGGGTGCTGCATGCCACCAGCGCCTGGAGCCGCCAGCATCTCGATCTGCCCAAGGAAGCCGTGATCGAGCAACTGCACGGCGCCTTTGCCGAAATGATCGGCTGCGCCGTACCGCCCCCCAGCCTCACGCTGGCTCACCGCTGGCTCTATGCCCGCCCGGCCCAGGCGCACCAGTGGGGCGCCCTGGCCGATGCCGACCTGGGCCTTTATGCCTGCGGCGACTGGTGCCTATCCGGGCGTGTCGAAGGCGCCTGGCTCAGCGGCCAGGATGCCGCCCGCCGCCTGCTCGAACACCTGGCATGAACACTCACTCCAGGCGCCGCCTGAACCCCCGCAAGTTGCTGCTCTCGAAGTGGACGGCCAGCCGTCCACAGAATCGCGAGCGGCACTTTCTGGTCACCGAACTGCTGCGCGATGAACAGGAACAGATCATCGGCGTCGAGTTGCAGGCCGTGCTGACCGGGCGCAGCGAGCACATCGACTGGCATCAGTTGCTGGACACGGAGCGCTGGCAGCAAGGCTGGCGCTGATCGGCCTTTACACAAAGCAATACAAAAGCTGTACAAGAATCTTGTATGCGTACAACTTCACGCCTATGATTGCCTCATAATTGTACAAGTCCTTTACAAGGTACAAGTTCAGAGGGGATCAGCGATGCAAGCGATCAAACCCAGCCTGGGTATCAGCGCCTGCCTCATGGGCGACGAGGTCCGCTACAACGGTGGGCATAAGTTGTCGCAGCTCTGCAGCCGCGAACTGACCCAGCATTTCGACTTCATCAAGGTCTGTCCTGAAGTCGGCATCGGCATGTCCACCCCGCGCGAGCCTATACGCCTGGTGGGCGATCCGCAGATGCCGCGCGCGGTGGGCACGGTGGATCGCTCGCGCGATGTCACCGACGCCCTGGCCAGCTACGGCGAGCGCATCGCGGGCGAACTGCAAGGGATCAGCGGCTACATCTTCATGCAGCAGTCGCCCTCCTGCGGCCTGTTTCGCGTCAAGGTCTACCAGGACGGCGGCCGCCCCAGCGAGCCGGGCCGCGGCATCTTCGCCGCACACTTCTGCGCACGCCATCCGGATCTGCCAGTGGAGGAAGCCGGCCGCCTGATGGATCCGGTGCTGCGCGAAAACTTCATCACCCGCGTCTACGCCTATGCCGAATGGCAGCGGCTGCTCGCCGAGGGCCTGACCCGCCGTTCGCTGATCGCCTTCCACTCGCGCTACAAGTACCTGCTGATGGCCACCGACCCGGCGCGCTACAAGTCCCTCGGCCGCCTGCTCGGCGATCTTGCCCAGCATGATCTGGCCAGCCTGGCGCCGCGCTATTTCAGCCAGCTGATGACCGCCCTGCGCAAGTGCGCCACGCGCGGCACCCACAGCAACGTCCTGCAGCACCTGAGCGGCTACCTCAAACGTGCCCTCAGCCCCGATGAAAAACAGGAAATGCAGCAACTGATCGGCCAGTACCGCGATGGCGTCGTACCGCTCGTCGTGCCGCTGACCCTGCTCAAGCATCATTTCCGCCGCCACCCGGATCGCTACATCGCCGACCAGGCGTATCTGCAGCCGCATCCGGAACCGCTCAGCCTGCGCAATGCGCTGTGATCCCATGACGACCGAAGACATCGCCGATGAAGAGATCGGCAACGACTACCGCCAGGCCCTGGACGAAGGTTACCTGCCCATTCGCGAAGTGGCGCGCAGCACCGGCATCAACGCCGTTACCCTGCGCGCCTGGGAGCGCCGCTACGGCCTGATCGTGCCCTACCGCACGCCCAAGGGGCATCGCCTCTACTCCCCCGCCAACCTCGAGCGCATCAACGCCATCCTCTCCTGGCTGGCACGTGGCGTCGCCGTCGGCCAGGTCAAGGCGCTGCTCGATCACGGCCAGGTTCCACAGGCGACGAGCACGGACAACTGGTCGCGCTTGCGCAATGAGCTACTCGGTTGCATTGCCCAGCTCGACGAGCGCCGCCTGGACGACCGCTTCAACGCGTCCCTGGCGCTCTACCCGGCGGCAACCCTGGTCGAGCAACTGCTCTGGCCACTGCTCGGTGATCTGCGCCAGCGCTGGCAGGGACAGTTCGGCGCGCGTGCCGAGCAGGTGTTCTTCTTTTCCTGGCTGCGCAGCAAGCTGGCCACGCGCATTTATCACAGCAATCGCCAGATCGGCGGCCCGCCCCTGCTGCTGATGAACCTCGGTGAAGCCCCGATGGAGCCCGGTTTGTGGTTGAGCGCCTGGCTGGCCAGCGCGGGCGAATGCCCGGTCGAGGTGTTCGACTGGCCGCTGCCGCCCACCGAACTGCTGGCAGCCCTGGAACACATCGCACCACGCGCCCTGCTGCTCTACGCCGAACAGGCGCTGGACGGCACGCTGGTGCGCCGCCAATTGCCGCGCCTGGCCGAACAATGCCCGGTACCGCTGCTGATCGCCGGCCCCGCCGCCCACATTCACCGCGATGCGCTGGTCGATCTGCAGTCAGCCATCGACCCCCTGGCTGCGCATGCCTGGCTGACCAACCAGGGCCTGCTCGGTGTTCGCGAGGTAACCCCATGCGCCGACTGATGTGGTTTCGCACTGACCTGCGCAGCCAGGACAACACCGCTCTGAGCGAGGCCATGCGTGCCGGCCCGACGCTCGCCCTGTACCTGATCACGCCCGAGCAGTGGCAGCGTCATGACGACGCGCCGAGCAAGGTCGACTTCTGGCTGCGCAACCTCGCGCAATTGAGCCAGGCGCTGGCGGCGCTGAACGTGCCGCTGCTGGTACGTCACTGTGCGGACTGGCAGCAAGTACCGGCGGTGATCGCCGAGGTGTGCCACGAGCATGACGTCTGCGCGGTGCACGCCAACGAGGAATATGGCGTCAACGAAACCCACCGCGACCGCACGGTGGCGGCCTACCTGGCGCAGCAGGCCATCACCTGGCACAGCCACCTCGACCAGTTGTTCTTCCAGCCCGGCAGTGTATTGACCCGTTCCGGCGGCTACTTCCAGGTCTACAGCCAGTTCCGCCGGGTCTGCTACGAGCGCCTGCATGCGGCGCTGCCAGCGATCGTCCCGCTGCCGGCGGCGCAAACGCCGTTGAGCATCGCCAGCGATCCACTGCCGACCGAGGTCACCGGTTTCGCATTACCCAGCGAGGCACTGCGCAGCCTCTGGCCGGCCGGCGAGCACGTGGCCCTGCAACGTCTTGCACGCTTCGCCGACGAGCAGGTCGCCTACTACCAGGACGAGCGCGATTTTCCCGCCAAACCCGGCACCAGCCAGTTGTCGCCCTACCTGGCCGCTGGCGTGGTGTCGCCACGCCAGTGCCTGCATGCGGCGCTGGCGGCCAATGCCGGCGAATTCGACAGCGGCAATCCCGGTGTCGTTACCTGGATCAACGAGTTGCTCTGGCGCGAGTTCTACAAGCACATTCTGGTCGGCTACCCGCGCGTTTCGATGCATCGCGCCTTCCGCCTGGAAACCGAAGCGGTGCCATGGCGCCATGCCCCCGAAGAGCTGGCCGCCTGGCAGGAAGGCCGCACTGGCCTGCCGATCATCGACGCCGCCATGCGCCAGCTGCGCGACACCGGCTGGATGCACAACCGCCTGCGCATGATCGTCGCCATGTTCCTGACCAAGAACCTGCTGATCGACTGGCGTGAGGGCGAGCGCTTCTTCATGCGCCACCTGATCGACGGCGACCTGGCGGCGAACAATGGCGGCTGGCAATGGAGCGCCTCGACAGGCACCGACGCCGCCCCCTATTTCCGCATTTTCAACCCGATCAGCCAGTCGCAGAAATTCGACCCGGACGGTCGCTTCATCCGCCAATGGGTGCCGGAGCTGGCCGGCCTGAACAAGCGCGACATTCATGACCCGGCCAGCCTTGGCGGGCTGTTCGCGCCAGGCGGCTATCCGCGCCCGATCGTCGATCTGTCGCGCTCACGCGAACGCGCCTTGGCGGCCTTCAAGAACCTGGCCGGCAGCGAAGAGGCCCTGGCATGAGCGACTTTCTCCGCCAGTTCGGCGAGCGCTTCGCTACGCTGAACAAGGACAACCTCGACCTGCTCGGCGAGCTGTACAGCGATGACGTGCTGTTTCGCGATCCGCTGCACGAGGTGCATGGCCTGAGCGCGGTGCGGCGCTACTTCGCCGAGTTGTACGCCAACGTCGAGGCCCTGCAGTTCGAGTTTCACGGGTTCGATCGGGTCGCCGAAAACGAAGGCTACCTGCGCTGGACCATGCGCTATCGCCATCCACGTCTGCGCGGCGGTGCCGAGATCGCCGTCGAGGGCTGCTCGCACCTGCGCTGGCGCGACAAGGTCTACCAGCACCGCGACTATTTCGACGCCGGTGCCCTGCTCTACGAACACCTGCCGTTGCTCGGCGGGGTCATCGGCTGGCTGAAGCGGAGGTTGGCATGAAACGCATCTGGCTCACCGGCGCCAGCAGCGGTATCGGCGCGGCGCTGGCCGAGGAGCTGCTGAACGCCGGCCATCGCGTCGCGCTCAGTGCGCGCAGCATCGAACCGCTGCAGGCGCTGGCCAAGCGCTACGGAGAGCGCGTGCTGGTTGCCCCGGGTGACCTCACCGATGCCGCCCAGGTACGCGCCATCGGCCAGCGCATCGAACAGGTCTGGGGCGCGCTGGACTGCGCGATCCTCAATGCCGGCACCTGCGAATACGTCGAGGTGCGCCAGTTCGAGGCGGCGATGATCGAGCGCGTGGTAAGCGCCAACCTGTTCTCCGCCAGCCATTGCATCGAGGCCGCGCTGCCCCTGCTGCGCAATGGTCAGCGCCCACATCTGGTCGGCGTCGGCAGTTCGGTGACTTACCTGCCTCTGCCGCGCTCCGAGGCCTACGGTGCCTCCAAGGCAGCCCTGCGCTACCTGCTGCAGAGCCTGCGTGTCGACCTCGCGGCCGAAGGCATCGACGTCACCCTGGTCAGCCCCGGCTTCGTCGACACACCGCTGACGCAGAAGAACGACTTTCCCATGCCCATGCGCTGGCCGGTGCAGCGCGCCGCGCGGCACATCGCCGAACGCCTGGACAAACGCCCGCACGAAATCGCCTTCCCCACTCCCTTCATCGCCGTGCTGAAACTGCTCGGCAGCCTGCCCAGCCGCCTGCAACTGGCCATCGGCCGGCGTCTGGCACGCAACGAGGACACTCCATGAGAATCGCCATCGTCGGCAGCGGTATCGCCGGCCTGACCTGCGCCTACCTGCTCAACCGCCACCACGACATCCAGGTGTTCGAGGCAAGCGACTGGATCGGCGGCCACACCCATACCGTCGACGTCGAGGTGAATGGCCGTCCCTATGCCATCGATACCGGCTTCATCGTGTTCAACGACTGGACCTACCCCAACTTCATCCGCCTGCTGAACGAACTGGGCGTGCCCTTCAAGCCCACCGAGATGAGTTTCTCGGTCAGCGATCCGGTGAGCGGTACGGAATACAACGGCCACGACCTCAACACCCTGTTCGCCCAGCGCAGCAACCTGGTATCGCCAGCGTTCTGGGGCATGGTGCGTGACATCCTGCGCTTCAACCGCAACGCTCTGGACGACCTCGACCAGGGCTGCATCGCCGCCGACATGACGCTCGGTGACTACCTCACCCAGAACGGCTATGGCCGGCGCTTCATCGACCACTACATCGTGCCCATGGGTGCGGCGATCTGGTCGATGTCGCTGGTCGACATGCTCGCCTTCCCGCTGCAGTTCTTCGTGCGTTTCTTCAAGAACCACGGCCTGCTGTCGGTGAGCAATCGCCCGCAGTGGCACGTGGTCGAAGGGGGCTCGCGCAGCTACGTGGCGCCACTGACCGCCAGCTTCGCCGAGCGTATTCGTCTGAACTGCCCGGTGCTGCGCGTCGAGCGTGATGCCGAGGGCGTGACCCTGCACAGCGCCGCCGGCAGCGAGCGTTTCGACAAGGTGGTGTTCGCCTGCCACAGCGACCAGGCCCTGGCCCTGCTGGCCGAACCGACCCCGCTTGAGCGCGAGATCCTCGGCGCCCTGCCCTACGCCAACAACGACGTGGTACTGCACACCGACACCCGCCTGCTGCCCAAGCGCCCTCTGGCCTGGGCCAGCTGGAACTACCGCCTGGGCGGCCCCAGCGAGCACCCGGCGGCGGTCACCTACGACATGAACATCCTGCAGGGTATCGACAGCGACAGTACCTTCTGCGTCAGCCTCAACCAGACTGCCGCCATCGACCCCAGCAAGATCCTCGGCCGCTTCCAGTACGCTCACCCGCAATACAGCCTGGCCGGCATCGCCGCGCAGGCGCGCTGGCAGGAACTGCTCGCCGCACCGCACAGCTACTACTGCGGCGCCTACTGGGCCAACGGCTTCCACGAAGACGGCGTGGTCAGCGGGCTGCGCGTGGCGCGCGAGCTGGGGGAAAGCTGGTGATCAGCGCCCTGTACAGCGGCTGGGTGCAGCATCGCCGCTTCGCCCCGCGCGCGCATGCCTTCCGCTATCGCATGGGCCTGCTGTACCTGGATCTGAGCGAACAGGCGCAACTGTTCGCCCTGTCACGCCTGGCCGGTGCCAGTCGCTGGGCGCCCTTCACCTTCCGCGAAACCGACTACCTGCCCGAGGCCACGCGCCAGGGCACGCCGCTGCACGAGGCCGTGCGCGACCGCGTACAGGAGGCAATCGGCATCCGCCCGCAAGGACGTATCTGCGTGCTGACGCAACCGCGCAGCTGGGGCCTGGCGTTCAATCCGGTGAGCATCTTCTACTGCCACGACGCCGAACAGCGGCTGATGGCAGTGCTCTGCGAAGTGAGCAACACGCCCTGGCGCGAACGTTATCACTACGTCCTGCCGGCCACAGGCGAGGGGCGCCAACAGGTTCGTGTGGACAAGGCCTTCCACGTCTCGCCTTTCCTGCCACGCGACCTCGAGTACCGCATGAGCCTCAGCCCGGTGGGCGAGCGCCTGGGCGTGCACATGGCCGACTGGCAGGGTGAGACCAAGGTGTTCGATGCCAGCCTGGCCCTGCAGCGCCAGCCACTGACTCGCGCCAGCCTGCACCGCTACCTGCTCACCTTTCCCTGGATGACCGGCAAAACCTTGCTGGCCATCTACTGGCAGGCCCTGCGCCTGCTGCTCAAGCGCATCCCTATTTTCGACCACAGGCCCGCGGAAGGCAGCTTCCGCGTCGCCCGCCCGCTAGCGAAGGACATGCCTCATGAAAAGCTCTAGCCTGAACTCCGCGAAGAATCTGGTACGCAGCGGCAACGGTATCGGTGCCGGCCTGCTGCGCCGCGCCGTGCTGCGCCAGTTGCAGAACCTGCGACACGGCCTGCTGGTCATCCAGGAGGCCGGCGACAGCCTGCACTTCGGCGACCCGCATTCACGCCTGCGCGCCGAGATCAAGGTGCATGATCCAGCCGTCTGGGGCCTGGTGGCCGGCAACGGCTCGATCGGCTCCGGCGAAGCCTATATCCACGGCTACTGGAGCACGCCGGATCTGACGGCGGTGATCCGCATCTTCGTCGCCAACCTCGACGTGCTCGACGCCATGGAAGGCGGTCTGGCGCGCCTGGGTCGCCCGTTGATCCAGGGCCTGCACTGGCTCAACCGCAACACCCGCAGTGGCTCGCGGCGCAACATCGCCGCGCACTACGATCTGGGCAACGACCTGTTCGAGCAATTCCTCGACCCGACCATGATGTATTCGGCGGCCATGTTCCGCAGCGACGCGGACAGCCTGGAGCAGGCCCAGCTGAACAAGCTCGAGCGCATCTGCCAGAAGCTCGAGCTCAAACCCGGTGATCATCTGCTGGAGATCGGCACCGGCTGGGGCAGCATGGCCATTCATGCTGCGACACGCTTCGGCTGCCGGGTGACCACGACCACCCTGTCACGCGAACAGTACGCCCATACCGAACGACGCATCCGCGAACTGGGCCTGGAAGATCGCGTCACCCTGCTGCTCGAGGATTACCGCGACCTGACCGGCCAGTACGACAAGCTGGTCTCCATCGAGATGATCGAGGCCGTCGGCCACCGCTTCCTGCCCACCTACTTCGAGCAGTGCGCGCGCCTGCTCAAGCCGGACGGGTTGATGCTGCTGCAGGCCATCACCATCCGCGATCAGCGCTACGAACAGGCACGCCGCAGCGTCGACTTCATTCAGCGCTACATCTTCCCCGGCGGCGCCCTGCCGTCGGTGCACAAGATGCTGGAGGTGGTCAGCCGCCATACCGACCTCAACCTGCATCACATGGAAGACTTCGGCCTGCACTACGCGCGCACCCTGCGCCTGTGGCACGACAACCTGCGCCGCGCCCGGCACAAGCTGGAACAGCTGGGCTATGACGATTACTTCTACCGCCTGTGGGAGTTCTACCTGTGCTATTGCGAGGGTGGCTTCCTGGAACGCACCATTGGCACCGCTCAACTGCTGCTGGCCAAGCCCTCGGCGCGGCCTGCCCCCCTGCTAGGAAACCTCGATGTCTAAGCTGCTCGCCAACGCCCTCCTGTTCCAGCTTGGCTGGTTCGCCTGCGTGCTGGGCGGCGACAGCCCCTGGTTGCTGGTAGTGGCCGGTGTGTTGGCGGTGCATCTGTTGTGGGTCAGCAGTTGGGCAGCGGAAGGCAAGCTGCTGCTCAGCGTCTTTCTCGCGGGCAGCGCGCTGGACAGCTTTCTGCTCAACCTGGGGGTCTACGACTTCGGCGCGCCGCGCCAGCTGATCCCGCTGTGGCTGGCCCTGCTTTGGCCGTTGCTGGCGACCACCCTCAACCATTGCCTGGCCTGGACGGCGCAGCCCTGGTGGCGCGCCAGCCTGCTCGGCGCCATCGGTGCGCCGCTGTCCTACTACGGTGGTGCACAGCTTGCCGGCGTTGGCCTGCCACTGGGCACCGCGCAGACCCTGGCCCTGCTGGCCGTGATCTGGGCAGCGGTGATGCCTGTGCTGCATGGCTTCGCCAAGCTCTATCGGGCGCAATACGAACAAAGCCTGCGCAGCCGCCAATCGGCCTAGCCGACACCCCTGTAGGAGCGGCGCCCCGCCGCGAACCTGTACGGCACGGCCTACAAAGGCTTCGCCCCGAGGCGGGGCTCCCACGAAATGCTCCGACGCCTGCACCTGTAGGAGTGGCGCCCCGCCGCGAACCCGCCCGGCACGGCCTCAAAGGCTTCGCCCCGGGGCGGGGCTCTTACGAAAAGCGGCTTGCGACCAGTTGAAATGGCGGCACTCCCTCTGTCTGCCCATGCCCCGCGCATCCACCGCATGGCGTACACTGCGACGCCATGAGCCAGACCATCCCCCATACCCAACTGCCCACCGAGCCCGAGATCAGTTGCAGCACCTGTGCAGCCTGCTGCTGCCAACTGGAGGTGATGCTGTTTGGCGATACCGACATCCCCCAGCGCTTCATCGAGACCGACCAGTGGGGTGGCGAGGTGATGCGGCGCCTGGACGACAATTGGTGCGCGGCGCTGGATCGCAATAGCATGCGCTGCACCATCTACGAGGTGCGCCCACTGATCTGCCGGGAGTTCGAGCTGGGCGCCAGCGAGTGCCTGGAAGAACGTCGAGGCATCGCCCAGGCCTATCGATAACGGTACAAAAGGCACGATGAAAAAGACCGGGCTCGCCCGGTCTTTTTTATTCAGAAACTCATGCGGTAATGCAGGGTGTAGGCTTCGACGCCATCGTTGGGCTGCTTGAGCCCGGCGTTGGAATAGTGAATGGCGCGCAGGCCGATTTCCTGGCCGGAGAAGCGCAGGCCGACGCCCAGACGATCCTCGAACTGGAAGGACGAGCCCAGGTCGTTATCTTCCAGCTCGGTGCTGGAGAAAGCCGCCACGCCGATACCGGCCTCGACGTAGGGGCGCACGCTCTGACCAGCGAACTCGTAAACGAATACCGGCGCGAACGACAGGCTGTGGTTGCTGGCGGTCTTGTCACCGTCCCAGTAGGTGTAACCCAGATCCCAGTAGCCGGTCAGGCGACCGACGCTGCTCTGCATCCAGCTCTTGTTCCAGTCCCACTGCGCACCCAGTCGATAGACCATGGTGGAGTCGCCAGACTGACCGATTGCCGCCGTCACGTCCGCCGCTTGCGCGGCATGGCTCACCCCGAACGAAAAGACCGCCAACGCCGCAAAGGCACAGAACTTCTTCATGATTGATTCCTTTTAGCGAGAAGTGTTGTATCTGGCTCGCTACAAACTATAGAAGCTTTGGGAATGAGGCAAAGATAAATTCCGCCGAACATCGCTAAAGCGAAGCGACTTCGCTGTCATCGTTCAGTAAAACAGGCAGCACTCGACGCAGCTTTTCCGGCTCGCCGCTGCTCCAGTAGCGCGTCGGCCGAGCCGGGCCGAGCGCCCGCAGATCATGCTGATCGAGCAGACGCTGCAGTTGCCGCGCCACTGCAGCGCCGGTGTCCACCAGGCTCACGCTCTCCGGCACCAGGCTGTGCAACAGAGGACGCAGGAAGGGGTAGTGGGTGCAACCGAGGATCAGCGTATCGCAGCCCTCGGCCAGCAACGGCGCGACGTAGCCCTGCAGCAGCTCGCGAGTTGCCTGCGCCTGCTGCTCACCGGCCTCGATGCACTCCACCAACCCCGGGCAGGGTTGGGTGACCACGCGCACATCGTTGGCGAAGCGGTCGAGCAAGGCGGCGAAACGAGCGCTCTTCAGCGTGCCGGTGGTGGCCAGCACGCCGACCACGCCCGAACGCGTAGCGGCCGCTGCCGGCTTGACCGCCGGCTCCATGCCCACGATCGGCAGGCCTGGATAGTGCTCACGCAGCTCGGCGGCAGCCGCCGCCGTGGCGGTATTGCAGGCCAGCACCAGGGCTTTGGCGCCCTGCGCCAACAGGTGTTCGGTGATCAGCACGCAACGCTCGCGGATGTACTCCGGGCTCTTCTCGCCGTAGGGCACGTGGCCGCTGTCGGCGACGTAAAGCAGTGACTCGTGCGGCAACAGTTGGCGAATCTCGCGCAACACCGACAACCCGCCGACACCGGAGTCGAAAATGCCAACTGGCGCTTGCGACTGACTCATTTCAAGCCGTCCTCGCTCCCACGATCCTTAACGCTCACCGCAGACCTCGCAGGCCGGATCGCGCTTGACCCGCAGCTCACGGAAGCGGCTGCCCAACGCGTCGATCAGCAGCAAACGCCCCACCAATGGCTCGCCGAAACAGGCCAGCAACTTAAGAGCTTCCAGCGCCTGCAGGCTGCCGACCAGCCCCACCAGCGGGCCGACCACGCCGGCCTCGCTGCAGGTCAGCTCGGCCTCGCTGCCGTGGCCGTACAGGCAGTGGTAGCAGGGGCTGGCATCGTTGCGCGGATCGAATACCGACAGCTGGCCTTCCAGGCGGATCGCCGCGCCGGACACCAGCGGCTTGCCCGCCTTGAAACAGGCAGCGTTGACCGCTTCGCGGGTGGTGAAGTTGTCCGAGCAGTCCAGCACCAGGTCGACGGCGCTGACCGCTGCGGCCAGCGAGTCGACATCCAGCGCCTGACGATGCGGCACCAGGCTGATATGCGGGTTGATCGCAGCCAGGCGCGCCATGGCCGAATCCACCTTGGCCTGGCCGATGCTGGCAGTGTCGTGGGCGATCTGCCGCTGCAGATTGGTCAGATCCACCGTATCGAAATCCGCCAGGTGCAGTTCGCCAACACCGGCAGCGGCCAGATACAGCGCCACGGGCGAACCCAGGCCGCCGAGCCCGACGATCAGCACACGCCCCTGCTTAAGGCGTAGCTGCCCCTCGACATCGATCTGTTTCAGCAGGATCTGCCGGCTGTAACGCAGCAGTTCGTCATCGCTCAACATCGCTTCACTCATGCTCGAAACGTCCCAGGCTGATACGTTCATGGCCGCCCAGGTCTCGCCGGCTGTGCACCTCGACGAAACCACCGGCGGCCAGCAATTCGCGCACCGCCTCGGCCTGGTCGAAGCCGTGTTCCAGCAGCAGCCAGCCGCTAGGCAGCAAATGCGCTGGCGCAGCCTGGATGATCGCGCGGATATCGTCCAGCCCATCACGGCCGGCCACCAGTGCACTGCTTGGCTCGAAACGCACGTCGCCCTGATCGAGGTGTTGGTCATCCACGCGAATATAGGGCGGATTACTCAGGATCAGGCCATAGCGCTGCCCGCTCAGGGCAGAGAACCAGTGGCTGTGCAGAAAGCGGGCGTTGCCCAGTTGCAGGCGCTGGCGATTGCGCTCGGCCAGGGCCACGGCATCCTCGACGCGATCCACCCCGGTCACCTGCCAGCCCGGACGCTCGCTGGCCAGGGCCAGGGCGATGGCGCCCGTGCCGGTGCCCAGATCGAGCACGCTCAGCGGTGTGTCGGGCAGCAGTTCGAGAGCGGATTCCACCAGCAGTTCAGTGTCCGGGCGCGGGATCAGGGTGTGCGGCGCCACCTCCAGATCCAGGCTCCAGAAGCCCTGGTGGCCGAGGATATAGGCCACCGGCTCACCCTGACGGCGGCGTTGCAGACTTGCGTGGAAACGAGTCAGTTGCTCGCCCTCCAGCTCGCGCTCTGGCCAGGTACGCAGGTAGCTGCGCGGCTTGCCCAGGGCATCGGCCAGCAGCAGCTCGGCGTCCAACCTTGGCGTGGGCGAGTCGGGCAGATCAGCGCTGTCGAGTAAAGATTCGATGGTGGCCATATTTCTCTCGTAGCCCGGATGCAATCCGGGAAGTACGTCCCCGGATTGCATCCGGGCTACGGTTCTTGAGCGGCGTAGGGTGGATCACGCTGCATCGATCCACCGAACGGAATGGTGGATGAAAAAGGCGTCATCCACCCCACGGAAACACAGCCGCTTTTAGTCCCCCAGTGCCGCCAACTGGTCGGCCTGGTACTCGGCCAGCAGCGGCTCGATCACCGCTTCCACGCTCCCGGCGATCACTTCGTTCAGCGAATACAGGGTCAGGTTGATGCGGTGGTCGGTCACCCGGCCCTGCGGGAAGTTGTAGGTGCGGATGCGCTCGGAGCGATCGCCGGAGCCCACCAGCAGCTTGCGTGTCTCGGAGATTTCCTTGTGCGCCGCCGCCTCCTGCTGATCCTGCAGTTTGGCCGCCAGCCAGGCCATGGCCTTGGCGCGGTTCTTGTGCTGCGAGCGCTCTTCCTGGCATTCCACCACGGTGCCGGTGGGAATGTGAGTGATGCGGATCGCCGAGTCGGTGGTGTTGACGTGCTGACCACCAGCGCCGGAGCTGCGGTAGGTGTCGACGCGCAGATCGGCCGGGTTGATCTCGATGGCCATCTGCTCGTCCGGCTCCGGCAACACTGCCACGGTGCAGGCGGAGGTATGGATACGGCCCTGGGATTCGGTTTCCGGCACGCGCTGCACGCGGTGCGCACCAGACTCGAACTTGAGCTTGGCGTAGACGTTATCGCCCTCGACGCGGGCGATCACTTCCTTGTAGCCGCCGTGCTCGCCCTCGTTGGCCGACAGCACCTCGACGCGCCAGCCCTGCTTCTCGGCATAGCGCGAATACATGCGGAACAGGTCGCCGGAGAAGATCGCCGCCTCGTCGCCACCGGTGCCGGCGCGGATTTCCAGGTAGACGTTGCGCCCGTCGTTGGGATCCTTGGGCAGCAGCATGCGCTGCAGTTTGTCTTCCAGGCCAACCAGCGCCTCCTTGGCCTGATCCACTTCCAGCTCGGCCATCTCCCGTAGATCCGGGTCGCTGTCCTTGAGCAGCGCCTGCGCGCCTTCGAGGTCGCCCTGCACCTTGCGCAGTTCGCGGAAGGTGGCGATTACCGGCTCGATCTCGGCGTATTCCTTGGAGTAGGCGCGAAACTGGCTCTGCTTGGAAATCACCTCGGCATCGCCGAGCAGCGCCGTGAGTTCCTCGAAGCGGTCGCTGAGGTTGTCCAGCTTGTTCAACAGTGAAGCTTTCATTGCAGACCTTTGTCCTGCGGCGCGCTCTCGTCGAGGGCGAACAATTCCTGGGCCAGGTTGAGCGCGTCGATGCGCCCCTCGGCGGTAAGTTTCTTCATGCGCACGCTGGGTGCGTGCAGCAGCTTGTTGGTCAGGCCACGGGCCAGTTGCGCCAGCACGTCTTCGGCATTGGCGCCGTTGACCAGCATGCGCTGCGCCTTGGCCAGTTCCTCGTCGCGCAGACGCTCGGCCTGCTGGCGGTAAGCCTTGAGCACGTCCACCGCGGCCAGCTCGCGCAGGCGCTGCATGAAATCGTCAGTGCCGACGGCCACCAGCTCTTCGGCGGCCTGCGCCGCGCCCTGACGGCTCTTGAGGTTTTCCTCGATGACTTCGTGCAGGTCATCGACGGTATAGAGGTAAACGTCGTCCAGCTCGCCTACCTGTGGCTCGATATCGCGCGGTACGGCGATGTCGACCATGAAGATCGGCTTGTGCTTGCGCTTTTTCAGCGCGCTTTCCACCGCACCCTTGCCGAGAATCGGCAACTGACTGGCCGTGGAACTGATGACGATGTCGCTGTGCGCCAGTTCGTCGGGGATGTCCGAGAGCAGCACGGCATGCGCGCCGAACTGCTCGGCCAACTGACTGGCACGCTCCAGCGTGCGGTTGGCAACGACGATGCGTTTGATGCCCTGGTCGTGCAGATGGCGGGCGACCAGGCTGATGGTTTCGCCGGCGCCGATCAGCAGCGCCTGGCTGCGGTGCAGGTCGGCGAAGATCTGCTTGGCCAGGCTCACGGCAGCGAAGGCCACGGACACCGGGTTCTCGCCGATGGCGGTGTCGGTGCGCACGGTCTTGGCGGTACTGAAGGTGGCCTGGAACAAACGCCCGAGCAACGGGCCGACGGTGCCGGCCTCGCGCGCCACGGCGTAGGCGGACTTGAGCTGGCCGAGAATCTGCGGCTCGCCCAGCACCATCGAATCCAGCCCGCAGGCCACGCGCATCATGTGCCGCACGGCGTCGTTGTCGCTGTGCACGTAGGCGCAGGCGCGCAACTCGTCCAGGCTCAGGCGGTGATAGTCGGCCAGCCACTTGAGCACTTCGTCGGCCTGCAGGTGCTCCTGCTCCAGATACAGCTCGCTGCGGTTGCAGGTGGAGAGGATCGCTGCCTCGCGGCTAGGGGTCAGCCGACACAGCTGCTGCAGCGCCTCGACCAGTTGTTCGGGGGTGAAGGCCACGCGCTCGCGCACCTCTACCGAAGCGGTCTTGTGGTTGATACCGAGGGCGATGAAGGCCATGCAGGGTCGCTGAGGGGCAATACGGAAGCCGGCAATTGTCCTACTTCGCTTCGGCGAGAACAACTCCCGCGACCTATTGTCCCAATAGACGCGTCGCGACATCACCCGCCCCATGGGCTTGCCCCGAGGCTTGTGTCATGATGCCGCGACAGTCGCCAGGGCAGGGCCGCCAGAACGTGGCAGTGCCCCGCCCGCCATCATGCACGACAAGGCACTATGAATAGATCCTTCGCGTTAATCACTGCTTTCGCCATCCTCAGCGGTTGCCAGACCTTTGCCCCCAACGAGCCGGACGGCACCCCGCCGATCCAGGAAGCCGACCAGGTCGCCAAGCCGGCACCGGACGAATACAGCTCCTTCAGCGAAGAGACGCTCTATTCGCTGCTGACCGCCGAGCTGGCCGGGCAACGCAACCGCTTCGACATCGCCCTCGGCAACTACGTACAGCAGGCCCAGGCCACGCATGACCCGGGCGTCGCCGAGCGGGCATTTCGCATCGCCGAGTACCTCGGTGCCGATCAGGCCGCGCTGGACAGCGCGCTGATCTGGGCCGATGCCGCGCCGACCGACATCGACGCGCAGCGTGCCGCCGCCGTGCAGCTGGCGCGCGCCGGCCGCTATGACGAATCCATGACCTTCATGGAGCAAGTGCTGCAACGCCAGGGCAACACCCACTTCGACTTCCTCGCACTGTCTGCGGCGGAAACCGACCCGGACACCCGCGCCGGCCTGCTGCAAGGCTTCGACCGCCTGCTGCGCAAATACCCGGACAACAGCCAGTTGCTGTTCGGCAAGGCCATCCTCCTGCAACAGGACGGCCGCGCCGAGGAAGCCCTCGAGCTGCTCGAGGATCAGCCCGCCAGCGCCCACGAAGTCTCCCCGCTGCTGCTGCGCGCACGTCTACTGCAGAGCCTCGGCCGTGGCGAGGAAGCCCTGCCACTGCTGGAAAAAGGCATCCGCAAGAACCCCGAGGACAAGCGCCTGCGCCTGACCTACGCGCGCCTGCTGGTCGAGCACGACCGCCTGGACGACGCCAAGGGCGAGTTCTCCAAGCTGGTGCAGGAAAACCCCAACGACGACGATCTGCGTTTCTCCCTGGCACTGGTGTGCCTGGAGGCCGAAGCCTGGGAAGAGGCCATCGTCTACCTGGAAGAACTGATCGAGCGCCGCAGCCACGTCGACGCCGCGCACTACAACCTGGGCCGTGCCTATGAAGAACTGAAGGACAACGACAGCGCCCTGCTCGAATACGCGCTGGTCGGCCCTGGCAATGAATTCCTCTCGGCGCAACAGCGCCAGACCGAACTGCTGATCGGCGCGGGCCGCTACGATGAAGCCTCGCGGCGCCTGGCCAAGGCGCGCGATGCCCAGCCGGACTACGCCATCCAGCTCTACCTGCTGGAAGCCGAGGCACTGAGCAATGCCGGCCAGATCAAGGCAGCCTGGACAACCATCAACCAGGGCCTGGAACAGTTCCCGGACGAGCTCAACCTGCTCTATACCCGCGCCATGCTGGCGGAAAAACGCGACGACCTGGCGCAACTGGAAACCGACCTGCGCTTCATCCTCGAGCGCGAGCCGGAACACGCCATGGCCCTCAACGCCCTGGGTTACACCCTGGCCGACCGCACCACACGCTACGCCGAAGCCCGCGAACTGATCGAACGCGCCCACCAGCTCAACCCGGACGACCCGGCCATCCTCGACAGCCTCGGCTGGGTCAACTACCGCATGGGCAACCTCGACGAGGCCGCGCGCCTGCTGACCGAAGCGCTAAAGAAATTCCCCGACCACGAAGTCGCCGCCCACCTCGGCGAAGTGCTCTGGGCCCAAGGCAAACAGGACGAAGCCAAGCGCGTCTGGCGCGCGGCTCTGGAAGGCAACCCCGACAGCCCCATTCTGCGTAGCACGCTGCTGCGCCTGACCGGTTCCGAGAAACTCTGATGTTGCGCAACCTGCTCGTATTCAGCCTTATCGCCCTGCTCGCCGGCTGCGCCGGCCTGACTTCGCGCGAAGTCGTCGACGGCAAGGGCGACCCTGCCCAGTGGCAAGCCCACAAGCAGCAGATCGCCCAGCTCGACGGCTGGCAGATCAACGGCAAGATCGGCATTCGCGCCCCGCGTGACTCCGGCAGCGCCACGCTGTTCTGGCTGCAGCGCCAGGACTACTACGACATCCGCCTGTCCGGCCCACTGGGCGGCGGCGCCGCACGCCTGACCGGCCGCCCGGGCGACATCCTGCTGGAAGTCGCCAACCGTGGTCGCTACCAGGCCGAATCGCCGGAAGCCCTGCTGCGCGAGCAGTTGCGCCTGGAGCTGCCAGTGTCCAATCTGCTCTGGTGGATACGCGGCCTGCCCGCGCCTGAGAGCAAGAGCCGCATCACCCTGGATGGCGCCAGCCACCTGGCCCGCCTGGAGCAGGACGGCTGGCAGGTCGAGTACCTCAGCTACACCGAGCAGAACGGCTACGCCCTGCCCGACCGTCTGAAGCTGCACGGCCAGGATTTGGACGTGACCCTGGTGATCAAGGACTGGCAACCGCGTCAGCTCGGCCAGTAAGCCCGCACCCAACCCTGCGGGATGAGCTTTAGCCGCGACAGTTCTGCAAGCAGTCGCCGCTGAAGCGCCTCCCACGGCGCCAGGAGTGACAACCGCGCCAAACCCTGTGGGAGGGGCTTTAGCCGCGACGCCTTTTATAACCAAGCAGACTCAGTAGCCCGGATGAAATCCGGGAACCATCGCCACCAAGCCCCGGATTGCATCCGGGCTACGTCGTCCATGCCACCTATGACCGCCATCCCCACCCACGCCGAACTCACCCTGCCCGCCCCCGCCAAGCTCAACCTGATGCTGCATATCCTCGGCCGCCGCGCCGACGGCTATCACGAGCTGCAGACCCTGTTCCAATTCCTCGACCACGGCGACGAGTTGGGTTTCAGCGTGCGCCAGGACGGTGAGATCCACCTGCACACCCCCATAGACGGCGTACCGCATGACAGCAACCTGATCGTACGCGCCGCCAGAAGACTGCAGGAAGCCTCCGGCACCAGGCTCGGCGCCGATATCTGGCTGGACAAGCGCCTGCCCATGGGCGGCGGTATCGGCGGCGGCAGTTCGGACGCCGCCACCACCCTGGTCGGCCTCGACCACCTGTGGAACACCCAATTGGGCGAGGATCGCCTGGCCGAAATAGGCCTGGCCCTGGGCGCCGACGTGCCGGTATTCGTGCGCGGCCACGCGGCCTTCGCCGAGGGCGTTGGCGAGCGCCTGACCCCGGTGGAACTGGACGAGCCCTGGTTTCTCGTCGCCGTCCCGCAAGTCTTTGTAAGCACAGCAGAAGTTTTCGGCTCGCCCGAGTTGACACGGGATACGCCGCCCATTAAAGTTCGCAGCCTTCTTGCGGGGGGTGGTCGAAACGACTGCCAGCCGGTTGTAGAGAAGCGTTACCCAGAAGTTCGTAACGCTTTGATCTTGCTGAACAAATTTGTTCCAGCTAGATTGACCGGCACTGGAGCTTGCGTATTTGGGAGCTTCCCAAATCGGGACGATGCTGATAAAGTCGCCCGCCAACTTCCAGGCACTCTGCCGAGCTTTGTCGCTCAAGGTCGCAACATCTCGATGTTGCACCGCAAGCTCCAAGCATTGGCCAAGAAGTGAATGCTCAGCATTCGGTTATACGATACAGGGGCGTCGCCAAGCGGTAAGGCAGCAGGTTTTGATCCTGCCATGCGTTGGTTCGAATCCAGCCGCCCCTGCCATAACCTCCCTCGGGAGGCATCGAACACCGGATCGCACGACATTCGACACAGAATATAGGGGCGTCGCCAAGCGGTAAGGCAGCAGGTTTTGATCCTGCCATGCGTTGGTTCGAATCCAGCCGCCCCTGCCATTTTCCATACCCATCCAGGTATACCCCAGCCGGCAGGTACTGCGCGTGTCCAAGATGATGGTCTTCACGGGGAACGCAAACCCCGATCTGGCGCGACGGATCGTTCGTCAGCTGCACATTCCCCTCGGCGATGCTTCGGTCGGTAAGTTCTCCGACGGCGAAGTCATGATCGAAATCAACGAGAACGTCCGTGGTAAGGACGTCTTCCTGATTCAGCCGACCTGTGCACCCACCAACGACAACCTGATGGAACTGGTCGTGATGGCCGATGCCTTCCGTCGTTCCTCGGCCACCCGCATCACTGCGGTCATCCCCTACTTCGGTTACGCCCGCCAGGATCGCCGTCCGCGTTCCGCTCGCGTGGCGATCAGCGCCAAAGTGGTTGCCGACATGCTCACCGTGGTCGGTATCGACCGCGTGCTGACCGTCGACCTGCACGCTGACCAGATCCAGGGCTTCTTCGACATCCCGGTGGACAACATCTACGGTTCCCCGGTACTGGTCGACGACATCGAAGACCAGCGCTTCGAAAACCTGATGATCGTCTCCCCCGACATCGGCGGCGTAGTACGCGCCCGTGCTGTGGCCAAGAGCCTCGGCGTCGACCTGGCGATCATCGACAAGCGTCGCGAAAAGGCCAACCAGTCCGAAGTCATGCACATCATCGGTGACGTCGAAGGCCGTACCTGCATCCTCGTCGACGACATGGTCGACACCGCCGGCACCCTGTGCCACGCGGCCAAGGCACTGAAGGATCGCGGCGCCGCCAAGGTATACGCCTACTGCACCCACCCGGTGCTGTCCGGCCGCGCCATCGAGAACATCGAGAATTCCTCGCTGGACGAGCTGGTGGTGACCAACACCATCCCGCTGTCCGCTGCAGCGCAGTCCTGCTCGCGCATTCGCCAGCTCGACATCGCCCCGGTCGTCGCCGAAGCGGTTCGCCGCATCAGCAACGAAGAATCGATCAGCGCCATGTTCCGCTAAGGAACAGGCCTGATCACACTGCCCCGCCTCGTGCGGGGCTTTTTTCCCTACCGCCCCAAGGCTGGTCGCAAGCCCCAAGGCGGTTTGGTTATTTTGGAGAAGTGAAATGACTGTTGAATTTGCCCTGAATGCCGAAGTGCGTTCCGACCTGGGGAAAGGTGCGAGCCGCCGCCTGCGTCGTAACGTGTCCATGGTGCCTGCCGTGATCTACGGTGGCGAGAAAGCCCCGCAATCGATCAGCCTGCTGGCCAAAGACCTGGCCAAGCTGCTGGAAAACGAAGCAGCCTTCAGCCACGTGCTGAACCTGAACGTTGCCGGCACCAACGAAAGCGTCGTGATCAAGGCCCTGCAGCGCCACCCGGCCAAAGGCTACGTCCTGCACGCTGACTTCCAGCGCGTCGTTGCCGGCCAGAAGCTGACCGCCCACGTACCCCTGCACTTCCTCAACGAAGCCTCCTCCGTTGGCGTGAAGCAGCAAGGTGGCGAGATCTCCCACACCATCAGCGAAGTCGAAGTTTCCTGCCTGCCGAAAGACCTGCCGGAATTCATCGAAGTCGACATGGCTGCCGTAGAAGTTGGCCAGACCATCCACATGTCCGACCTGAAGCTGCCGAAAGGCGTAGAGCTGGTTGCTCTGGCTCACGGTAACGACCTGGCTGTCTCCAACATCCACGCCAGCCGCGTTAAAGACGAAGAAGGCGCTGCCGAGTAATCGTCAGTTGCAGGCCCGGCATGCGATCACGCCGGGCCATGTTCTCGAAAGGGCTCCTGTATGACTGCCGTACAACTGATCGTTGGCCTGGGTAACCCCGGCCCCGAATACGACCAGACCCGGCACAATGCAGGGGCCCTTTTCGTTGAGCGCGTGGCGGCCAGCCAGCGCGTCAACCTCTCCGTAGATCGCAAATATTTCGGCCTGGTGGGCAAATTCAACCACCAGGGGCGCGAAGTTCGTCTGCTCATCCCCACCACCTACATGAACCGCAGCGGCCAATCCGTGGCGGCCTTGGCCAATTTCTTCAAGCTCAAGCCCGAAGAGATCCTGGTGGCCCACGACGAACTCGACATGCCACCCGGCGTCGCCAAGCTCAAACAGGGCGGCGGCCACGGCGGGCACAACGGCCTGCGCGACATCATCGCCCAGCTCGGCAACCAGAATAACTTCCATCGCCTGCGGCTCGGCATCGGCCACCCAGGGCACGCCAGCCTGGTCTCCGGCTTCGTGCTCGGGCGCGCCCCACGCAGCGAACAGGAACTGCTCGACAAGAGCATCGACTTCGCCTTGGACGTCCTGCCGGAAATACTCGCCGGCGACTGGACCGTGGCCATGCGCAAACTGCATAGCCAAAAGGCCACTCAGTAACCACCTTTCACCGAGGGTCACCCCATGGGATTCAACTGCGGCATCGTCGGCCTGCCCAACGTCGGCAAGTCCACCCTGTTCAACGCCCTCACCAAATCCGGCATCGCCGCAGAAAACTTCCCCTTCTGCACCATCGAGCCGAACAGCGGCATCGTGCCCATGCCTGACGCCCGCCTGGACGCCCTGGCCGAGATCGTCAAACCCGAGCGCGTACTGCCCACCACCATGGAATTCGTCGACATCGCCGGCCTGGTAGCGGGCGCGTCAAAAGGTGAAGGCCTGGGCAACAAGTTCCTAGCCAACATCCGCGAAACCGACGCCATCGCCCACGTCGTGCGCTGCTTCGAGGATGAGAACGTCATCCACGTTGCCAACAGCGTCGACCCCAAGCGTGACATCGAGATCATCGACCTCGAACTGATCATGGCCGACCTCGACAGCTGCGAGAAACAACTGCAGCGCGTCGCCCGCACCGCCAAGGGCGGCGACAAGGAAGCCGTAGCGCAGAAGAACCTGCTGGAAAAACTCATCCCCCACCTCACCGAAGGCAAGCCGGCGCGCAGCCTGCTGAAGAACCTGGGTGACGACGAGAAGCGCCTGGCCAAGACCTTCCACCTGCTCACCACCAAGCCGGTGATGTACATCGCCAACGTCGCCGAAGACGGCTTCGAGAACAACCCGCACCTCGACGTGGTAAAAGCCATCGCCGAAGAAGAAGGCGCCATCGTCGTGCCGGTGTGCAACAAGATCGAAGCCGAGATCGCCGAACTGGACGATCTGGAAGAGATGCAGATGTTCCTCGAAACCATGGGCATGGAAGAGCCGGGCCTGAACCGCGTGATCCGCGCCGGTTACTCCCTGCTCAACCTGCAGACCTACTTCACCGCAGGCGTGAAGGAAGTCCGCGCCTGGACCGTCCGCGTCGGAGCCACCGCCCCGCAGGCTGCCGCCGTGATCCACACCGACTTCGAGAAAGGCTTTATCCGCGCCGAAGTGGTCGCCTATGACGACTTCATCGCCAACAAAGGCGAAGCCGGCGCCAAGGAAGCCGGCAAATGGCGCCTGGAAGGCAAGGACTACATCGTCAAGGACGGCGACGTGATGCACTTCCGCTTTAACGTTTGATCGTTGTAGGTAGTGCATAAACAGAACCCCGCAAAAGCGGGGTTTTGTTGTTTTTGGGGGTGGGGAATTGCTGGGGCTGGGGCTGGGGCTGGGCTGGGCTGGGCTGGGCTGGCTAGAGACTATGAATCCGTTACGAACCGCCCCGCTAGGCCAGATAGCCCATAAAACAGGGGCTCCAGCCCTACCCCGCCCTTGCTAGACCAATGTTCACCAGAAATCTAGGCTGATGTAGTCGCCGCTACAGACCCAACGGTTCGCACGGGTGCATTGAGCCAAATAGCCCAACGGCCTACCAATGAATTGACAGGTGTCACACCCTCAGGTATGTCTTCTACGTCAGATTTATGCGAAAATCCTTCAAATTCTGCGCTTAGAGTATCGCGCCATGCTGCTACGTTTTGGGGTCTTCAACCACAGATCCATCAGGGACTACCAAGAGGTAAAGTTCACCGTATCGTCGTTGAAAGATGACGAAACGGGCCTTATATATCCTGGGTTTGATGATGCTCCGGAAAACCTTGAAGCTAAGATCAAGGTTGTTCCTGTAACTGCAATTTATGGAGCCAATGCCTCTGGCAAATCTACGTTTCTAGAGGCACTGGACTTTTTAGTAGATGCAATAAAGTACTCGCATCGTCGAACTGCATCGAGCTCTAGAACCCCTTATAACCCATTCATGCTCGACGAAGAATCCAAGAAGTCTCCAGCTGGCTATGACATAGACTTCGCCATAGATGATACAAGATATCATTACGGATTCACTGTAGATGGAAAGCGAATTGCAAGCGAGTGGTTATACTCTTTTCCATTAAAAGCTGCCAGAAGCGTCAAGAGCGTTCTTTTTCATAGAGATCATACGGAAAGTGAAGAATACTATTTCGGAAAGTCTCTCAAGGGCGAGAATAAACAGATTTCAAGACTAACAAGAGACAATGTACTCTTCCTATCTTCTGCTGCTCAAAACTCCCACCCACAACTTTCTCAGATATACGATTATTTTTCTGAGAAAATAATGAGCAGAATGCACCGCAGCGAGAACGCCGAATATATTGGCTCTCAAGTCTTCGCCTATTTCAGCGAAGACAATGAAAAAAGAGAAAAAGCACTTTCATTCCTAAAAGCTGCAGATATTGGAATATCTAGCATGGACTTCTCAAAGGTTCCTTATGAAGAAGATGCCAAGAAGATGCTAGATGAACTTGACCAACTACTTTCCAAATACGCTGAGACCCCTACAATTGGACTCAGCGAAAAAGAGCGCATCCAGGTTGAGTTTTTTCATCATGGCAATGATGGCAAGAAATATTCCATAAAGCTTCAAAATGAAAGCTCAGGCACTTTAGCTCTACTCCAAATACTCGGGCCAGTTTTTCAAGTATTGAATGATGGCGGAATTCTTATCATTGACGAATTAAACACCTACCTACACCCGCTTGTATCAAAAGAACTTGTAAAATTGTTCTCCTCACGTAAAACAAACCCTAAGGGAGCCCAATTAATCTCCTCAACTCACGACACGAATATGCTTTCCGCAGGCCTTCTTAGACGGGATCAGTTTTGGTTCGCTGAAAAAGACAACTCTGGGATCACGCACATTTATTCTCTTTCAGACATAAAAGTAAGAAAGGAAGATAATTTTGAGCGAGGTTATATAGAGGGTCGTTTTGGCGCGGTTCCATTGTTCAGCCTATTCGGTAACGACTATACCCGTGCAGAAACTGAGCGCTATAAAAATAAGGAATAGTATATGCGACGCATGCCAGCGCCCAGATCACTTACTCGCCCTGCACCGAAACGACCGCCGAAGGTTGAGCTTTATATAGTTTGCGAAGGTGAGAATACAGAGCCAGAGTACTTCTTTGCTTGCGTCCAAGAGTACGGTGCTGGCTTGGTGCGCCTTAAAGTAGTTCCGGGCGCCGGGGGCTCCGTTCACTTTAGTTTCTGAGGCTGTAAGAATCCGCGACGAACTTCTGAAGCGCTGTAGAAAGTCACCAGACAGCTTTGACTCTTGCTTTAGGGTCTGGGCGGTTTTTGATAGAGACGAGCACCCTAGAATTGATGAAGCCTTTGTCATGGCTCGAGATAACCGCATCGATGTTGCTTTTTCTGATCCTTGCTTTGAGATATGGCCTCTCCTTCATATTGAAGATTTTGGCTCACAGGCTGGTCGACATGAGGTTCAAAGACGTCTCTCAGAGGTTATGGAGGGCTACAACCACGACGATGGAGCCATAATAAACTTTCCGAAAATAAAGGATTATTTTCCAGATGCATTTCGACGCGCTGAAAAACTACTTGAGGCGAGAGTTGCCGAAGGATGCCCCAATGGCAGGCCCTCGACCAGTGTAGGGCACTTAGTATTAAAAATAATACAAAATGGAAAGTGCGGGTAACATCACTTTTGAACAAGAACAATCGGGCACAGACCACGATTAATTGTATGCCCTACCAAGCAGCCACCACTCAAGCTACTAATCCCTCCCCCGTTTTCTACGCGCCGATACCGCTGCGGCGGTCGAAAAAATAGCCACGCACACGCCGATCAGTAGTTTGTGGCCCAACTGAGGCACGTGGATGGTCATGAACCAAGCCAACTCAGCCACGACAGGCCAATCGAATAGATAGAGCTGCTTCACACCTAGCAGCGGATTCCAGTGCTTCGATATAAAGGGCTTAACCAAATAGCAGAGACTAAACATGCAACGGATAAAAAGCCGGCATCGTTATTCTCGTAGAATTTCAGTCCTACATAAGTTAAGGCACTTAAAGCCCCGCCAGCCCCAATTGAATAGGCTAGGGCTTTACTGCGAGGGAGCTTTTCGAGGGTTTGGAGAGTGATCATTGCTTGCCATCCTTGAGCTGCTTACGGACGCCCCAGCGCTTAGCCGCATCCTGTGTAATATCTACCTGGCATTTAGATTGGAGAGATCCCGACTGGTCTATTCGCTGTCAGGTCTTATCTCGCCATTGGCAGGATCGACCCGCCCCGTTCTCAGCCACAGAGAGTATTCAGGATAGCGCTCTGCCATCAAGTCCAGCTCGCTTGTTCTCAGATGCGCTCGCTTGTCGTACCTGATCGTCTTGCAGCGCTCCTCCTTGATGCCAGTGGCTTCACTGACCTCGCGGTGGCCGATCTTAGACAGAAAAAGCCGGACTCTATCGTGGGTTGATTCCATAAAGGTCTTAACAATAGACTGTTGAAATATTCCACAATCGACAGATAGTGGTATTATTCCACCCGATCGCTTGGCATATCCCACAGCCATTCAGGTGCTCCCCGATTATAGGGACTTTGTTACGGAACGGTCTTATGTGCCGAGCTTCCGCGTGCAGTTCTGCATCAAGTCACTGCCGGCTCAGCACTTGCCATGTCTCCAACCAGCGAAGACGCGCGCCTGCCTGAATCCATGGAGGCCTTTATGGAAGAAAGCTATGTCCCCTTGCTGCTGATGCGGCACAACCGCCCGCTGCGTGGCGTGATGATCGACCGCCAGCCCTGGGTTTGCGCCAAGGAGTTTGGCCTGTTGATGGGGCACCGCCACCCGGAGCGAATCTGCCGGCTGATGGATGACGACCAGGTACGCACGGTGATCTTCCATACTCACCAGGGCAATGCAGAGCCTATACAGGTGCTCAGCGAATCCGCGCTTTACCGCGCCCTCTGTCGTTTCAGCCATCCCGAGAATCGCCACCTGCGCCGCTGGCTCACTCACGAAGCCCTGCCCGCCCTGCGCGACGCCTGGGAGCATCGCGCGCAGGAACCCAAACGCACGCTGATGGCCTGGGATCGCCAGCGCATCAGCCTGCTGGAATGGCAAGGCGACCTGTGGATCGCGCTGCGCGATATGCCCCGCTTCGCCCCGCCGCCCGCCCCCGGCGAACGCTCGTTGCGCGCTCTGCTCCACCACTGGTGGCGCTGATGGCCAACGCGCCCGGCGTGGAAAACCATCACAGATAAAAAGCGCTGGTGTCGGATGATGGCTGGCGCGTATGATCAAACTAACGCTTAACGTTAAGGATTAACGCATGATCCTGAGTTTCAGATGCGCAGAAACCCAGGCTCTGTTTGAGTCAGGAAGCTCCAGACGCTGGGCCAATATTCTCAATGTGGCCACGCGGAAGCTGACGATGCTGAATGCAGCCGTTGAGCTGCGCGACCTCCGCTCTCCACCGGGCAACCGGCTGGAGCAGCTACAGGGCAATCGGGCAGATCAACACAGCATCCGAATCAACGATCAATGGCGAATCTGCTTTGTGTGGACTGCCGCTGGCCCTACACAAGTCGAAATCGTCGATTACCACTGAGGAGGTGGCAACATGGCTATCAACGGCATGCGCCCCGTTCACCCTGGCGAAGTGCTACGCGAAGAGTTCCTTGAACCGCTGGGCATGACCCCAGCCGCACTGGCTCGTGCTCTGCATGTGTCGGCGCCAACCATCAATGACATCGTGCGGGAGCGGCGTGGCATTACCGCCGATACGGCGATTCGGCTAGGCCGCTACTTCGACACCTCAGCTCAATTCTGGATGAACTTGCAGACTGAGTATGCCTTGGCGACCACGTACGCCGAGTCTGGCGCAGCCATCGAGCAGACCATTGAGCCACTACAGATAGCAAGCTGACCAATCCGGCAAATACAGTTGCGGCTCGCTTCGCTGGCCCACATCGAGGCCATCAAATTTCGCATGGGCCCGCATCACAAACGCCAGGCATCTCGCTGCAAAGCTTCACTTATAAGCAGTCCACAGAATGATTGGATTCTGCCCCGGTGTTGCCTCAGCTTGGGCTGTAATGTAGCCATGCTGCACTCGCCACACGACTAGCTTCTTCCCAAAGGCATCGGTGCCAAATCTCACGCCTGGCAGCTGATCCAGCCGTTGGTAATCAGCCAGCTTCCTCGCAAGGTAGTCTTGCAACTGATCAAAGCTGCCGTCCGCGAACTCGATGCGTACGTTGCTCAATTTCTTTTGGGTAAAGAAGAACGTCACCAGCCGGGCCGGAATGTTGTCATAGGCATTGCTGATGTGAGCGGAGCACAGATAGTCATTCTGCGCGGTAATGCGTTCTGCCGGGCCCAGGTTGCCATAGCATTTCAACTTGTGGCTACGCGCCTGGTTTTCACTGATGACGGCATTTTGGTCGCGCGCGGAAAAATGGTCGGGCGATTCGGCATAGGTTGGGGTGCCCAAGCGGCCATACCAGTCGATAACCGCGTTTTGATAATGCAGCGGTAGCTGGGAGAACAGGAGCTTTCCAGCTCCAAACAAGACAACGGCCAAGAAGATGGGCTTTAGAAGTCTCATAAGCATCCTGCTTTCTGAAAAGCTGCTGGCGCCAGGTAGTCACCTGCGACAGAAACAAAAAAGGGGTTAGCTTGAGCTAACCCCTTGGAATTTATGGTGGCTACACCGGGACTTGAACCTGGGACATCAGCATTATGAATGCTGCGCTCTAACCGACTGAGCTATGTAGCCAACGGCGCGCATTGTCCGCGTCTCGTCTACCGCTGTCAACCCCAGATCATCGATAAATTTACGTTTTATCAAGCGGTTAGGTCGTCGCACGCGGATGGGGGGTGTCAGGCCCACGCCAGACGATTTTCACGCAGACGTACGGCTTGTATCGCGCTCTGGCGATACCAGAAAATAGCGCCCCGCCCTACCCCGCTCAGGCCCCAAGGCCCTGGAGACTACAGTGAGAGACAGAGACGACTTCGATGACCTGCGCGCGGAGCGCGATATGCCGATGCGCCAGCGGTACGAGGCGAACCGCTTCGCCGGGCTGTGGAAGCAGATCGCGTTGGGCATCGTGGTCGGTTATAGCGTGCTGGGAATCATCAGTGCGATTGCCTGGTTGGTCATTGCCCGTATCGCGCTCAGCAGCCTGGCCATCACGCTGCCCTGAGCCACTCACCGGCACCATTGCCGCTCACAAGGCACGCCATCGTTGTTGCCATCCATTGCCGTACCTGGACAGTTGCGCAGGAAGAAAGTGGCTTCGGCGCATGACGTCATCTGCGAGCAGTGGGTGCGGCCATCGCAGCGGTAGCGGCTGCCGGCAGTTTGTGCCGCTGGCTGGCCGAGCGAAGACGAAGCGCTGCGGCCTTCACGCGAGAATGAGGATGACGTGGGCTGGGTAATGACGGGGGCGCTCATTTGCGAGCCATCACTGGCGATATTGCTGATCAGTGGGCTCCCCGGCTTGCTCAGGTAGAACTGCCAAAAGGCACCGCCGAGCAGAAGGATGATCAGCCACTTTTTCATAAGACATTCCCTTGCACATGAAAGATGCCCGGCAGTATCGACTGGACGCCCGGCAAAAGACCAGAGTTGCGCACTGGCGCACTTGCCATCCCCTGCCCGCCTCTTCATTCTGCCTGTTCGCTTTCGCGCAAGAGCCCCGTCATGACGTCCATCCAGAATATCGGCCTGGCCCTGTTCGTGTTGTTGTCCGTCGGTGTGGCGATCGGTCACAAGACCGAGTGCGCCGACGGTCGCGTGGTGGAAACCTATCTGGCCAAGGGGCTGGCCTCGCAATTGCTTGGCCTTGATCTCTGCCAGCAGCCCTGACCATTCCCTTCATTAAGGACGATGCAATGAAGAAGCTTGCTCTGCTTACCAGCGTCACCCTGCTCTCGGCCTGCGCCGGGATGGGCACGCAGCCGCCGGTACCGGTGACCTCGAAGGCCGTGCAGGCCTTCCGCGATATCTGCCTGAAAACCGCGCCGAGCTTCGCCGAGGCGCACAGCGTGGCGCGTCAGCATGGCATCGATGATCTGACCGACATGGGCTTCGCCACGGTCGGCTTCAATGCCGACAAGAGCCTGGGCCTGCAGGTGAAGACCAGCCGTGAGTGCGTGATCACCACCGACAGCCAGCAGGACGACAGCCTGACCCGGCAACTGCTCAGCGCCGCGGCGGAAAGCGCCGGCACCGAGGTGCCACGCAGCGTGCCGGCGAAGCTGCTGATCGCCGGTCAGCCGTTCATCATCATGCATGATCGTGAGGGCGGCGAAGCCTTCGTGATGCTCAAGCCGGAGTGAGAAGCGTAGGGTGGATGACGCTTTTCTCATCCACCGCATGGGCTAGGTGGATCGGTGAAGCGTGATCCACCCTACTGCTAGACGCTCTTGCGCGGGCGGGTCGCCAACAGCAGGCCGCCGAAGATCAACGCGGCGCCGATCCAGTGATAGACCTGCAGGCTTTCGCCCAGCAGCACCCAGCCCAGCAGCGCGGTGAAGACCGGCATGACGTAGTTGGTCAGCGCCGCACGCGCGGCACCCACCACCTTGATGCCATGGTTCCACGCCAGGTAGGCCAGCAGCGAAGCGAACACGGCGGTGTAGGCGATGGCCGAGAGGTTGGCCGCGTTCAGCGCCAGGTGCGCGCCCTGGCTCAGCTCAAAGAGGTAGAACGGCAGGATCAGTGGCACGCCGATCAGGATGAACACGCCCAGCAGCGCCAGGGGCGGAATCGGCTGCAGATAGGCCGACCAGCGCCGCAGTAGCAGCGAGTAGAGCGCCCAGTCCACCACCGCCAGCAGCATGATCATGTCGCCGTGGTTGAACGATAGGCTGGCCAGGCGGCTCCATTGGCCCTGGCTGATCAGTACCGCCAGGCCCAGCACGGCCACTGCCATGCCCCACCAGGCACGGCGCGCCGGCCACTCGTTGAGCAGCAACCCGGCGCCGATAAAGGTCACCAGCGGCAGGCAGGTGTTGACCAGCGAGATGTTGATCGCCGCCGTGGTCTGCGCCGCGCTATAGAGCAGCGAGTTGTAGCCGGCGATGCCCAGGCCGCCGAGCACCAGCAGGCGCCAGCCGGCATGGGCCAGCGCGGCGCGATGACGCCACAGCGGCAGGGCGACGAAGGGCAGCAGCAGGCTCAGGGCCAGGCACCAACGCCAGAACGACAGGGTGAAGGGGCCGATCTCACCGGCGAAGGCGCGCGCCACCAGGGCATTGCCGGACCAGCACAGGTTGGCCAGCAGCAGGCCACCGAAGGCCAGCGGGCGGGAATGGTTGAGCGTACTCATGCGGTACGCCCCGAAAGGCTGGCGTGGTCATGGGCCGACTGCGTGCGGCCGATGCACGGGCAGTGCAGGGCAATCATTGCTTAGCTTCCGAATCAGGCGGTTTTGCACCATACGGAGGCAATCTGTGCTTGGCAAGGTTGCACCGGTACGCGCCGGCTCTCACCCCTCATCGGCGACGACGCAGCAGGGAACGCCCCAGCCAGCCAAGCACCAGTAGCAGACCGACCAGCACCACAGCACTGACGCCCCACTGCAACGGCCCGGCCAGGCGTAACAGCTCAGCCGGTTGCAGGCTTGGCACCCGCAGCATGCGCGCCTCGGCAGCAGCGCCGGTGGTGGGGATATCGGCCAGGCCATCGCCGTCCACGTCCGGCAGACGACGGATATGGTCGAGCAGCGCCTGCCATTCCTTGAGTTCCTGCACGCCGTCGCGCGCCGGATCCTGGTCGACGATGGCGTCTTCGATGCGCGCCAGCGGCCGCCCCTCGGCATCCTTGGGCACCAGGTCGAGCAGCCCCTTGGTCAGCTCCGGCACCAGCCAGGTGAAGCTGCCCACGTAACTAGTGGCGGCAATGCTGTACAGGCGCGTGTCGTCCAGCGCCAGCTCACGGTAGCCGCGCTCGGCATCGCCGATCTCGATGCGGCTGACGCGGTCGAACGGCACGCGCCAGGGGTTGTAGCTGAAGCGCAACCCCGAGACACGCGGGTAATAGCTGTCGCTGCGCAGGTGGTAGGCGAGCAGCAGCACTTCCAGCAGGTTCTTGATTTCACGTGCGCTGAGGTAGGCCTTGATCATCGGGTAGCCGGGCTCGTCATCGAACTGGCCAATGCCCAGCGGGGCGATACGAAACAGGTCGGAAACGCTCTGCACGCCGTAGCGCCCCTTGATCAGGTCGTCACGCAGGGTGCCATTGCCGGTGAAGGCCAGGTCGGCACCGACCGAGCTGCGCAGAGCATCGGTGACCAGGTTGGCCAGGGCCTGCTCGCTGAAATCGCGGCCCAGGCGCTGGTCGACCTTGGCTAGCGGCTGATCGAAGCGATAGCCACGCGGCGCCAGCACGCGCGCCTCGACCTGCGCCTTGAAGCCCTCGACCTGCGCGGTGATGTCGGGGTCGCCAGGCGTACGGTCATCGACCGGTAGCAGACGATAGTCGCGCATGCGCACCTTGCCGTCCTCGCCGATGCTCATGCGCAGTTCGCCGAGGTACTGGATCTCCGAACCGGCCTGCACCACGGGCCGGGTGCCATCGACCAGGATGGGCTGCGGCAGCGCGGTATGAGAATGACCACCGATCACCACGTCGATGCCCGGTACCTGTTCAAGCAGCTCGACATCTTCGCCGCGCCAACTGTTGTCGTCCTGCTGGCTGATGCCCATGTGCGACAGCAGGATGACCACCTCGGCGCCCTCCTCGCGCAGCTTGGCCACCGTGGCCCGTGCCGTTTCCAGCGGATCGGCGAAGGTCAGCGGTGCCGTCATCGGGCTGACTGCCACGGCATCGTTACCGAGCAGGCCGAACACACCGAAGCGGATGCCGCCACGCTCGATCAATCGATACGGCAGGATGCGCCCGGCCTCGGAGTGCGCCTGCAGGCTGTCGTCGCCACTGTCCTCGGCCGAGAAGCGCATGTTGCTGGCCAGCAGCGGCACTAGTGCATCGCCCTTGGCCTGGTGCGCCGCGCTGATCATCGCGGCGAGCCCGGCCGTGCGGAAGTCGAATTCGTGGTTACCCAGGGTGACGGCGTCATAGCCCAGTTCGCTGAGCAGTTGCAGCTCGCTGCCGGTTTCCCGCGCGAGGGTGTGGAACAGCGTGCCCATGGTGAAGTCACCGGCATCGAGCAACAGCAGCGGTTCGTTACCGGCAGCGGCACGGCGCTGGGCGAGCAGCGTGGCCAGGCGCGCCACGCCACCGACCGTATCGTCGTCACCCGTGGTCGCCGGGGTGTACTCGCTGTTGGGGCTGAAGCCGAGCAGGCGCGACTGCCAGTCGTTGGTGTGGAGCAAGGTGAAGCTGCGCTCGGCAGCGGTGGCCGCGCTGCTGACCAACAGGCCACTGAGCAGCAGAAGAGGAAGAAGGCGCATGGACGATCCCTGGAGATGACTGCGCGGCAGTATGGAGCAGCCCCTTCAGGCGGGCAGTGACGGATCGTGCCGCGGGATGTGGCCAATCGGGTCAGGGGCGTTCAATGTCCGGGCGGTTCAGCCCAGCACGTCCAGCCGGTGGGTCAGGATGATGCCCTGCGGGCTCAGCTCGGCGCCGTAGGCCAGCACCTCCACGCCCGCTGCCTTGGCCTCGCGCAGGCCGGCGGCGTAGGCCGGGTCGATCTCCTCGGCGGCACGCACGGCGCGGATGCCGGAAAGGTTCACGCAATACAGCTGCACGGTGCGCACGCCGGCCCGCGCCAGCGCCGCCAGTTCGCGCAGGTGCTTGGCGCCGCGCTGGGTCACGGCGTCGGGAAAGGCCGCGACATCGCTGTCGTCGAAGCCCAGGGTGACGCTCTTGACCTCGACGAAGACCGGCCCGTCGGGGTAATCCAGGCGAAAGTCGGCGCGGCTGTTCTCGACGCCGTAGGGCACCTCGCGCTTGAGCGCGGTGAAACCGGTCAGTTCGCTGATCAGCCCGGCGCGCAGCGCCTCCTCCACCAGTGCGTTGGCCCGCGCGGTGTTGATGCAGGCCAGGCGCCCCTGCGGGGTCTCGCTGATTTCCCAACTGCCCGGCAGCTTGCGCTTGGGGTCGTTGCTGCGGCTGAACCAGACCCGGCAACCCTCGCTCATGCAATTGAGCATCGAGCCGGTGTTGGCGCAGTGAAGGGTCATCAGCTCACCGCTGGCCGTCTCGATATCGGCGAGAAAGCGCTTGTAGCGGCGCAGCAGGCGCCCCTCTTCCAGCGGCGGATCAAAGCGCATCGGGCTTCCAGCTTTTCAGGCCACGAGCGATACGCTCGACGGCTTGCTGCAGGCGCTCGACGTTCTGCGTGTAGGCGAAGCGCACATGATGCCCGGCCTGGTAGCGGCCGAAATCCAGGCCCGGGGTGAAGGCCACGTGCTCGGTTTCGATGAAGTGCCGGCAGAAGGCGAAGGCGTCGCCGCCGAAGGCGCTGATGTCTGCATATAAATAGAAGGCGCCTTCAGGCTCCACGGCGATGCCGAAGCCCAGCTCGCGCAACGCCGGCAGCAGGTAATCGCGGCGGCGCTGAAATTCGTGGCGACGCTCTTCGAGGATCGCCAGCGTGGCCGGCTCGAAGCAGGCCAGCGCGGCGTGCTGGGCCATGCTCGGCGCGCTGATGTAAAGGTTCTGCGCCAGCTTCTCCAGCTCCGGCACCGCCGCCTCGGGCGCCACCAGCCAGCCCAGGCGCCAGCCGGTCATGCCGAAATATTTGGAGAAGCTGTTGAGGACGAAGGCGTCGTCGTCCACTTCCAGCACACTCGGTGCGTCGCAGCCGTAGGTCAGGCCGTGGTAGATCTCGTCCACCACCAGGTGGCCGCCGCGCTGCTTGAGGCAGGTCGACAGCGCCGCCAGTTCATCCTTGTGCAGCAGGGTGCCGGTGGGGTTGGCCGGCGAGGCGACCAGGGCGCCGACGCTGCCGGCATCCCAATGCCGCTCGACCAGTTGCGGGGTGAGCTGGTAACGCACCTCCGGGCCGACCGGCACCAGTTGCGCGGCGCCTTCGACCAGGCGCAGGAAGTGGCGATTGCACGGGTAACCCGGGTCGGCCAGCAGCCAGTGTTTGCCCGGATCGACCAGCAGGCTGGCGGCCAGCAGCAACGCGCCGGAGCCGCCCGGCGTAACCAGGATGCGCTGCGGATCGATGTTCAACCGGTAACGTTCGGCATAGAAGCCGGCGATGGCTTCGCGCAGCTGCGGCAGGCCGCGCGCGGCGGTGTAGCGGGTGTGCCCAGCGGCCAGCGCGGCCTGGCCGGCACGAATGATCGGCTCGGCGGTGGTGAAGTCCGGCTCGCCGATCTCCAGGTGGATGACGTCGTGGCCGGCCGCCTGCAGCTCGTTGGCACGCGCCAGCAAGGCCATCACGTGGAAGGGTTCGATGGCGCGACTGCGCGCACTGTAGAGCTGAGCCATGGGTCTGTCTTCACGGTTGCGAGCGGCGGATTCTAGCAGGGCACGCGCCTCGCCCGGCAAGGGGCAGAGCCCCTTGATCGCGGCAGCGAAAGGCCTCGCGACGCCGCCGCTGCGCTTGCAACGTGCGCCCATGCAGGTTTCGTTCACAACCCCGCGCCGGCATAGACAACCGGGAGTGGCGCACCCCGATTCGATCTGGTAAGTTCGCCCGCTTGCAGACGCAGGGCCGACATTCGCTTGGCCATGGAACACCTGCGTAATGGATTCGAGAGAGTGAGAGGCGTCATCCATGCCGACAAAAGATAAAGCACAAAGCGCCAGCCAACTGATTCGTGGTTTCGAGCCCTATCAAGAGAAGAAGGGCGAGGAATACATGAGCGACCCGATGCGCGCTCACTTCACCAGCATCCTCAACAAGTGGAAGCTGGAACTGATGCAGGAAGTCGACCGCACCGTGCACCACATGCAGGACGAAGCTGCCAACTTCCCGGATCCGGCCGACCGTGCCAGCCAGGAAGAGGAATTCAGCCTGGAACTGCGCGCCCGTGACCGCGAGCGCAAGCTGATCAAGAAGATCGACGAGACCCTGCAGCTGATCGAAGACAACGATTACGGCTGGTGCGAATCGTGCGGCGTGGAAATCGGCATCCGCCGCCTCGAAGCCCGCCCAACCGCCACCCTGTGCATCGATTGCAAGACACTGGCGGAAATCAAGGAAAAGCAGATCGGTTCCTGATCTGATGACGGGGCGCTCAGGCGCCCCGTTTCGTTTCTGCTCGCCCGACTCCGTGGCTGCCCACCGCCCCCATATTGCTCCGATGAACAGCGCCTATATCGGTCGTTTCGCCCCCACCCCCAGCGGCTATCTGCATTTCGGCTCGCTGGTCGCGGCCCTCGCCTCCTACCTCGATGCCCGTGCTGTTGGCGGCCGCTGGCTGCTGCGCATGGAAGACCTCGACCCGCCACGGGAAATGCCCGGTGCGCAAGACGCCATCCTGCGCACCCTGGAAACCTACGGCTTCGAATGGGACGGCGAACTGGTGCGCCAGAGCGAACGCCATGCCGAATATGCGGCGGTGATCGCCCGCCTGTTCGCCCAGGGCCTGGCCTACGCCTGCATCTGCTCGCGCAAGCAGCTCGAAGGCTACGCCGGCATCTACCCCGGTTTCTGCCGCAACGCCTGCCACCCGGATCATGACGCAGCCATCCGTCTGCGCGTGCCTGAGCTGGACTATCACTTCAATGATCGCGTGCAAAGCGAGTTCCGCCAGCACCTGGGCCGCGAGGTCGGTGACTTCGTGATCCGCCGCCGTGACGGCCTGTTCGCTTACCAGCTCGCCGTGGTACTCGACGATGCCTGGCAGGGTGTTACCGATGTGGTACGCGGTGCCGACCTGCTGGATTCCACCCCGCGCCAGCTGTACCTGCAGGAATTGCTCGGCCTGCCGCAACCGCGTTACCTGCACGTACCGCTGATCATCCAGCCCGATGGTCACAAGCTGGGCAAGAGCTACCGCTCACCGCCACTGCCGGCCGACCAGGCCAGCCCGCTGCTGCTACGCGCCCTACGCGCGCTGGGCCAACAGCCACCGACCGACCTGCAAGGTGCTACGCCGGGCGAGTTACTGGCCTGGGGCATCGCCCACTGGGACGCCACGCGCATCCCGCGCAACCGCACCCTGGCCGAAGCACAGTTGAAATAGCCGTCCCCGGAGGCAATCCGGAAACGAGGGCACAAGACGTAGGGCGGACTCAGGAGCGAAGCGAACAGTCCGCCACACGCCAAGGCTTGCACCACGCCCACCAAAAACACACCCTCCCTGGCACCGACCATCATTTAGAATCCGCTACGGCGTACTGCTGCGCGAGTACGCCCTACGGCACTGCTTCCGAGCGGTCGGCATCCCGGTACGCCCTACGCCACCGCTGGCATAACCGGTGCGCCACTCCCGCCATCATGCCTGTGGCCGGCACTACGCGGCTTCCTTTACCATCGGCGCATCTTCCGACGAGTTGCCTCATGTATATCTACCGATTGGTTCTGATCCTGGTGGTGGGGATCTACCTGTTCTCCCCGGCCATCATGGACTGGTGGATCGACCCCAACGGCGCCTGGTACCGGCCCTACCTGCTCTGGCTGATCCTTATCGTCGTTACCTTCATCCTGCAGAGCCAACGTGATGCTGACGAGCTTTAGCCTGAGCGAAATGATCCTGATCAGCGCCGGCTATCTGCTGGCGTTGTTCGGGGTGGCATGGGTCAGCGAACGCGGCCTGATTCCCCAGCGGATCATCCGTCATCCGCTGACCTACACCCTGTCACTGGGCGTATACGCCAGCGCCTGGGCCTTCTATGGCACCGTGGGCCTGGCCTACCAATATGGCTATGGCTTCCTGGCCAGCTACCTGGGGGTGTCCGGCGCCTTCCTGCTGGCCCCGGTGCTGCTCTACCCGATCCTGCGCATCACCCGCACCTACCAGTTGTCGTCGCTGGCCGATCTGTTCGCCTTTCGCTTTCGCAGCACCTGGGCCGGGGCGCTGACCACCCTGTTCATGCTGATCGGCGTACTGCCCCTGCTCGCCCTGCAGATACAGGCTGTGGCCGACTCGGTGGGCATCCTCACCCGCGAGCCACTGCAGGAAAAGATCGCCCTGAGCTACTGTGCGCTGATCATCCTGTTCACCATCCTCTTCGGCGCGCGCCATATCGCCACCCGCGAGAAGCACGAGGGCCTGGTATTCGCCATCGCCTTCGAGTCGCTGGTCAAGCTCATCGCCATCAGTGTCATCGGCCTCTACGCGCTGTATGGCGTGTTCGGCGGCCCGCATGAGCTGGAACTCTGGCTGGTGCAGAACCAGGAAGCGCTGTCGACCCTGCACACGCCGCTGCAGGAAGGCCCCTGGCGCACGCTGCTGCTGGTGTTCTTCGCCTCGGCCATCGTCATGCCGCACATGTACCACATGACCTTCACCGAGAACCTCAACCCGCGCGCCATGGTCAGCGCCAGTTGGGGCCTGCCACTGTTCCTGCTGCTGATGAGCCTGGCCGTGCCGCTGATCCTCTGGGCCGGCCTCAAGCTGGGGGCTACCACCAACCCGGAATACTTCACCCTCGGCCTGGGCATCGCGGTGAACAACCAGACCCTCGCCCTGCTCGCCTATGTCGGCGGCTTGTCGGCGTCGAGCGGCCTGATCATCGTCTCGACCCTGGCGTTGTCCGGCATGGCGCTCAACCATCTGGTGCTGCCGCTGTACCAGCCGCCGGCCGAAGGCAACATCTACCGCTGGCTGAAGTGGACGCGCCGCGCGCTGATCGCCGCCATCATCATGGCGGGCTTCGGCTTCTACCTGCTGCTCGGCGCACAGCAGGATCTGGCCAACCTGGGCATCGTCGCCTTCGTCGCCACCCTGCAATTCCTGCCCGGCGTGCTTTCGGTGCTGTATTGGCAGACGGCCAATCGTCGTGGCTTCCTCGCCGGGCTGCTGGCGGGCATCGGGGTCTGGGCGGTGACCATGCTGCTGCCGCTGCTGGGCAATCTGGAAGGCCTGTACCTGCCGCTGTTCGACGTCATCTACGTGCTCGACGACGCCAGTTGGCACCTGGCAGCCATCGCCTCGCTGGCCGCCAACGTCCTGGTGTTCACCCTGGTGTCGCTGTTCACCGAGGCCAGCCCGGAAGAAAAAAGCGCCGCCGAAGCCTGCGCCGTGGACAACGTACGTCGCCCACAACGGCGCGAGCTGGTCGCCGCGACGCCGCAGGAGTTCGCCGCGCAACTGGCCAAGCCGCTGGGCGCCAAGACCGCCCAACGCGAGGTGGAACAAGCCCTGCGCGACCTGCATCTGCCGTTCGATGAAGGCCGCCCCTATGCCCTACGCCGCCTGCGTGACCGCATCGAGGCCAACCTCTCCGGCCTGATGGGGCCGAGCGTGGCGCAGGACATCGTCGAGACCTTCCTGCCCTACAAGTCCGGCAGCGAAGGTTATGTCACCGAGGACATCCACTTCATCGAAAGCCGCCTGGAGGACTACCAGTCGCGCCTCACCGGCCTGGCCGCCGAGCTCGACGCGCTGCGCCGCTACCATCGGCAGACCCTGCAGGAACTGCCGATGGGCGTGTGCTCGCTGGCCAAGGATCAGGAGATCCTGATGTGGAACCGGGCCATGGAAGAACTCACCGACATCCCCGCCCAACGCATCGTCGGCTCGCGCCTGAGCACCCTGACCGAGCCGTGGCAGAGCCTGCTGCAGGACTTCATCGAACGCCCGGATCAGCACCTGCACAAGCAACATCTGGCGCTCGACGGGCAGATCCGCTGGCTCAATCTGCACAAGGCGGCCATCGACGAGCCCCTGGCGACCGGTAACAGCGGCCTGGTGCTGCTGGTCGAAGATCAGACCGACACCCAGATGCTCGAAGACAAGCTGGTGCACTCCGAGCGCCTGGCCTCCATTGGTCGCCTGGCTGCCGGCGTGGCGCACGAGATCGGCAACCCCATCACCGGCATCGCCTGCCTGGCGCAGAACCTGCGCGAGGAACGCGAGAACGACGGCGAGCTGACCGAGATCAGCGGCCAGATCCTCGAGCAGACCAAGCGTGTGTCGCGCATCGTCCAGTCACTGATGAGCTTCGCCCACTCCGGCAGCCACCAGCGCAACGACGAGCCGGTGTGCCTGGCCGATGTGGCGCAGGATGCCATCGGCCTGCTGTCGCTGAACAAACGCAACTTCGATATCCAGTTCTACAACCTGTGCGACCCGCAGCACTGGGCCTATGGCGACCCACAACGCCTGGCCCAGGTGCTGATCAACCTGCTGTCCAACGCCCGTGATGCCTCGCCACCCGGCGGCGCGATTCGCGTGCGTAGCGAGGCCAGCGAGCACACCGTCGACCTGATCGTCGAAGACGAAGGCAGCGGGATCCCCAAGGCGATCATCGACCGCCTGTTCGAGCCCTTCTTCACCACCAAGGAACCAGGTGAAGGGACAGGGCTGGGCCTCGCGCTGGTCTATTCGATCGTGGAAGAGCATTATGGACAGATAACAATCGACAGCCCGGCCGACACCGAGCGCCAACTGGGCACTCGGTTCAGGGTCACCCTGCCGAGGCATGTCGAGGCGACGTCCGTAGCGATGTGAACAGCGAAAGAAGGTGTTACCGACACCTCCGTGACCGCCGAGAGAACGAATTGATGCCACACATTCTGATCGTCGAAGACGAAACCATTATCCGCTCTGCCTTGCGCCGTCTGCTCGAACGCAATCAGTACCAGGTCAGCGAAGCTGGCTCGGTACAGGAAGCCCAGGATCGTTACAGCATCTCCGGCTTCGACCTGATCGTCAGCGATCTGCGCCTGCCCGGTGCCCCCGGTACCGAACTGATCAAGCTCGCCGAAGGCACCCCGGTGCTGATCATGACCAGCTACGCCAGCCTGCGCTCGGCCGTGGACTCGATGAAGATGGGCGCGGTGGACTATATCGCCAAACCCTTCGACCACGACGAGATGCTGCAGGCCGTGGCCCGTATCCTGCGTGATCGCCAGGCCGCCAAGAGCGCTCCAGCGCCCGCCGCCAGCGCCAGCCCACGCGGCGCAGGCGCCGAGAAGGCCGTGGAGAATGCCAACGGCGAGATCGGCATCATCGGCTCCTGCGCCGCGATGCAGGATCTCTACAGCAAGATTCGCAAGGTCGCGCCCACTGACTCCAATGTTCTGGTGCAGGGTGAGTCCGGTACCGGCAAGGAGCTGGTTGCACGCGCCCTGCACAACCTCTCCAAGCGCGCCAAGGCGCCGCTGATCTCGGTGAACTGCGCGGCCATTCCGGAAACGCTGATCGAGTCCGAACTGTTCGGCCACGAGAAAGGCGCGTTCACCGGCGCCAGCGCCAGCCGCGCCGGCCTGGTGGAAGCTGCCGACGGCGGCACGCTGTTCCTCGATGAAATCGGCGAACTGCCGCTGGAAGCCCAGGCTCGTTTGCTGCGCGTGCTGCAGGAAGGCGAAATTCGTCGGGTCGGCTCGGTACAGTCACAGAAGGTGGACGTGCGCCTGATCGCCGCGACCCACCGCGACCTGAAGACGCTGGCCAAGACCGGCCAGTTCCGTGAAGACCTTTACTACCGCCTCCACGTCATCGCTCTCAAGCTGCCGGCGCTGCGCGAACGCGATGGCGACGTGATTGAAATCGCCCAGGCGTTTCTCGTTCGTCAGTACACACGCATGGGCCGCGAGCCGCTGCGCTTCGCCCACGATGCCGAGCAGGCCATCCGTCACTACTCCTGGCCAGGTAACGTGCGCGAACTGGAGAACGCCATCGAGCGTGCAGTGATTCTCTGCGAGGGTTCGGAGATTTCCGCCGACCTGCTGGGCATCGACATCGAACTGGATGACCTCGAGGACGACGACTTCGACCTGCCGAGCATCGCCTCGGGCCAGGCCAATGCCAGCCATGAGCCGACCGAGGATCTGTCGCTGGAAGACTACTTCCAGCACTTCGTGCTCGAACACCAGGATCACATGACCGAGACCGAACTGGCGCGCAAGCTGGGCATCAGCCGCAAATGCCTGTGGGAACGCCGTCAGCGCCTGGGCATTCCACGCCGCAAAGCGGGTGTCACCAGCGGCCCTTGACAGCGCGGGCAAGGTGACAACCTGTACCCACGGAGGTTCCCCAGGTTGTTACCGCGCCAATATCTCGTAACAAACGCCGGGTCTATCGGTAACGAAAACCCGGCTTTTTTTGGCCAGCCACCACCCATCAATAATCGCAAAGCCTTGATTTACAAGGATTTTCAAAAACTGGCACGGCTTCTGCTTTATCTCTGGCACAACAACAATAACAAGCAATGCCCAACAACAAGAACAAGACGTAACGACTCCAGAACAACAAAAACAACAAGGTACGGAGGCGCAGCTAACTGATTCTTTTGGAGAGGAGTTGCCGCGAGGGGTTCGCCCCTGCAACCAGGCCGAGAACAATAAAACTGCCTCTAGGCAGCACCCGAACTGGTTGGTACTTGGCAACATCAGCGTCCAAACAAATCCGTTTGCTATTGGCTCCCCGCTGTGGGGAGCACCCGATAAGCCAAGGCGAGTCGGGAAGGGCCGCACAACAAAAACAACAGGCCCTCAATAACAATAAAAAAGAAGCACGCACCAATTTGGGGGGGAGCTTAGGCTCCCCCAGTAGCTTCCGGTTCCCGGATCCCCGCCTGCCGCTTTACACACCTTCTCCCGTCTCGATGCTAGAATCCGCAGCAATCACGCGGCCATCGTGTCGTATGCCGTCGAAAAGCGTCGCCGTTACCGGCAGCACGAGGCAGAAAAAGCCGAGAACGCGCCATTTACCTTCGGTAAGTCAGCGCTCCATGGCTGCAACCCGCCTCGTCCAGCCTTCGCCGCTCTCGCCTCGACTGCATGCTAGGCTGGCCGGTCACTACTCCACACAGTGCATCCCATGCTGAAGAAGCTGTTCACGTCCTTTCGCTCCCCCCTGCGCCGCGCACCGCGCCCTCGCAGCACGCCTGAAGTGCTGAGCGGTCGGCAACACCCGATCAACCGCAACGAGATCAGCCGTCACGCCATCAGCGTGGTCGAGCGTTTGCAAAGGGCTGGTTACCAGGCCTACCTCGTCGGCGGTTGCGTGCGCGACCTGCTGCTGGATATCGAACCCAAGGATTTCGACGTGGCCACCAGCGCCACGCCCGAACAGGTGCGCGCGGAGTTCCGTAACGCACGGGTCATCGGCCGTCGTTTCAAGCTGGTTCACGTGCATTTCGGCCGCGAAATCATCGAGGTCGCCACCTTCCGCGCCAATCACCCACAGGGCGAGGAAGAGGAAAACAGCAACCAGGCCGCCCGCAACGAAAGCGGGCGCATCCTGCGCGACAACGTCTACGGCACCCTTGAAGACGATGCCCAGCGCCGCGACTTCACCATCAATGCGCTGTACTACGACCCGAGCCAGGAACACATCCTCGACTACGCCCGCGGCATGCACGACGTGCGCAACCGCCTGGTGCGCCTGATCGGCGACCCTGAGCAACGCTACCTGGAAGACCCGGTGCGCATGCTGCGTGCGGTGCGCTTTGCCGCCAAGCTGGACTTCGATATCGAGAAGCACAGCGCCGCGCCGATTCGTCGCCTGGCACCGATGCTGCGCGATATCCCGTCGGCACGCCTGTTCGACGAAGTGCTCAAGCTGTTCCTCTCCGGTTACGCCGAATACACCTTCGACCTGCTGGTCGAGTTCGACCTCTTCGCCCAGCTGTTCCCGGCCAGTGGCGAGGCGCTCAAGCGCAACCCCGAGTACACCGAAAAGCTGATCCGCGAAGCGCTGATCAACACCGATGATCGTATTCACGACGGCAAGTCGGTGACCCCGGCGTTCCTCTTCGCCGCGATGCTCTGGCCAGCCCTCCCCGCTCGCGTACTGCAACTGCAGAGCAAGGGCATGCCGCCGATTCCGGCCATGCAGGAAGCCGCGCATGAGCTGATCACCGAGCAATGCCAACGCATCGCCGTGCCCAAGCGCTTCACCATCCCGATCCGCGAGATCTGGGACATGCAGGAACGCCTGCCGCGACGCAGCGGCAAGCGCGCCGACCTGTTGCTGGAAAACCCGCGCTTCCGCGCCGGCTACGACTTCCTCCTCCTGCGCGAGCGCGCAGGTGAGGACACCGAAGGCCTGGGCGAGTGGTGGACGGCGTATCAGGACAGTAACGACAGCGAACGCCGCCAGATGATTCGCGATCTGGCCGGCAAGCCCGAGACGGCGGGCAGTGCCCCGCGCAAGCGTCGTCGCAGTAATGGCCGGCGCAAGCGCGGCGGCGAGAGCGGCGGTAGCGAAGAGTGATGGAGCGGGTCTACATCGGCCTGGGCAGCAACCTCGAGACGCCCCGGCAGCAGCTGCACAGTGCGCTGCACGCGCTCGCCGGCCTGCCGCAGAGCCAACTGGTCGGCCAATCCTCGCTGTACGCCAGCGATCCGCTCGGCCCTGCCGACCAGCCACGTTACGTCAATGCCGTCGCGGCGCTGGATACCGAACTACAGCCCTGGGCACTGCTCGATGCCCTGCAGCGCATCGAGCAGGAGCAGGGCCGCGTGCGCAAAGCCGAACGCTGGGGGCCACGCACGCTGGATCTGGACATTCTGCTGTTCGGCGAGCGTCGCATCGACGACGAGCGCCTGACTGTGCCGCACTACCACATGCACGCCCGCCCCTTCGTGCTCTACCCTCTGGCCGAACTGGCTCCTGAACTGGTGTTACCCGACGGCCGCGCCCTGCGCGAGCTGCTCGCCGCCTGCCCGTTCACCGGATTGGAACGTCTGCCCGCATAGTCCAGCCGGGCTCTGTGGGAGGGGTTTCAACCGCGACCCGACACGCTCGCCGCTAAAGCGCCTCCCACGGGGCAGCCCCTTGCGTAGCCCGACATCCCGCAAATTGGCGGTAACGCCAGTAACAGAGCGGTAACACACGCAATTGACTTCATGCCCCCCCATCGGGACTATAGGCGTCCCGTCGCCTGGCGTCGGGTGCACCTTTATGCCAATCCAGGCCGGATTGCGCCGGATAGAAGCCGTATACCAGGCCTGAGCGAGGACCCTTGAAATGCCTGACGTTACCCTGACCACCCTGCAGAGCCTCAAGCAGAACGGCGAGAAGATCGCCATGCTGACCTGCTACGACGCCACCTTCGCCCAGGCTGCCAGCCAGGCAGGTGTCGATGTGCTGCTGGTCGGCGACTCCCTTGGCATGGTGCTGCAAGGCCATGACAGCACCCTGCCGGTCAGCGTTGCAGACATGGCGTATCACACCGCAGCCGTCAAACGTGGCAACCAGGGCGCCCTGATCATCACCGACCTGCCGTTCATGGCCTATGCCACCACCGAACAGGCCCTGATCAACAGCGCTGCGCTGATGCAGGCCGGCGCCCACATGGTCAAGCTCGAAGGCGCCGGCTGGCTGGCCGAACCGATTCGCCTGCTGGCCGAACGTGGTGTACCGGTGTGTGCCCATCTGGGTCTGACGCCGCAGGCGGTGAACATCCTCGGGGGTTACAAGGTACAGGGCCGCCAGGAAGCCCAGGCCCGGCAGATGCGTGCCGATGCCATGGCCCTCGAACAGGCCGGTGCAGCCATGCTGCTGCTCGAGTGCGTCCCCACCGAGCTGGCCGCCGAAATCAGCCAGGCAGTGAAGATTCCGGTCATCGGCATCGGCGCAGGCGCGGCTACCGACGGCCAGGTACTGGTGCTGCACGACATGCTCGGCCTGTCGCTGTCCGGCCGTACGCCGAAGTTCGTGCGCAACTTCATGGAGGGCCAGAGCAGCATCGCCGATGCCCTGAGCGCTTACGTCAAAGCGGTGAAGGACGGCAGCTTCCCCGCTGCCGAACACGGGTTCTCCGCATGAATACGGTCAAGACCCTGCGCGAACTGCGCGCCGCTATCGCTCAGGCACGCGCCGAGGGCAAGCAGATCGGTTTCGTGCCGACCATGGGCAACCTGCACGAAGGCCACGTCTCGCTGGTGGAAATCGCTTCCCAGCGTGCCGACTTCGTGGTCGCCAGCATCTTCGTCAACCCGCTGCAGTTCGGCGCCGGTGAGGATCTGGACAAATACCCGCGCACGCTTGCCGCCGACCAGGAAAAACTGCTCGGCGCCGGCTGCCACCTGCTGTTCCACCCGGATGTCAGCGAGATGTACCCGCACGGCATGGCCAGCCAGACCCGGGTGATCGTACAGGGCGTTTCCGAAGGTCTGTGCGGTGCCAGCCGTCCCGGTCACTTCGAAGGCGTGGCCACGGTGGTGACCAAGCTGTTCCATATGGTGCAGCCCGATCTGGCCGTATTTGGCGAGAAGGACTACCAGCAACTGGCGGTGATCCGCACCCTGGTGCGCGACCTGAACATGCCGATCCAGATCATCGGCGCACCGACCCAGCGTGCGGCGGATGGCCTGGCGCTTTCCTCGCGCAATGGCTACCTCAGCGAGGCGCAGCGCGCCACCGCTCCGGTGCTTTATCGTGGCCTGCAGGGCATCGCCCAGGAACTGCAGCGCGGCGCCCGTGATTACCAGCGTCTGATCGATACCGCACAGCAGCAGCAACGCGAGGCTGGCTTCGTGCCCGACTACCTGGAAATCCGCAACGCCATCACCTTGCGCCCAGCCGCCATCGATGACCATTACCTGGTGGTACTCACCGCCGCACACCTGGGTAACACGCGCCTGATCGATAATCTGGTGGTGGAACTGCCGGGCCAGTAGCAGCGTCCAAACACGGACAGTTACACTCTTGGGGCCCGGAACGATCCGGGCCTTTTTGCTTTTGCAGATCAGGAGCCCCGATGGCCTACTACCAGCAGCCTCACGACGTCACCACCCTGCCCGCCTGGCAGGCTCTGCGCCAACACCGCGAGGACATGGCCGGGTTCAGCATGCGTGAGGCCTTCGCCAGCGATCCCGAGCGGTTCCAGCGTTTCTCGCTGGACAGCTGCGGCCTGCTGCTGGATTACTCGAAGAACCTGATCAACGATCACAGCCTGGAGCTGCTGATCCAGCTTGCCGAGCAGGCACGCCTGGGTGAATCGATCAAGGCGCTGTACAACGGCGAGCAGGTCAACGCCTCCGAGCAACGCGCTGCCCTGCACACCGCCCTGCGCAGCCCGATTGGCCGGCGCCTGGTGGTCGACGGTGTGGACATCATTCCGCAGGTGCACCGCGTACTGCACCAGATGACCGAGCTGGTCAGCCGCGTGCACAGCGGCCTGTGGCGCGGTTACAGCGAGAAGCCGATCAAGGAAGTGGTGAACATCGGTATCGGTGGCTCCTTCCTAGGCCCGCAACTGGTTTCCGAAGCGCTGCGCCCCTTCACCCAGCGCGGCGTGCGTTGCCATTACCTGGCCAATATCGACGGCAGCGAGTTCCGCGAACTGACCGCCCGCCTCAACCCGGAAACCACCCTGTTCATCGTCTCCAGCAAGTCCTTCGGCACCCTGGAAACCCTGAAGAACACCCTGGCCGCGCGCGACTGGTACCTGGCCATGGGCGGCCCGGAAGAGGAGCTGCATCGTCACTTCATCGCGGTGACCAGCAACCGCAAGGCCGCCATCGAGTTCGGCATCCGCGAAGAGAACATCTTCCCCATGTGGGATTGGGTCGGCGGGCGCTATTCGCTGTGGTCGGCCATCGGCCTGCCGATTGCCCTGGCCATCGGCGTGTCCAACTTCAAGGAGCTGCTGGCCGGCGCCTACGCCATGGATGAGCACTTCACCCAGACGCCACTGAGCGAGAACATGCCGGTGCTGATGGCCCTGCTGGGCATCTGGTACAGCAACTTCTGGGGCGCTCAGAGCCAGGCGATCCTGCCTTACGACCATTACCTGCGTAACTTCACCAAGCATCTGCAGCAGCTCGACATGGAGTCCAACGGCAAGAGCGTGCGCCAGGACGGCAGCACACTGGACATCAGCACCGGGCCGATCATCTGGGGCGGCGTCGGCTGCAACGGCCAGCACGCCTACCACCAGTTGCTGCACCAGGGCCGCCTGCTGGTACCGGCGGACTTCATCGTCCCGGTCAACAGCTACAACCCGCTGTCCGATCATCACCAGTGGCTGTTCGCCAACTGCCTGTCGCAGGCGCAGGCGCTGATGCAGGGCAAGACGCGTGAGGAGGCCGAGGCCGAGCTGCGCGCCAAGGGCATGGCCGAAGATGAAGTGCAGCGCCTGGCGCCGCACAAGGTCATCCCCGGCAACCGCCCGAGCAACATCCTGGTGATGAACCGCATCGCGCCGTTCAACCTCGGCGCGCTGGTGGCGCTGTACGAGCACAAGGTCTTCGTGCAGAGCGCCATCTGGGGCATCAACGCCTTCGACCAGTGGGGCGTGGAGCTGGGCAAGGAAATGGGCAAGGAGGTCTACCAACGCCTGACAGGCAGCAGCGACGAGCCGGCCAACGACGCCTCCACCCAGGGCCTGATCGAGCACTTCCGCTCGCAGCATCGCGGCTGATGCCCTGCACACCGCCATATCTCGAGATGATGTGGCGGTGTGACCTTCGGACTTGAACAGCGCGCCCACCTAAGTGCACCCTTGTGATCGTTGCGGCCAAACAATTACAAGGATTCCGCCATGTTCGAAATCACCCGCCATCCCGTGCAAGATGCGGTGCGCCAGCGCGCGCACCTGGATAATGACGCTTATCTGCGTCTATACCAGCAGTCCGTCGAGCAGCCCGAGACCTTCTGGGGCGAGCAGGCCAAGGCCTTTCTGGACTGGTTCAAACCCTGGGATCAGGTGCATGTCAGCGACCTGAAGCAGGGCCACGCCGAATGGTTCAAGGGCGGCCAGCTCAACGTCGCCTACAACTGCATCGACCGCCACCTGGAACAACGCGGCGAACAGGTCGCCATCATCTGGGAAGGCGACAACCCCGCCGAATCGGCGCACATCACCTACAACAAGCTGCACCACAATGTCAGCCGCCTGGCCAACGTGCTGAAAAGCCGTGGCGTGAAGAAAGGCGACCGTGTGTGCATCTACATGCCGATGATTCCGGAAGCGGCCTACGCCATGCTCGCCTGCGCGCGCATCGGCGCCGTGCATTCGGTGGTGTTCGGCGGCTTCTCCCCGGACGCCCTGCGCGACCGCATCCTCGATGCCGACTGCCGCGCCGTGATCACCGCCGATGAAGGCGTGCGCGGCGGCAAGTACGTGCCACTGAAAGCCAACGTCGACAAAGCCTTGCAGAGCTGCCCAGACGTGTCCACCGTGGTGGTGGTCGAGCGCACCCAAGGCAATGTCGCCTGGGTCGAAGGCCGCGACCTCTGGTATCACCAGGCGCTCAAGGAAGTCGACGCCGATTGCCCGGCCGAACCGATGGACGCCGAAGACCCACTGTTCATCCTCTACACCTCAGGCTCGACCGGCAAACCCAAGGGCGTGCTGCACACCACCGGCGGCTACCTGCTCGGCGCGGCGATGACTCACAAGTACGTGTTCGACTACCACGAAGGCGACATCTACTGGTGCACCGCCGATGTCGGCTGGGTCACCGGGCACAGCTACATCGTCTACGGCCCGCTGGCCAATGCCGCCACCACCCTGATGTTCGAAGGCGTGCCCAACTACCCGGACGCCTCGCGCTTCTGGCAGGTGATCGACAAGCACCAGGTCAACACCTTCTACACCGCACCGACCGCCCTTCGCGCGCTGATGCGTGAAGGCGAAGGCCCGGTCAAGGCAACCTCGCGCTCGAGCCTGCGCCTGCTCGGTTCGGTGGGTGAGCCGATCAACCCGGAAGCCTGGGAGTGGTACTTCCATGTGGTCGGCGACATGCGCTGCCCGATCGTCGACACCTGGTGGCAGACCGAAACCGGCTCCATCCTGATCACCCCACTGCCCGGCGCCACCGATCTCAAACCCGGCTCGGCCACGCGCCCCTTCTTCGGCGTGCAGCCGGTACTGCTCGACGAACAGGGCAAGGAAATCGACGGCCCCGGCAGTGGCGTGCTGGCCATCAAGGCCAGCTGGCCGAGCCAGATCCGCAGCGTCTACGGCGATCACCAGCGCATGATCGACACCTACTTCAAACCCTACCCTGGCTACTACTTCACCGGTGACGGCGCGCGCCGCGACGAGGATGGCTACTACTGGATCACTGGCCGTGTGGACGACGTGATCAACGTCTCCGGCCACCGCATCGGCACCGCCGAGGTGGAAAGCGCGCTGGTGCTGCACGATGCCGTGGCCGAGGCGGCCGTGGTCGGCTATCCGCATGATGTGAAGGGCCAGGGCATCTACGCCTACGTCACCCTGATGAACGGCCAGGAGCCCTCCGAGGAGTTGAAGAAGGATCTGCTGAGCCTGGTCGGCAAGGAGATCGGCAGTTTCGCCAAACCGGAACTGATCCAGTGGGCGCCGGGCCTGCCCAAGACCCGCTCAGGCAAGATCATGCGCCGCATCCTGCGCAAGATCGCCTGCAACGAGCTGGAAAACATGGGCGACACCTCGACCCTGGCAGACCCGAGCGTGGTCGACAGCCTGATTGGGCAGCGCCTCAACCGGTAGGAAAGCTATCGGGGTGGGTATCTCAGGGTACCTACCCCGATTTAAAGGACATCATGCGCAACGACAGGGAGTAGTCTCGAAACATGCAGACCTACTGCGAAAACTGCGGTACTGAAAATACCTTCATTTCCAATATCAAATCCCTGCGCTGCACAACCTGCATGCAACCTCTGGACTGGCGTCTGAAAATCAGATGTCCGGATTGCGGAGTGACCAATCATCTCAATCGCATAGAAACTACTGATGCCCGCTGCTCTCGTTGCTATAGCCCCATCCGAGCCAACGAGAGGGGCTATATACCCAATCAAATTCCGCTCAAGGAACGTGTGCTAGCGATTCTCGTGGCTTGCGCCTGTATCATTGCGACACTCTATGCATTGTTCTGCCAGCATCTTGTATTGCCGTATGGAAGCAAGTATCGAGGACATCTATGGGCGTTCGACGGCTATGCGGTCATCCTGCCATCTGTCGCGCTCATTCTGGCCATGATTGGGCTGCTGAGTAGCGTCATCGACCATTATGACCAACGCGATAACGAGCATGTTTACAAGGTAATTCGCCGCGGTAGCCTGGGACTGGCTCTATTCATCTACCTTGCAAGTATCTTCTTCGGCCATCCGCTCTGATCTTGCGGGCACGTCACCCTTTGTTAGAGCAGTAGCAGCATGGAAATCCTACGTCGTCAGATCGAAAAACAGGTGCACAGCCTTACCGGCGCCTCGCTGGGTGTGCTCGACCTTGACCAGCCACGCGGAGATGCTGGCTTGTTCGGCCCCGAGTCGATGGTCTGGGAAGTCCACGCCGATTTCACCGCGATGATGGTCGGCGGCATCTCCGCTCTGCTGCTGCAGATGCTGCACCCGCTGGCACTGGCCGGCGTGTGGGATCACTCGACCTTTCGTCAGGACATGCTCGGCCGCCTGCGCCGCACCAGCCTGTTCATCGCCGGCACCACCTATGGCGGCCTGCACGATGCCGAGCAACTGATCGACAAGGTGCGCCGCATCCACCTGCAGGTGGTCGGCCACGCAGCGGATGGCCGTGCTTACGCCGCGAGCGATCCTGGGCTGCTGACCTGGGTGCATGTCTCCGAGGTCAGCCAGTTTCTCGCCGGCTACCTGCGCTACGTCGATCCGCAGTTGCCGCTGGCCGAACAGGATCGCTACTACCGCGAAGTGGCGTTGATCGCCGAACGCCTCGGCGCGCAGGACGTACCCAAATCGGCGCAGGCCATCGCCGATTACCTGCAGCGCATGCGTCCGCAACTGCTCTGCGATGAGCGCACGCGCGAAGTGGTGCGCCTGCTGTATGAAGCGCCGATGCCCAGCCTCCTCGCCAAGCCCTTCGGCGGCCTGATGATGCAGGCGGGCGTCGACCTGCTGCCGGACTGGGCCAGCGACCTGCTCGGCGAATACCAGGCGGCCTGGCGCCGTCCGCTGATTCGCGCCAGCGTGCAGCGCACCGCCAATCTGCTGCGCTGGGCCGTACGCAACAGCGCCGCGCAGCGCGCCCGGCGCCGCCTGCTGCCAGACACGTAGGGCGGGTGCAACCCGCCACGGCTCGTGCGTCACGCTCTCGAGCGGCAGCTTTTCTTGCTAGACTGCCGCCCTTTCCTACCCCGAGATGCCGCGCATGCCCGCTCTTGATCAGGCGCTGCGCGCCGCCCTCGACGCCCGTGAAAACCTGCTCAGCGACCTGCACACGCAAGGCACCGACTGCTATCGCCTATTCCATGGCACGCAGGAAGGCGCGCCAGGCCTGACCGTCGACCGCTACGGCCCGCAACTGCTGGTGCAGAGCTTCCACCAACCGCTGGAGCATGACGCCCTGCTGCAACTGGCCGATCAGATTCAGGAAAGGCTCGGCCAACCCCTGCTGCTGGTCTACAACGACCGCTCGAAAAGCCATTCGCGCATCGACCGTAACCCCGAGCTGCATCAGGCCGAGGCGGCCGCCCTGGAGGATCTGGTCGGCCAGGAGTGGGGACTGAACTACCGCGTGCGCGGCCGTCATGCCGGGCAGGATCCGCTGCTGTTTCTCGACCTGCGCAACGCGCGTGGCTGGGTCAAGGCCAACGCGGCCGGCAAGACGGTGCTCAACCTGTTCGCCTATACCTGCGGTGTTGGCCTGTGCGCGGCGGCGGGTGATGCCCGTGAAGTGGTCAACCTGGACTTCGCCGAAGGCAACCTGGCGGTCGGCCGCGAGAACGCCGCGCTCAATCCCGCGCTGCCGACCATGCAGTTCATCCAGAGCGACTACTTCCCGGCCATCCGCCAACTCGCCGACTTGCCGATCAGCAGCCGCCGCGAGCAAAAGCTGCCGAGCTACCCGCGCCTGCAACCGCGCCAGTTCGATCTGGTGTTCCTCGACCCGCCGGCCTGGGCCAAAAGCGCCTTCGGCACCGTCGACCTGCTGCGCGACTACCAGAGCCTGCTCAAGCCGGCCGTGCTGGCCACGGCCGAGGATGGCACCCTGGTGTGCTGCAACAACCTGGCGAAGGTGGACATCGACGACTGGCGCACGCAGGTGCTGCGCTGCGCCGAGAAACTCGGGCGGCCGGTGCGCGACTGCCAGGTGCTCGCTCCGGCTGCCGACTTCCCCTCGCTCGATGGCAAACCGCCGCTGAAAACGCTGATCCTGCGCTTCTGAGAACACCTGCCCGGTAACAGGTGTTGGATACCGCTGGAACCGAGCGCGCGTGCCATACTCCAACTCATCTCCTCGTCTGGACAGATGACGTATCGCCATGCCCAAAGGATTGAAGCGCGCGCTGAGCGCACTGCTGATCGCCGTATTCCTCTACAGCCTGATCGGCTTTCTGATTCTGCCAGGGATCGCCCTGCGCATCGCCAATCAGCAACTGGCCAACTACGCGACCGTGCCCGCGTCGCTGCAGCGCCTGCAGTTCAACCCGTTCAGCCTGGAACTGAACCTGTGGGGCCTGGACATCGGTGCACCGGAACAACAGCTAGCCTTCCAGCGCCTGTACGCCAACCTGCAGGGCGACAGTCTGTGGACGGGCGCCCTGCATCTGGCCGAGGTCTCGCTGCAAGGGGCGCGCACGGCAATCCTTTTCGACAAGGATGGCAACCTGAACCTGGCGCAGCTGTTTCGCCTGCCCGCGCCTGACGGCAGTGAGAAAACCACCGATAGTGCACCCTTCCCCCTGCGTATCGACCGCCTGAACCTGCAGGAGAATGCCCTGCGCTTTCAGGATCTGCGCCCGAGCGAGCCGGTGGAGTTCGCCTACGACGCACTCGATCTGCAACTGCACAACCTCAGTACCCTGGCCGGCGACAGCGCCGACATGACCCTCACCGCCAGCGGCCCCTATGGCGCCCGGATCGACTGGCAGGGCCAGATCGGGCTGACCCCGAGCATCACCTCCAGCGGCACCCTGAACGTCAGCGACGCGCGCCTCAGCACTTTCTGGCCCTACGTACGCGACGCCGTGCCACTGGTGCTCAAGGAAGGTCAGCTGAACCTGGTCGGTACCTACACGCTCGACCTTTCCACTGGCACCGAGCTGCAACTGAGCGACGTCAGCGCCCGTCTGGCCCCCTTCGCCCTCGACGATCCGCAGGGCAAGCCCCTGCTGCGCCTGCAGCAACTGGCCATCGACAAGACCCGTCTCGATCTGGCCAAGCAACAGGTCGTGATTGGCCAGGTGCGCAGCCAGGGCCTGGAGGCCTGGGCCGCACGCGAGGCCGACGGCCAGCTCGACTGGCAAAAACTCTTCGCCAAACCGGCCAGTACGCAGGAAAGCACTGCCACCGATGACCAGAAGGCGAGCAAGCCCTGGCAGGTGCAGGTGCAGGACGTGCAACTGCGCGAGTACCGCGCTCACCTGGCCGACCGCGTGCCGCAACAGGATGTCGCCGTGGAGCTGGGCCCGCTGAACCTCGACCTTGCCGACTTCGACAGCCTGGGCGACAAGCCCTTCACCCTCAAGCTGGACACCGGCCTCGGCAAGCAGGGCAAGCTGCAGGCCAGCGGCCAGGTGCAGCTCAAGCCGACCAGCGCACAGCTCAAGGTCAGCAGCGAGGACATCGACCTGCGCCTGGCCCAGGCCTATCTCAGCCCCTTCATCCGCCTGGAGCTGCGCAGCGGCTTGCTCGGCAGCGACCTCGACGTGCGCCTCGATGGCACCGAACCTCTGGCGCTGCGCGTCAGCGGCAATGCCCACGTCGACCAGTTGCACACCCTCGATACCCTGCGCGAGCGCGATTTCGTGCGCTGGAAGCAGGTGCGCGTGAATGGCCTGGACTACCAGCACGGCGAGCACCTCAACATCGATCGAATCGAGTTGGAGCAGCCCTATGCACGCTTCATGATCAACGAGGATCGCACCACCAATGTCAGCGAGCTGATCGTGCCGCAGCCACCAAGCGCCGAGAAGAGCAGTGGCAAGCCGCTGGCCGTGCGCATCGGCGGCGTGGCGATCAATCAGGGCTCGGCCAACTTCGCCGACTTCAGCCTGACGCCCAACTTCGCCACCGCCATCCAGCAGCTCAACGGCCAGATCGGTACGCTCGACAACCAAAGCCCGCAGGCGGCCAGTGTCAACATCACCGGCAAGGTCGATCGTTATGCGCCGGTCAGCATCAAGGGCAAGCTGACGCCGTTCGATCCGCTCAACAGCCTCGATATCGCCACCCGCTTCCAGAACGTCGAACTGACCACCATCACGCCCTATTCCGGCAAGTTCGCCGGCTACCGCATCCGCAAGGGGCGGCTGAATCTCGATCTGCACTACCGCATCGAGAAAGGCCAACTGAATGCCGAGAACAAGGTGCTGGTGGAGAACCTGCAACTGGGCGAGAAGGTCGACAGCCCGGACGCCGTCGACCTGCCGATTCGCCTGGCCGTGGCGCTGCTCAAGGATACTCAGGGGCGCATCTCCATCGAATTGCCGGTGCAGGGCGACCTGAACAACCCGCAGTTCAGCGTCATGCCCATCGTCTGGCAGACCTTGCGTAACCTGGTACTGCGCGCGGCGCAGGCGCCGTTCAAGTTCGTCGCCGGCCTGGTTGCAGGCGGCGGTGACATGGATCTCAGCACGGTGCCATTCGACGCCGGCTCCGATGCCCTCTCCGATGATGCGCGCAAGGCTCTGGACACGCTGGCTCAGGCGCTCAAGGAACGCCCGACCCTGCGCCTGGAGGTCGAGGGCCAGAGCGCCCAGGTCGCCGATGGCCCCTTGCTGGCCGAGCAGCGCCTGCAGCGGGAATTCCGCGAAACCTGGTACAAAGTGCTGCAGCGTCGCGGCGACAAGGTACCTGCCAGCCCGGACGAGCTGACGGTAGACGACAACGAACAGGCCGCCCTGCTCGAAGGCATCTACCGTGCGCGCCTCAAGCAGCAGCCTCCGGGCGAATGGGCGGCGCTGGATGAAGAACAGCGCCTGCAGAAGATGCGCCAGGCCGTATTGGACTCCTGGGCACAGAGCAAATTACTGCTGCGCCAACTGGCGCAACAGCGTGCCGCGGCGATCAAGGACTATTTGGTCGAACAGGGCGGCATGAGCGACGAACGCGTCTACCTGATCGACGTCAACCTGGCGGAACCCGAGAGCAACGGCCGGGTTCTGTCCGCCCTGCACCTGGACAGCCAATGATCATGCGTCAACCTGCGTTCGCGGCCACGCTCGCCTTGCTGGCCGCCCTGCTCTGCTCAGGCGCTTACGCCGACACCCTGCGCTGTGGCAGCCAACTGGTCAGCGTCGGCGATCGCGCCTTCGAGGTGGAACGCAAATGCGGCGCGCCTCTGCACCGCGACCCTATCGGCTACACGCTGGGCTCCTATGACCGACGCGAGTACGTCGTCGAAGAGTGGGTCTATGGACCAAGCAATGGCATGCTCAGCATCCTGCGCTTCGAAGGCAATCGCCTGGTCGCCATCGAGCGACGTCGCGAACGCTGAGTGGAGAACGCCCCATGCGCCTGCTGAAATACCTGCCCCTGCTGCTGAGCCTGCCTCTGTGCGCAGAAGCCTCGTCCACCTATCGCTGCGGCAGCGCTCTGGTCAGCAAGGACGCGACGCTCGGCGAAGTGCAGAACAAATGCGGCGAGCCCGCCAGCCGGGACTTTCTCGGCTACAAGGAAGTGGTCGATCACTATGGCTTTCGTAACGAGGTGGCCGTGGAGGAATGGATCTACGGCCCCAACAACGGCATGTACCATTTCCTGCGCTTCGAAGGCGGCCGCCTGACCGATATCCGCAGCAAGCGGGGCACCTGATCCCGATACGAAAAAGCCCCGCCAGGTTCGCTGGCGGGGCTTTCATCGCTCTGCGGAGTTACAGCTTCGAGCTGAAGTCACGCAGTTCCTGCTGAGCCTTTTCCTTGGTCCAGCCGTAACGCTCCTGGAGCTTGCCGGTGAGGTAGTCGCTATGCCCCTCGGCCACGTTCAGGTCGTCATCGGTCAGGTTGCCCCAGCGCTCCTTGATGCGGCCGCTGAGCTGCTTCCATTTGCCTTGGATGATGTCGCTATTCATGGTCGTCCTCCCAGTCGGTCAGCCGGGCTTGCACCCGGCCGACGCTAAAATTAGTCGGCGGATTTCAGGCCATCGGCGGAAACGGCCTTGACGCCCTCGATTTCCTTGGCCTTGGCCACGGCCAGATCACGCTCGGCATCACTGGCCACTACACCGGACAGGGAAACCACGCCTTGATTAGTCTCAACCTTGATGTCCAGGGCACTGAGGCTCTTGTCCGCGATGAAACTGGATTTGACCTTGCTGGTGATCCAGGTGTCGGACACTGCCTGCTCGGCCTTGTCCACGGTATCGTTGGCCGCGAGCATGGTCGGTTCGGCAAAGGCGGCCGAGGCCAGCGTCAGGCTCAGAGCGGTGGCGGTAAGGGTAGCAACGGCGAAACGGTTGATTGGCTGTTTCATGGTTCGACTCCTGTACATTCCAGACAATCTGCACGCCATCTCCGGCGGCAGGTTCACGGTAACTATCGCAATGCCTGTGCCAGCTTTTAAAAATCAATAAAACCTTATAAATCAAATACTTGATATTTATCGAGAGATAGGCCGATCTTGCATTTCGCCGATATGCGCCCTTTCGCTCGGGCAGCCTGCACGATACCGAAATGCCATCCCCGCCCTCTCGGAAGCGGAAAAGGTTATCCAAGGTGTAGGCAATGCTTGGTTGATACCGGACTGGCAAGTTTGTGTGATCTTGTTGGTTTGCGTTGGTGTTCTGGACGCCGCTTTGGGTGTTTTCAGATATTCCGGGTTTCGCCCCCTCGGGTGTGCAGGCTTGAGAAATATATGACAGGGAAAGCGTGATAAAGGCGGGATATAACGGAACGAGGCGGGAAATAGCGGGATGGGTTTTGTAACGGTGTTGCCATAGGTGAAACGGCGGCGGCCGTTGGTTAGAGGCCGTCGCCGAAGTCGATCTTATGCTGATCCTGGTCGAACTTCCTGTCCTGCGTCCGCTTGAGCAGCTTATAGATCGCATTCTCTGTCATGTCATATTCAACGGCGAGCGCGTGGTGGTTGCGGCCGTTGAATTTGCTCAGGATCTCCAGATCCCGCTGGGTGATCCGCCAGCGGAAGTCCTTCGGGAACGTGACGCAGCTTCCCGCCCAGGTATTGGACAGATGCTCGACCACCGCCGCGCCGGCCTGCTCGGCGATCTCCGCGCCGATACCATGCTCCGAAACCACCGCCGCAACGTGATCGGCGATATCGCTGAGTAGTTCGTGGCGCTTCTGTGCCATGGCTGTGGGCTTGGTGCTCATACATTCCCCCTTGCCGCTGCGATGCGGCGTTCGGCTTCCTCTTCCTTTATAAGGCCCAGGCGCAGATCGGCGTTGATGCGGCCGATCGCCTCCTGGATGGTCTGTTGCGGTGAAGGGCCGGCCCGCGTCGCCTTGGCCGGCGCGGCGGCTTGCACCTGGACGGGGTCGCTGGCGATGCCGTAGACCACCGCACGCAGGTAGTTGTGGTTCTCCAGCGGCAGCGTCAGGCGATCGCGGGCGATCAGCATCTGCTCGATGCCGGCCGTCCAGATCCTGGGCGGCGCTGGCTTGGTATCGTTTTTGCGGGCGTCCTTTTGCACCGTGCCGGCGTTGACCAGGTCGAGCAGCTCTTCCAGCAGCTTGATGGCACGGGTCATGCGCAGGCCGCGCTTGGCCGGGCTGAACAGGCGCAGGTAGTTGAGCACCGCCCGGCCGAGCTTCGGATCGAGGCCGGCGAGCAGCGCCGCCAGCTTCTTGCCGTCCGCGTCTGCGAAGCCGGCCTCGATCGGAAACTGCTCGCCGCAGCATGAAGCTCTACAACGAAGGCTTCGGTCTGTGCATTGGTTGGAAGCGCAGCCAGGGCACCCTAGCCGATTTCCGTGACCAGATCTGCGAGCACATCGGCGCGTACTGTGGCCCGGATCGGAATACCGGGCTCATCACTCTCAAGCTGATCCGCGATGACTACAACGTGGCCGATCTGCCGCTGTTCGACGAGGAAAGCGGCCTGCTGAGCATCGAGGATGACGAAACCGGCAGCGCGGTGCAGGCCCCGAGCCAGCTCTATGTTGAGTTCGTCGACGCCATTACCGGCAAGAAGCAGCGAGCGCGCGCAGTAAACCCCGCGATTGCACAGGTCCAGGGAGGGCCATCGTCCGAAACCAAAAGCTACCCGGCTATCCCGACCGGCGATCTGGCCGCGCGTGTAGTGCAGCGCGACATGCGGGTTAAGGCCAGCAACCTGCGCAAGTACAAGGTGAAGCTGGATCGGCGGGCCGCGAACATCGGCCCGGCGGATCCGTTCCGCATTCGCTCGCTCAAGCGCGGTATTGCTGAAGTTGTAGTACGCGCCGGGCGCATCGAGGACGGCACCCTGGTCAACGGCACCATCACCATCACCTGCCTGCAGGACGTGTTCGGTCTGCCGTCATCATCGTTTGTCGTTGTACCGCCGAGCGGATACGTCCCGCCCGATCGCACGCCATACGCCCCGACGCTGCGCCGGCTGATGGAGGTTCCATACCGCGAGCTGGCCGGGTTGATCGACCAGGCCAACTTGGATCTGGTCGACGTGACCGCTGCATGGGCTGCATCGCTGGCCGCGCGCCCGAGCGGCCTCTCACTCAGCTATAGCCTGCTGACTCGTCCCGGTACCAGCGGCTCGTTCACCGATCGCGGTACCGCCGACTGGTGCCCGACTGCGCTGCTCGTGGCGGCGCTGCCGGCAGCAGCCGGCCCGAGCGTCGTGACTGTGACCACCGCGCTCGATCTCGACCAGGTCGCCGTTGGCCAGGCCGCACTGCTCGATGACGAGATCGTGCGCGTGGATGCCATCAACCTCACCACCAACCAGGTCACCCTGGCCCGAGGCTGCGCCGATACCGTGCCGGCGCAGCACGCTGCCGGCGCCCGGATCTGGTTTTACGATGGATTCGAGGGTGCGGACGAAACCGAGTACACCAGCGGCGTTACCATCCAGGCAAAACTGTTGACGAATACGAGCGAGGGGCAGTTGGCCGAGGGATTGGCTGCGAGTGATTCGCTAACTTTGGCGGGCCGTCAGGGATATCCATATCCTCCGGGCCGGCTATTGCTCAATGGGGCTGCGTACCCGTCTGAGGTTACGGGTGAGGTTACGGTCAGCATTTCTCATCGTGACCGGCTGGCGCAGGCCGACCAGTTGATTGATACAACCCTGGGCGATATCGGCCCGGAGGCAGGTACCGAGTACCGGTTTCGTTTTTACAGCGGCACGACGCTGCGGCGTACGGTTCAGCAGCCAGGCACTTCTTATACCTATTTGCTGGCTACAGAGATCAGCGATGGCGGCCCATTTAATCCGCTGCGTGTAGTCGTTGATTCGGTGCGTGGTGGTGTTTACAGCCTGCAGGCGCACGACATCACCGTCGCGCGTCTCGGCCTGCCCGCAAAGTCACTCGCCCGGGAGGGCGAAACCAAAGACATCAACAAAAACGCGGCAATTCGGAACAGAAACTCGATAAATCAACACAACATTGCCAGTCCGGTATCAAAACTGACGCCATAGACCTTCCACGAACCACAACGAAAAAGCCCCGCTTTCGCGGGGCTCCTCGTATTGCAACGCAGGTCTATCAGACGCCGGAGGCTTCTGCAGCCGCCACGTCCTTGATCGACAGCTTGATACGGCCGCGGTTGTCCACGTCCAGTACCAGTACCTTCACCTCCTGACCTTCTTTCAGTACGTCGGTGACCTTCTCCACGCGCTGATCGCTCAGCATGGAGATGTGCACCAGACCGTCCTTGCCCGGCAGGATGTTGACGAAGGCACCGAAGTCGACGATGCGCTCGACCTTGCCGACGTAGATCTTGCCGATCTCGGCTTCGGCGGTGATCGCCAGCACGCGCTGCTTGGCAGCCTCGGCAGCGTCCTTGGTTTCGCCGAAGATCTTGATCGAGCCGTCGTCTTCGATGTCGATCGAAGCCTTGGTCTCTTCGCAGATGGAGCGGATGGTGGCGCCGCCCTTGCCGATGACGTCGCGGATCTTGTCCTGGTCGATCTTCATCGCCAGCATGGTCGGGGCATTGGCCGACAGCTCGGTGCGCGACTGGCTGATCACCTGGTTCATCTGACCGAGGATGTTCAGACGGGCTTCCAGCGCCTGCTCCAGCGCCTGCTCCATGATCTCTTCGGTGATGCCCTGGATCTTGATGTCCATCTGCAGCGCGGTCACACCCTTGGCGGTACCGGCTACCTTGAAGTCCATGTCGCCCAGGTGGTCTTCGTCACCGAGGATGTCGGTCAGAACGGCGAATTTCTCACCTTCCAGCACCAGACCCATGGCGATACCGGCAACCGGCGCCTTCATCGGCACACCGGCGTCCATCAGCGCCAGGGAAGCGCCGCAGACCGAAGCCATGGAGGACGAACCGTTGGATTCGGTGATTTCCGATACCACGCGGATGGTGTACGGGAATTCGTCGCCCTTCGGCAGCATGGCGGCAACGCCACGACGGGCCAGACGGCCGTGACCGATCTCGCGGCGACCGGCACCGCCCATGCGACCACACTCACCGACCGAGAACGGCGGGAAGTTGTAGTGCAGCATGAAGGCATCGCGCTTCTCGCCTTCGAGGGTGTCGAGCAGCTGTGCATCGCGAGCGGTGCCGAGGGTAGCAACGACCAGCGCCTGGGTTTCACCACGAGTGAACAGCGCCGAGCCGTGGGTCTTGTCGAGCACGCCGACTTCGATCTTCAGCGGACGTACGGTGCGGGTGTCGCGACCATCGATACGCGGCTTGCCGTCGACGATGTTCTGACGCACGGTGCGGTACTCGATCTCGCCGAAAGCCGCTTTGACTTCATCAGCCGGGAACTGGCCTTCGCCTTCGCCGGCCAGGGCCGCGACGACTTCATCACGCAGCTCGCCCAGACGGTTGTAGCGATCCTGCTTGATGGTGATGGTGTAGGCCTGGCTGATGGCCGCGCCGAACTGGTTGCGGATGGCATCCAGCAGCGGAGTGTTGGCGGCCGGGGCCTGCCAGTTCCAGGTCGGCTTGCCTGCTTCGGCAGCGAATTCCTTGACGGCCTGGATCACGGCCTGGAATTCCTGATGGGCGAACAATACGGCGCCCAGCATCTGGTCTTCGGTCAGCTCGTCAGCTTCCGATTCCACCATCAGTACGGCGGTTTCGGTACCGGCCACGACCATGTCCAGGCTGGAAGCCTGCAGTTGCTCGTAGTTGGGGTTCAGCAGGTAGCCGGTGTCCGGGTGGAAGGCTACACGCGCGGCGCCGATCGGGCCGTTGAACGGAATACCGGAAACGGCCAGGGCAGCCGAGGTACCGATCATGGCGGCAACGTCCGGATCGGTCTTCTTGCTGGTGGAAACGACGGTGCAGACGACCTGCACTTCGTTCATGAAACCTTCTGGGAACAGCGGGCGGATCGGACGGTCGATCAGGCGCGAGGTCAGGGTTTCCTTCTCGCTCGGACGGCCTTCACGCTTGAAGAAGCCACCCGGGATCTTGCCGGCAGCGTAGGTCTTTTCCTGGTAGTGCACGGACAGCGGGAAGAAGCCTTTGCTCGGGTCGGCGCTCTTGGCACCAACCACGGTGACCAGAACGGTGACGTCGTTGTCGACGGTCACCAGCACGGCGCCGCTGGCTTGACGGGCGATGCGGCCAGTCTCGAGGGTTACGGTCGACTGACCGAACTTGAATTGCTTGATTACCGGGTTCACGGTGTTTTCCTTCTCTTTGTTGCCTTGGGGGAAATTGGAAAGAGGCGCGGGAGTCGGACCCGATGCATCCCTCGAAAAGCCAAAAGCTGGAAGCCCAGCGCCCCGAGGTGAGGATCACTCCCCACTCGCGACGCCGAACTCCCAGCTTCCAACTTGTGCAGCTCGCGTCTATTAACGACGCAGGCCCAGGCGACCGATCAGGGCGCTGTAACGAGTGGTGTCCTTACCCTTCAGGTAGTCCAGCAGCTTGCGGCGCTGGTTTACCATGCGGATCAGACCGCGACGGCTGTGGTGATCCTTGCCGTTGGCCTTGAAGTGATCCTGCAGCTTGTTGATGTTGGCGGTCAGCAGGGCAACCTGCACTTCCGGGCTACCGGTATCGCCTTCAGCTTGCTTGTACTCGTTTACGATCTGGGCTTTTTCTTCAACGCTGAGTGCCATGTTGGCTTCCTCTCATCAGGAAACCGCTTTCGCGGTTTCAATAGGCCGGGAATCGCTTCCCGTGTTTTAAAAAGAGGCATGACCGTGCCTACTGACAGCCACCCTCGTAACACCATCACCCGAGAAACTCGGGCCACGGCTTTCGACCTGATGGTCGAATTCCTTTGCCGCCTCAGGCGCCAGTGGAAATCAGCCGACGCGGCGCGATACGCCCGTCATCACTGACTTCACCGATGCCGATGAAGCGACCGCTATGATCCTGCACGCGCACCATGCCGAACTTCGGCGCTTCCGGTGCACGTACCGGCTGCCCTTGCAGCCAGTAAAACGCGCTGTGCTCGGAGAGCTGCAGCAGCGGCCAATCCTGCAGGCCGCTATCGACCGGTTGCAGGAAGCGATCCAGCGCTTCGTTGCCACCTTCGGCATGCGCCGCTTCCAGCTCCTGCAGAGTCACGGTACGCGACAAATCGAAGGGACCAGCCTTGGTGCGACGCAGTTGCGCCACATGCGCCCCGCATCCCAATACCTGGCCGAGATCCTCGACCAGCGTGCGGATGTAGGTGCCCTTGCTGCAATCCACCGACAAACGTGCCTGCTCGCCTTCAAGGCCGAGCAATTCCAGGCGCGCAATAGTAACAGAACGCGCTTCGCGCTCCACTACTTCGCCTGCGCGGGCCAGCTTGTAGAGCGGCTGCCCATCCTTCTTCAGGGCCGAGTACATCGGCGGTATCTGTTTGATTTCACCGCGAAAACGCGGCAATGCCGCCTCGATTTCGCTGCGACCAACGGTCACCGGACGACGCTCGATCACCTCACCCTCGGCATCGCCGGTGGTGGTGGTCACGCCCAACTGGGCCAAGGTTTCATAGCCCTTGTCGGCATCGAGCAGGTACTGAGAGAACTTGGTCGCCTCGCCGAAGCACAACGGCAGCACGCCGGTAGCCAGCGGGTCGAGGCTACCGGTATGCCCGGCCTTCTCGGCGTTGAGCAACCAGCGCACCTTCTGCAACGCGGCGTTGGAGGTGAAGCCATGCGGCTTGTCCAGCAGGATGATGCCATCGACCTTGCGGCGAATACGTTTGACCTGCGCCACGCCTTACTCCTTGGAACCCGCGGTATCGTCGTGCAAACGATCTTCCGCAACGGCACGCTCGATCAGTGCCGACAGGTGAGCACCGCGCTGAACGCTCTCGTCGTAGTGGAAGTGCAACTGTGGCACGCTGCGCAGCTTCATCGCCTTACCTAGCTGCATGCGCAGAAAACCGGCAGCGTCGTTGAGAACCTTCAGGCTCTCCTTGACGGCATCGGCGTCATCCTGCCCCATGACAGTGATGAAGATTTTAGCGTGGCCGATATCACGACTGACATCGACCGCGGTGATGGTCACCAACCCCAGACGCGGATCCTTGACCTCACGCCGAATGAGCTGGGCAAGCTCGCGTTGCATCTGATCGCCGATACGTTGGGTACGGCTGTAATCTTTGGCCATTTCTTACTTACCTTTCCTTCGCCCGCCCACCTGATCGGCAGCGGACGTAAAAGCGGCAAACGCCCGGCCGCGCTTGAGCGGGGCCGGGCGTTGCGTGGTCAAGGGGTTGCGCTTACAGACTGCGCGCCACCTGAACCTTCTCGAACACTTCGATCTTGTCGCCGACCTTGACGTCGTTGTAGCTCTTCACGCCGATACCGCACTCCATGCCATTACGCACTTCGGCGACGTCGTCCTTGAAGCGACGCAGCGATTCCAGCTCGCCTTCGAAGATCACCACGTCCTCGCGCAGTACGCGGATCGGACGGTTGCGGTAGACGGTGCCCTCGATGACCATGCAGCCAGCGACAGCGCCGAACTTCGGCGAACGGAACACGTCACGCACTTCCGCGGTACCCAGGATGTTCTCGCGAACGTCGCTGCCGAGCATACCGGTGAGGGCTTTCTTGACGTCTTCGATGATGTCGTAGATGACGTTGTAGTAGCGCATGTCGAGGCCTTCGGACTCGACGATCTTGCGCGCACCGGCGTCAGCACGGACGTTGAAGCCGAACAGCACGGCATTGGAAGCCAGCGCCAGGTTGGCATCGGACTCGGTGATACCACCGACACCGCCACCGACCACACGCACTTGCACTTCGTCGTTGCCCAGGGTGCTGAGCGAGCCCTGCAGAGCTTCCAGAGAACCACGAACGTCGGCCTTGAGGACGATGTTGAGGGTCTTCTTCTCTTCCTGGCCCATGTTCTCGAAGATGTTTTCCAGCTTGCCGGCGTGGGCACGAGCCAGTTTGACCTCGCGGAACTTGCCCTGACGGAACAGCGCAACTTCGCGGGCCTTCTTCTCGTCGGCCACCACCATCATCTCGTCACCGGCATCCGGCGTACCATCCAGGCCGAGAATCTCGACCGGGATCGACGGACCCGCTTCCTTGATCGGCTTGCCGTTCTCGTCGAGCATGGCACGCACACGACCGTAGTTGACGCCGACCAGCACCATGTCGCCCTGACGCAGGGTACCGTCCTGAACCAGCACGGTAGCCACCGGGCCACGGCCCTTGTCCAGGCGCGATTCGACGACCACGCCACGACCGGGCGCGCTCGGCGTAGCGGTCAGTTCGAGCACTTCAGCCTGCAGCAGCACGGCTTCAAGCAGTTCGTCGATACCGGTACCGACTTTGGCCGACACATGCACGTAAGGTGCATCGCCGCCCCACTCTTCCGGAATCACGTCGAGCGCGGCCAGGCCGTTCTTGATGTTGTCCGGGTTGGCATCTGGCTTGTCGATCTTGTTCACCGCGACCACGATCGGCACGCCAGCGGCTTTCGCGTGCTGCACGGCTTCCTGGGTCTGCGGCATCACGCCGTCATCAGCGGCGACGACGAGAATGACGATATCGGTGGCCTTGGCACCACGAGCACGCATCTGGGTGAACGCAGCGTGACCGGGGGTATCGAGGAAGGTGACCATGCCGCGGTCGGTTTCCACGTGGTAGGCGCCGATGTGCTGAGTGATACCACCCGCCTCGCCGGACGCGACCTTGGCACGACGGATGTAGTCGAGCAGCGAGGTCTTACCATGGTCGACGTGACCCATGACGGTCACCACCGGTGCACGGGACATAGCCTCGCCTTCGAACTTCAGCGACTCGGCCAGGGAATCTTCCAGGGCGTTGTCACTGACCAGCTTGACCTTGTGGCCCAGCTCTTCGGCGACCAGCTGGGCAGTTTCCTGATCCAGTACCTGGTTGATGGTGGCAGGCGAGCCCATCTTGAACATGAACTTGATGACTTCAGCGGCTTTCACCGACATCTGCTGAGCCAGTTCCGAAACGGTAATGGTCTCGCCGATGGAAACTTCGCGCACCACCGGACCTGCCGGCGTCTGGAAGCCATGCTGGTTGCGCTTTTTCATCTTGGACTTGCCACGACCTCCACGACGGAAGCCATCGCTTTCCTCGTCGACGCTGCGCGGAGCCACACGCGGAGCCGGCGCCTTCTCCTTGAGAGTCGGACGGTGCTGCGCATGCTTGCGATCACGACGCTCTTCTTCGTCGCTGCGCGCCTTCTCGGGGCGACGCACTTCTTCTTTCTTGCGCTCGCCCTCGACAGTGGTAGCCGGCGCGGCGACCGGAGCACTGACGACCGGCTCAGGCGCAGCAGCCGGAGCAGGCGCTTCGGCAGCAGGAGCAGCCGCCTGACGTTTGGCCTCTTCTTCGGCCTTGCGCTTGGCTTCTTCCTCGGCCTTCAGACGCTCGGCCTCGGCAGCGGCGCGCTGGGCTTCCAGCTCGCGCTGCTTCTCGGCCTCGAGCTCTTCGGGGCTGCGCTTGACGAAGGTCTTCTTCTTGCGCACTTCCACACTGATGGTCTTGCTGCCAGCCACCCGGAGGGTGCTGGTGGTCTTGCGCTGCAAGGTAATCTTGCGCGGCTCTTCGACCTTGTCGCCGTGACTGCTTTTGAGATGGGCCAGCAGGGCCTGTTTCTCACTGTCGGTCACTACTTGTTCGGCACTACTGTGGGACAGGCCAGCCTCACGCATCTGCTGAAGCAGGCGTTCAACCGGGGTGTCGACCACTTTGGCCAGTTCTTTCACCGTGACTTGCGTCATGCATCTTTCTCCTCAGGCCGCAACCGCTTACTCGAACCAATGGGCTCGGGCGGCCATGATCAGCTTGCCGGCACGTTCTTCGTCGATGCCGTCGATGTCGAGCAGGTCGTCAATCGACTGCTCGGCCAGGTCTTCACGGGTAATCACGCCGCGCAACGCCAGCTCCAGAGCTAGCGCCTTGTCCATACCCTCGACTTCCAGCAGGTCATCCGCTGGATGGGCATCGGCCAACTTTTCCTCGTTGGCGATCGCCTTGGTCAGCAGACGATCCTTGGCTCGCGCGCGCAGCTCATTGACGATCTCCTCGTCGAAGCCATCGATGCTGAGCATTTCTTCCATGGGTACGTAGGCAATCTCTTCGAGACTGGTGAAACCCTCTTCGACCAGGACTTGGGCCAGCTCTTCGTCGACTTCCAGCTCGTCGATGAAGGACTGCATGATGTCGCCGGTTTCCGCTTGTTGCTTGGCCTGGATGTCGGCCTCGGTCATCACGTTCAGCGTCCAGCCGGTCAACTGACTGGCCAGTCGTACGTTCTGGCCGCCACGACCGATGGCCTGAGCCAGGTTGTCTTCACCAACGGCGATGTCCATGGCATGGGCATCTTCGTCAACGATGATCGCAGCCACCTCAGCCGGCGACATGGCATTGATCACGAACTGTGCGGGGTTGTCGTCCCACAGCACGATGTCGACGCGCTCGCCACCCAGCTCACCGGAAACGGCCTGAACACGCGAGCCGCGCATGCCGATGCAGGCGCCCTGCGGGTCGATACGCTTGTCCTTGGAGCGCACGGCGATCTTGGCACGCGAACCCGGATCACGGGACGCGCCCTTGACCTCGATCAGGCCCTCGGCAATTTCCGGCACTTCGATGCGGAACAGTTCGATCAGCATTTCCGGCGCGGTACGCGACAGGATCAACTGAGGGCCACGGTTCTCGGTACGAATTTCCTTGAGCAGGGCACGCAGACGCACGCCGACTCGGAAGGTTTCACGCGGGATGATGTCTTCGCGTGCCAGCAGCGCCTCGGCGTTGTTGCCCAGGTCGACGATGACGTTGTCGCGAGTGACCTTCTTCACGGTGCCGGAGATGATCTCGCCCAGACGTTCGCGATAGGCATCGACTACCTGAGCACGTTCGGCTTCGCGCACTTTCTGCACGATCACTTGCTTGGCGGTTTGCGCGGCGATACGACCGAACTCGATGGACTCGACCTTTTCCTCGAGCACATCACCGATCTTGGCGTTGGCTTCGACAGCCTGCGGCATGTCGTCGGTCAGCTGGTAGGCTGGGTCTTCGAACTCGGACTCGTCGACCACGGTCCAGCGACGGAAAGTCTCGTAGCTGCCGTTCTGGCGATTGATCGATACACGCAGATCGACCTCGTCCTCGAAACGCTTTTTGGTAGCGGTCGCCAGAGCCAGCTCCAGCGCCTCGAAAATCACGCCGGCCGGTACACCCTTTTCATTGGATACCGACTCAACAACTAGCAGTACTTCTTTGCTCATCGTACGCCTCGCCTTTCGCAATCCATTGGATCTGCGCGACCCGCCTCGTCAGCACTCCGTCGCTGGTCTGCACTCATTACGCAGACAGGACAGTTGCCCAACGACACGGGATCCGCGTCTCAATCAAACCGGGGGATGATGTTGGCCTTGTCGATCAGATCGATCGGCAGCAGGTATTCGTGGTCATCCACCTGTACCACCACGTCCTGCTCCTCCACACCACGGAGAAGACCCTGAAAGTTGCGACGCCCCTCGAAGGGCGAGCGCAGCTTGATCTTTGCCTGCTCACCGACATGCGCCGCGAACTGTTCGAGTGTGAACAGCGGCCGATCCATGCCAGGAGAGGAAACTTCCAGGGTGTACTCCGATGTGATCGGATCTTCGACATCCAGTACACCACTGAGCTGACGACTGACGATCTCGCAATCGTCGATCAGGATGCCATCAGCCTTGTCGATATAGACACGCAGCAGCGAATGACGCCCCTGCGACAGGAACTCGATGCCCCAGCATTGATAGCCGAGTGCTTCGACTACCGGGGCCAACAAGGCCTGCAACTGTTCTAGCTTGCTCGACACTTAACGGCCCTCGTGCATGCTGTGCAAATAAAAAATGGGCGAAACGCCCATCCCTTCAAACCGCCACGAAGTCTGGCGGACGTTGTCTTCCAGCTAGCAAAAGGCCCCTGAAAAGGGGCCTGCTGAAACTGGTTGCGGGGGCTGGATTTGAACCAACGACCTTCGGGTTATGAGCCCGACGAGCTACCAGACTGCTCCACCCCGCGCCAAAGCTGGGCCGGAATTATAAGGCCGCCCCCTACGAGGGTCAACCAACACTCCGAAAAACAAGAAAGCCCGCGAACTGCGGGCCTTCTTTTATATGGTACCGAGGAGGGGACTCGAACCCCTACAGCCTATGGCCACTACCACCTCAAGGTAGCGTGTCTACCAATTCCACCACCTCGGCAAAACGGTTACTGCTTTGGAGCCTCCGGCACGTCCGACGCATCGGATGCAGGTGCCTTTTGCTCTTCGAGCACCGGAACGTCTTCGACGACCGGTTTTTGTTGAACTTCCATAACCGCAGGATCAGGAAGCCCAACTTGAGTCAGTGCTTCAGCTTTTTCTTTAGCAAAGAACGCTAAGCCCAAGCTAGTAATGAAAAAAGCTGCAGCGAGTATACCAGTAAACTTACTCAAAAAGGTAGAGGAACCTTGGCTTCCGAATACAGTTGCCGAAGCACCCGAACCAAAAGACGCACCCGCATCAGCACCCTTGCCCTGCTGAACCAAAACCAGCGCGACAATACCGATTGCACCGATCAGATGCAGAACCACTACGACTGTTTCCAGCATTCTTCAGTTTCCTGCAGCGCGACAGATCGCACCGAATTCATCCGCATTCAGAGAGGCTCCGCCCACAAGCCCCCCATCGATATCCTGCATACCGAACAACTCGGCAGCACTGGCGGCCTTGACACTGCCGCCATAAAGAATTCTCAGACCATCTGCCACATCGACATCCAGCAGCGCGACCTGCGCACGTATTGCTGCATGTACTTCCTGAGCCTGCTCCGGCGTAGCGGTCAAACCGGTGCCAATGGCCCAAACAGGCTCATAGGCAACTACAGCTCTCTTCAGCGACTCGACACCCAGAGCATCGATCACCGCGGCCAACTGACCACCCACTACATCCAGCGTCGCGCCCGCCTCACGCTGCTCACGGGTCTCACCGAGACAAAGCACCGGAACCAATCCAGCTGCCTGTACGGCTGCAAACTTGCGAACGACCACTTCATCGCTTTCGCCCAGAATTAGACGACGCTCGGAGTGACCGACCAGCACAAACTCGCAACCCACATCGACCAACTGACTCGTCGCCAGCTCACCAGTCAAAGCGCCCTGCTCGGCTTGCGCTGCGCAATCCTGCGCACCCACTTTCACCGCTTTATCACCCAGACCTTGAACGACCTGAGCAATGTGCAGACTCGAGGGAAACACCGCTACATCGATATCAGCAGACAGCACTTGCTGACTCAGCCCTTCGATCAGCTCTGCGACGCTGGCGCGGGTACCGTGCATTTTCCAGTTACCTGCAACCAAGGGGCGACGCATGCTTTACCTCGTCGATCAAAGAGGGCGCAGATGTTACCCAAGAGCTATTCGGGTAGCAAGCTCAATCATGCACAGACTTCAGCAACAATCTTAGCCAATTCATCGGCATAGCTTCGCACGGCCGTCTCGTCATCGCCTTCGACCATCACCCGCAGCAGCGGCTCGGTACCAGACTTGCGCAACAATACTCGGCCACGCCCCGCCATGCGCTCGGTAACCCGCGCGCACGCATCCTTAACCGAAGGATGCTCAAGCGGATCGAACTCGCCCGAGAAACGCACATTGAGCAGCACCTGCGGGCACTTCTTGACCCCCATGCGCGCTTCGGCCAGCGACTGGTCACGACGCTTGAGCGCCACCAATACCTGTAGCGCGGCGATAATCGCATCGCCCGTGGTGGTGTGCTGGAAGCACACCAGGTGCCCGGAGTTTTCGCCACCCAGCAGCCAGTTGCGCGCCATCAGTTCGGCAATGACATAGCGATCCCCGACCTTGGCACGAACGAACGGGATATTCAGCTCAGCCAGCGCCAACTCCAGCCCCAAATTGCTCATCAGCGTACCAACCACGCCGCCATGCAGGCGTCCGCGCTCATGCAGATCACGGGCAATGATGAACAGCAGCTCGTCACCATCGACCACGGTACCGGTGTGATCGACCATCATCACGCGATCGGCGTCACCATCGAAGGCGATGCCGAGGTCGGCCCCCTGAGCCAACACCTCGGCCTGCAGCCCGGCGATATGCGTCGAGCCACACTCATGGTTGATATTGAGGCCATCCGGCTGCGCCGCCATGACCTTGACCTCGGCACCCAATTCGCGGAACACGCTGGGCGCGACCTTGTAGGCCGCACCATGGGCGCAGTCGACAACGATTTTCAGGTGCTTGAAGTTGGTGCCGGTGGACACGCTGCTCTTGCAGAACTCGATGTAGCGCCCAGATGCATCGTTGATGCGCGAAGCCTTGCCGATCGCAGCCGACTCCACCACGGTCATCGGCTGATCGAGCAACTCTTCGATCATCAGCTCGACATCATCGGGCAACTTGGTGCCTTCACTGGAGAAGAACTTGATGCCGTTATCGTCATGCGGGTTGTGCGATGCACTGATGACGATGCCGGCATCGGCCTGGAAGGTACGCGTCAGGTAGGCAATAGCAGGCGTGGGCATCGGACCAAGCAACTGCACATCAGCACCCGCAGCCGCCAGACCGGCCTCCAGAGCCGACTCGAACATGTAGCCGGAGATGCGCGTGTCCTTGCCGATGAGGATGCGACACTTGCCCTGCTTACGAAACGCCATGCCGGCAGCCCAACCCAGCTTAAGCACGAAATCTGGAGTGATCGGGAACTCACCAACGCGCCCACGAATGCCATCGGTGCCAAAGTATTTTCTGGTCATTACCAATTCCTTTTTATTGCGCCGCTTCAACCGCAGCGATCATGCGCACCACGTCGACCGTTTCAGGGACATCATGCACACGCAGAATATGAGCGCCCTTGGTCAACGCCAGCGCAGCCAGGGCCAGACTGCCATACAGGCGCCCCCCGACCTCGTGCCCCAGCACCTTGCCAATCATGCTCTTGCGCGAAACACCGACCAGCAGCGGCCGACCCAAGGCATGCAGACAATCCATGCGGCGAAACAGCGAAAGATTATGCTCGAGCGTCTTGGCGAAACCGAACCCCGGATCGAGCACGATGCGCTCAGCCGCTATACCCGCCGCCGCGCAAGCAGCCATGCGCTCGGACAGAAAGCCCTGCACCTCGTCGAGAATGTCCGGATAGCGCGGATCGTCCTGCATGTTGCCGGGCTCACCGCGCATATGCATCAGACAGACCGGCAGACCGGTATCAGCTGCAGCGTCCAGGGCGCCGTCACGCTGCAGCGAACGCACGTCGTTGATCAGCCCGGCACCGAGCCGTGCACTCTCGCGCATCACCGCTGGCGTCGAGGTATCGACGGAAATGATCACGTCCAGCTCGCGAGCGATCGCCTCGACCACCGGCGCCACGCGCTCGAGCTCCTCGGTAGGCGAGACCGCACGCGCACCAGGCCGCGTCGATTCGCCACCGACATCGATCAGAGACGCACCTGCGGCAACCATTGCCTCGGCATGCCGCAGGGCAGCATCACGCTGCGCGAAGCGGCCGCCATCGGAAAAGGAATCGGGCGTGACATTGAGAATCCCCATCACTTGCGGACGGGACAAATCAAGAAGCCGGCTACCACAAGGTAGCCGGCTCGGCAGTTGCACATCGGACATCGATGAACCTTAGTGTTCGGCAGCGGGGCCGCCAATCGGAGCTTCGGGACGCGTGCCTTCATCAGACTTGGCCTGAGGCTTGCCAGAGTCGCCATCACCCCAACCACGGGGTTCGCGCGGCTCCCGACCACTCATGATGTCCTCGATCTGATCGGCATCGATGGTCTCGTACTTCATCAGTGCTTCGGCCATGGCATCGAGCTTGTCGCGGTTGTCGACCAGCAGCTGCTTGGCAGTGGCGTAGCTCTCGTCGATGATGCGACGCACTTCTTCGTCGATCAGCTTGGCCGTTTCACCGGAAACGTTGCTGTGCTGGCTGCCCATGCTGCGACCAAGGAAAACCTCGCCTTCCTCTTCGGCATACATCAGCGGACCGAGCTTCTCGGACAAACCCCACTTGGTAACCATGTTCTTGGCCAACTGGGTCGCACGCATTATGTCGTTCGAGGCGCCAGTGGTAACGCCATCGAAGCCCAGGGTCATTTCCTCGGCGATACGCCCACCGAACAGCGAGCAGATCTGGCTGGTCAAGGCACGCTTGCTCAGGCTGTAGCGATCTTCTTCCGGCAGGAACATGGTCACACCCAGCGCACGACCGCGCGGGATGATGGTGACCTTGTAAACAGGGTCATGCTCGGGAACCAGACGACCGACGATGGCATGACCTGCCTCGTGATAAGCCGTATTGAGCTTTTCCTTGTCGGACATGACCATGGTCTTGCGCTCGGCGCCCATCATGATCTTGTCCTTGGCCAGTTCGAATTCCTTCATCTCGACCAGACGCTTGCCATTGCGAGCGGCGAACAGCGAGGCTTCGTTGACCAGGTTGGCCAGGTCAGCACCGGAGAAACCCGGGGTACCGCGCGCGATCACGGAGGCGTCGACATCATCGCCCATCGGCACTTTGCGCATGTGCACCTTGAGAATCTGCTCGCGACCGCGGATGTCCGGCAGGCCAACCACGACCTGACGATCGAAACGACCGGGACGCAGCAGCGCAGGGTCGAGCACGTCCGGACGGTTGGTTGCGGCGATGACAATGATGCCATCGTTCATCTCGAAACCATCCATCTCCACCAGCAACTGGTTGAGGGTCTGCTCACGCTCGTCATGACCACCGCCCATGCCAGCGCCACGATGGCGACCGACCGCGTCGATTTCGTCGATGAAGATGATGCAAGGGGCGTGCTTCTTGGCCTGGTCGAACATGTCCCGCACACGCGAGGCACCCACGCCCACGAACATCTCGACGAAGTCGGAGCCGGAGATGGTGAAGAACGGAACCTTGGCTTCGCCAGCAATGGCCTTGGCCAGCAGGGTCTTACCGGTACCGGGCGGGCCGACCATCAGTACGCCACGCGGGATGCGACCACCCAGGCGCTGGAACTTGCCCGGATCGCGGAGGAACTCGACCAGCTCGCCGACCTCTTCCTTGGCTTCATCGCAGCCGGCGACATCAGCCAGGGTGGTCTTGACCTGATCTTCGGAAAGCAGGCGCGCCTTGGACTTGCCGAAGCTCATCGGGCCGCCCTTGCCGCCGGCACCGCCCTGCATCTGGCGCATGAAGAACATGAACACCGCAATGATCACCAGAATCGGGAAGCTGGCGACCAGCAACTGAGTCCAGATGCTCTGCTGCTCGGGCTGCTTGCCTTCGATGACCACGTTGTTGTCGATCAGGTCACCGATCAGGCCGCCATCCTGGATCGCCGGACGAATGGTCTTGAAGCCTTCGCCGTCGGTACGCTTGCCAGTGATCACGTAGCCGTCGACGGTCACGCGCTCGACGCGCCCTTCCTTGACCTGCTCGATGAATTGCGAGTAGCTCAGGGTCTGCGGCTCGCTCGGGCTGGAGAAGTTGTTCATCACGGTGACCAGCACGGCCGCGATGATCAGCCACAGGATGAGATTCTTTGCCATGTCGTTCAATTAGCTACCCTCTGAAGCAGGCCTCGTGGCGAAGCAGGCTTCCCATGACGACCAGTGATATACCGATCTAACTTACACCAAACGCCCGCATCCCGCAGGCGCCGTCTGTAACCCTTTATGAGGTTTCTGCCTCTGAGACCAGCAAGGCTGACACCGGTTTCACCTCATGCCCCGCGAAAGCCACGGGCCAGCAGGTATTGCTCGCGAGAACGGTCGCGGGAGGACAGCGGCTTGCGCATCTGCACCTTCTCGAAACTTTCGCGCACCTGCTTGTGGTAAAGGTCGAAGCCCTCACCCTGGAAAATCTTGATCAGGAAATCACCGCCGGGCCGGAGCACACGACTGGCCAGATCCAGCGCCAACTCGCATAGATACATGGCGCGCGGCTGATCAGCCGCCCTCACCCCACTCATATTGGGGGCCATATCGGAAATAACAAGGTCGACCGGATTTTCGCCAATGGCCTCGAGAATGCGTGCGAACACCGCGTCATCGGTGAAGTCGCCTTGAATGAAGGCCACATCGGGGATGCTGTCCATCTCGAGAATGTCGGAGGCGATCAGCCGGCCCTTGTCGCCGATCACGCGGCTAGTGACCTGCGACCAGCCACCGGGGGCAGCCCCCAGGTCAACCACGGTCATGCCAGGACGCAGAATGCGATCCTTTTCCTGGATTTCCAGTAACTTGTAGCTGGCACGCGAACGGTAGCCGTCCTTCTGCGCCATCTTCACGTACGGGTCGTCGAAATGCTCTTTCAGCCAACGTGGACTGGTCTTGGAACGTGCCACTGGAACCTCGAATTCAACGGGTCATGAATAACGGCGCGGGGTCGGGTAAGATAGGCGCCGTTTTTCCAGACCGAATTAGGTACTAACGATTATGCCGCTCACTCAAGAGCAGAAGAAACAATTCAAATCTATCGGCCACCACCTGAAACCTGTATTGATCGTGGCTGACAATGGTTTGACCGAGGGCGTACTGGGCGAACTGGATCGCGCCCTGAACGATCACGAATTGATCAAGGTGCAATTGCGTATCGCCGAGCGCGAAGATCGCCAGGCCGCCATCGCCGCACTGTGCGAGGCCGGTCGTGCCGAGCTGGTACAGTCGATTGGCAAGGTCGCCCTGATCTATCGCAAGAACCCCAAGCCGAACCGTAACCTGTCCAACGTGATTCGTTACCAGGTTTAACGCGGCTACAGGCTACAGGCTACAGGCTACAGGCTACAGGCTACAGGCTACAGGCTACAGGCTACAGGCTACAGGCTATCAGCATGCTTCTGGTCTCTCATGGTGGCCAGCACTGACGCTCGGCCTGTAGCCTGTGCCTAGGGCCGTTCTTTGCCCGGAACAGGCTGCAGCACCAGCATCAATCCGCAAAATGCCATCACCAGATAGCTGAAGCGCAACCAGTACTCAGCCTCGGGCCAGTATTGGCGCACCAGCAGATGACTCAGCGCCATGATTGCGACGGTCAACAGCAGTTGCCCGCGCATCTCGCGCCATAAGCTGGCGAGACCTTGCACACGCAGCAAGGCAAACGCCTGTACCGCGACGCAAACGGCGGTGAGCCCGATCAGCAGAGGCGTCAGTGCCTCGGCAATCTCCTGCACCAGCAAAGGCGCCAGTCCTGCCTGACCAATGGCCGGCAGGATGACGAACTGCAATACCCACAAACCGCCAACCCAGAGGGTTTGGGCCAACTGCCAACTAACGGCAGCGGCCCGCGACGGTTGATGCGGCTTAGATGTGGCGGACTTCGACAATCTCGTACTCGATCAGGCCACTGGGGGTCTGCACCGCCACCACATCACCTTCGTTCTTGCCGATCAGGGCACGAGCGATGGGCGAGCCGACGGAGATCTTGCCCTGCTTGATGTCGGCTTCATCTTCGCCAACGATCTGATAGGCCACACTTTCGTCAGTCTCGACGTTGGCAATCTCCACGGTGGTGCCGAAGATCACCTTGCCGGTGTGCTCGATGGTGGTGACGTCGATGATCACCGCGTTCTGCAGACGACCTTCGATATCGCGAATTCGCGCCTCGACCATGCCCTGCTGCTCACGCGCAGCGTGGTACTCGGCATTTTCCTTGAGGTCACCAAGCTCACGCGCGGTACCGATATCCTGGCTGAGCTTGGGCCGCACCACCTTGGTCAGGTGCGCGTGCTCCTCTTCCAGGGCGCGAGCGCCCTGGACGGTCATGGGGTACTTGTTCATGCCTTGATTCCTGCATGCAGATCCTGCAGCCGGCGCACGGTCTTCTCGGGACCGAACTTGAGCGCCTCACAGACCGCCTGCCCCGCCGCGATGGTGGTGGTGCAGTAGATCTTGTGCTGCAGAGCGTTACGACGGATCGAGTAGGAGTCAGCGATGGACTGACGCCCCTCGGTGGTATTGATGATCAGGGTGACTTCGTCGTTCTTGATCATGTCGACCACGTGCGGACGACCCTCGGTCACCTTGTTAACGCGGCGCACCGGCAGACCGGCAGCCTCGATCACCTTGGCCGTGCCAGCGGTAGCGACCACCTCGAAGCCCAGCGCGACCAGATCACGTGCGACCTGAACAGCTTCCGGCTTGTCGTCCTCGCGCACGCTGATGAAGGCGCAACCGGAGTTCGGCAGAATCTCGCTGGCACCCAGCTGCGCCTTGGCGAAGGCCTCACCGAAGCTGTCGCCGACGCCCATCACCTCACCGGTGGATTTCATCTCTGGGCCGAGGATCGGGTCGACACCCGGGAACTTGGCGAAGGGGAACACCGCTTCCTTGACGCTGAAGAACGGCGGGATGATTTCCTTGGTGTAGCCCACTTCGGCCAGGGTCTTGCCGGCCATGACACGCGCGGCCACCTTGGCCAGCGATTCGCCGACGCACTTGGAAACGAACGGCACGGTACGCGAGGCACGCGGGTTCACTTCGATGACGTAGATGTCTTCGCCCTGCACGGCCATCTGCACGTTCATCAGGCCGATCACCCCCAACTCCAGAGCCATCTTCTTGACCTGCTCGCGGATCTCGTCCTGGATATGTGCCGGCAGCGAGTAAGGCGGCAGCGAGCAGGCGGAGTCACCGGAGTGCACGCCGGCCTGTTCGATGTGCTGCATGATCGCGCCGATGACCACGGTTTCGCCGTCGCTGACCGCATCCACGTCCACTTCGATGGCGCAGTTGAGGAAGCGATCCAGCAGCACCGGGCTGTCGTTGGACACTTTCACCGCTTCGCGCATGTAGCGCTTGAGCTCTTCTTCCTGGTAGACGATTTCCATCGCCCGGCCGCCCAGTACGTAGGACGGACGCACCACCATCGGGTAACCGATGTTCTTCGACAGGGCCAGGGCCTCGTCTTCGCTGCGCGCAGTGGCGTTGGCCGGCTGACGCAGGTTCAGGCGCTGCACCATCTGCTGGAAGCGCTCGCGGTCTTCGGCGCGGTCGATGGCCTCAGGGCTGGTGCCGATGATCGGTACGCCCGCTTCTTCCAGGGCGCGGCAGATCTTCAGCGGAGTCTGACCGCCATACTGGACGATCACGCCTTTCGGCTGTTCGACGCGGACGATTTCCAGTACGTCTTCCAGGGTCACCGGTTCGAAGTACAGGCGATCAGAGGTGTCGTAGTCGGTGGAAACGGTTTCAGGGTTGCAGTTGACCATGATGGTCTCGAAACCGTCTTCACGCATGGCCAGCGCCGCGTGCACGCAGCAGTAGTCGAACTCGATGCCCTGGCCGATACGGTTAGGACCGCCGCCGAGGATCATGATCTTGTCGCGACCGCTCGGGTTGGCCTCGCACTCTTCCTCGTAGGTGGAGTACATGTAGGCGGTGTCGGTGGCAAATTCGGCGGCGCAGGTATCGACGCGCTTGTACACCGGCAGCACTTTCAGCTTGTGGCGGTGAGCACGCAGGCTCTTCTCGGAAACGCCCAGCAACTTGGCCAGACGCGCATCGGAGAAACCCTTGCGCTTGAGTTTGAACATCAGGTCGTAGTCGATAGCCGACAGACCGAGAGTCTGCACGGTGGCTTCGTCCTTGATCAGATCTTCGATCTGCACCAGGAACCACTCGTCGATACGGGTCAGCTCGAACACTTCGGCGACGGTCTTGCCGGCACGGAAGGCATCGGCCACGTACCAGATGCGGTCAGCGCTGGGCACGGTCAGCTCGCGACGCAGGGTGCTCTCGGCTTCCGGGTCATTCAGATCGAGCTTCGGATCGAAGCCGGCAACGCCGACTTCCAGGCCGCGCAGGGCTTTCTGCATCGACTCCTGGAAGGTACGGCCGATGGCCATGACCTCACCCACGGACTTCATCTGGGTGGTCAGGCGAGCGTCGGCCTTGGGGAATTTCTCGAAGGCGAAGCGCGGAACCTTGGTCACCACGTAGTCGATGGCCGGTTCGAAGGAGGCCGGGGTACGACCGCCGGTGATGTCGTTGCTCAGCTCGTCGAGGGTGTAACCGACAGCCAGCTTGGCAGCGATCTTGGCAATCGGGAAGCCGGTGGCCTTGGAGGCCAGCGCCGAGGAACGCGACACGCGCGGGTTCATCTCGATCACCACCATGCGCCCGGTGTTCGGGCAGATGCCGAACTGCACGTTGGAGCCGCCGGTTTCAACGCCGATCTCACGCAGCACCGCCAGAGAGGCGTTGCGCATGATCTGGTATTCCTTGTCGGTCAGGGTCTGCGCAGGAGCAACGGTGATCGAGTCGCCGGTGTGTACGCCCATCGGGTCGAAGTTCTCGATGGAGCAGACGATAATGCAGTTGTCCTTCTTGTCGCGGACCACCTCCATCTCGTATTCCTTCCAGCCGATCAACGACTCGTCGATCAGCAGCTCGTTGGTCGGCGACAGATCCAGACCACGGGCACAGATTTCCTCGAACTCTTCACGGTTGTAGGCGATGCCGCCGCCGGTACCACCCATGGTGAAGCTGGGGCGGATGATGCAGGGGAAACCCACCATCTCCAGCACGCCGTAGGCTTCTTCCATGCTGTGGGCGATGCCAGAGCGCGGGCAGGCCAGGCCGATGTCCTTCATCGCCCGGTCGAAGCGCGAGCGGTCTTCGGCCTTGTCGATGGTGTCGGCGTTGGCACCGATCATCTCGACGCCGAACTTCTCCAGCACGCCGTGACGCTCCAGATCCAGTGCGCAGTTCAGCGCGGTCTGGCCGCCCATGGTCGGCAGCAGTGCGTCCGGACGCTCCTTCTCGATGATCTTGGCCACGGTGGCCCACTTGATCGGCTCGATGTAGGTGGCGTCGGCCATCGACGGGTCGGTCATGATGGTGGCCGGGTTGGAGTTCACCAGAATGACGCGGAAACCTTCTTCCTTCAGCGCCTTGCACGCCTGGGCGCCGGAGTAGTCGAACTCACAGGCCTGGCCGATGACGATGGGGCCGGCGCCGAGGATCAGGATGCTTTTGATGTCTGTACGTTTTGGCATGGTCTTCTCGAATTCTCTGCTCGGCGGGCTTAGCGGCGTTTGGCCATCTCATTGATGAAACGGTCGAACAGCGGCGCAACGTCGTGCGGGCCTGGGCTGGCTTCCGGGTGCCCCTGGAAGCTGAAGGCGGCCTTGTCGGTACGTTCGATGCCCTGCAGGGTGCCATCGAACAGCGACTTGTGGATCGGCCGCACATTGCTCGGCAGGCTGCTCTCATCCACGGCGAAACCGTGGTTCTGGCTGGTGATCATCACCACGCCGGAATCCAGATCCTGTACCGGGTGGTTGGCACCGTGGTGGCCGTGGCCCATCTTGACGGTCTTGGCACCGGAGGCCAGCGCCAACAACTGGTGGCCGAGGCAGATGCCGAAGACCGGCAGATCGGTTTCCAGGATGTCCTTGATCGCCTTGATCGCGTAGTCGCACGGCTCGGGATCGCCAGGGCCGTTGGACAGGAACACGCCATCGGGATTGAGCGCCAGCACTTCGCTGGCAGGGGTCTGCGCTGGCACCACGGTCAGGCGGCAGCCACGAGCGACCAGCATGCGCAGGATATTCAGCTTCACGCCGTAATCGTAAGCCACCACGTGATAGGGCAGTTGCTCGGCGGGGATCAGCGGATGGCTGTCGTTTTCCAGGTTCCACACGCTGGAACGCCATTCGTAGGCGGTGGCGCAAGTGACTTCCTTGGCCAGATCCATGCCCTTGAGGCCCGGGAAGCTGCGCGCCAACTCCAGCGCTTTTTCTTCGGTGGCATCGTCACCGACCAGAATGCAGCCGTTCTGCGAGCCCTTTTCGCGCAGGATGCGCGTCAGGCGGCGAGTATCGATACCGGCGATGGCAACGGTGCCATTGGCTTTCAGGTACTCGTCGAGCGGCTGCTTGTCGCGCCAGTTGCTGGAGATCAGCGGCAGGTCGCGAATGATCAGACCCGCAGCCCAGACGCTGCAAGACTCGCCGTCTTCCGGAGTGGTACCGGTGTTACCGATGTGCGGGTAAGTCAGGGTGACGATCTGCTGGGCATAGGATGGATCGGTAAGGATTTCCTGATAGCCGGTCATGGCGGTGTTGAACACCACCTCTCCGATCGTCTGGCCATCGGCCCCGATGGAATCGCCGCGAAAAATGCTGCCGTCAGCAAGGGCCAAAATGGCAGGTTTGGGGGCTGGCTTAGTCAAGAAGACCTCCGTCTCGATCAAGGCTTGAAGCAAACGCAGGTTGTAAAAAAGCGGGATGACGTGTGAAGGTCATCCCGCTTTTTTATTTGAGCCATTCTGCGTAACTTTTAGTGGACACACTAAAACAGGAAGCTTACAGGAAAAGCCTCGAAATCGAAAGGCGAAAAGACCAAAAAGGCTTTCGCCTTCGCCATGCCGTTCCCCGCTCTGGGTTGACAGCTACAAGATGCCGGGAAACCATTGGTACCTCCTGCAGGTTTCGCATGAGAAACCCCACATGAGTACCAAGCTCAGCATCGAAGAAGCGGCGCGCCAGCTTCAGATAAGCCCGCAGCGCACCCGAACGCTCTGCAGAACCCAACTGCTCGACGCAGAGCGAGTCGGCAAGACCTGGATAATCGACCCGCAAAGCGTGACCCAATACGGATTGAAAACAGCACACATGATTGCAGAGGATCATCCTGCCTATCACGCGCCCAAGCGCGACAAGAACGCCCCCATCGCCCTGAGCTTCTTTTCCGGCGCCATGGGGCTTGATCTGGGTATGGAAAAGGCCGGTTTCGATATCCGCCTGGCCTGCGAGATCGACAAATACTGCCGCCAGACCATCGCCCTGAATCGCCCCAATACGGCGCTGTTAGGCGACATCAATGCCTGCACGGCCGAGCAGGTGATCGAGGCTGCCGGCGTAGCTCGTGAAGAAATCGACGTCATCATCGGTGGCCCGCCCTGCCAGGCGTTCAGCACGGCAGGCAAGCGCAAGGCGTTCAATGACGAGCGCGGTAATGCCTTCCTGAAGTTCATCGACCTGGCCCTGGAAATCAGGCCGCCCTACATCGTGATCGAGAACGTGCGCGGCCTGCTGTCCTGCCCGATGGATCACCGCCCACATGATCAGCGAGGCCCGGACTTCCCGGATCTCTCACTGGACGAGATGAAAGGTGGCGCGCTCAACTTCGTGCTGAGCAAACTGAGCAACGCCGGTTACGCCAGCTCGTTCAACCTCTACAACTCGGCCAACTTCGGCACTCCGCAAATTCGTGAGCGCGTCATCATCGTCTGCTCACTGGACGGGAAAACCGCGCCGTTCCTTACACCAACGCACAGCGAAGACGGCGCCCTGGGACTACCGACCTGGCGCACCGTGCGCCAGGCACTGGAAGGGCTCAATAGCCACCATCACCTCAACTTCCCGGAAAAGCGCCTGCGTTTCTACCGCTTGCTCAAGGCCGGACAGAACTGGCGTGATCTTGCCCCGGACCTGCAACGCGAAGCACTGGGCAAGTCCTACTTCTCAGGAGGTGGCAAGACCGGTTTCTTGCGCCGCCTTGCCTGGGACAAGCCGTCACCGACACTGGTGACGCACCCCGCCATGCCGGCAACGGATCTGGCACATCCGGAAGCTGATCGCCCCCTTTCAATCGAGGAATACAAACGCATCCAGGAGTTTCCGGATCACTGGCAACTGGCTGGCCCATTGATCCAGCAATACAAGCAGGTTGGCAACGCTGTCCCCGTCAGCCTGGGCCATGCCGTTGGCAAACTGCTACGTGATCTGCTTGCCGACAAGGCACAGGAGGCGCCACGCAGCTTCCGCTTCTCGCGCTACCAGGCCACCTGCCATAAGGAATGGCGCAAGGCCTTCGAACAGCAACGCCGTAAGGCGCAACTGGAGCTGGCGATTGGCGCCATATAGGCTTCCTGCGCTTGAGCACATCTTTGAGCCTCAGGCGCGCCAGATAGGCGATACGCTTCTCGTGGATAGCGCCGATATTCAGCTAGATGTAGCGAGCCACGTTCCCTGTACGCGCGGGAGGTGACCTCCCGCGACCTTTGGCCTTAATTCAGCCCCAGCACGTCCTGCATGTCGTACAGCGCAGCACTTCGTCCTTGCAGCCACAGCGCGGAACGCACCGCGCCCTTGGCGAAGGTCATACGGCTGGAGGCTTTGTGGGTGATTTCCACCCGCTCGCCGTCAGCGGCGAACAGTACGGTGTGATCGCCCACCACGTCGCCGGCACGCACGGTGGCGAAGCCGATGGTTTCACGCTCACGCGCGCCGGTCTGGCCTTCGCGGCCGTAAACGGCGACCTTCTGCAGATCACGCCCCAGCGCGTTGGCGACAACCTCACCCATACGCAGGGCGGTGCCGGACGGCGCGTCGACCTTGTGGCGATGGTGAGCCTCGATGATCTCGATATCCACATCATCGCCCAGCACGCGAGCGGCAGTATCCAGCAGCTTCAGACAGAGGTTGACGCCAACGCTGAAGTTGGCCGCGAAGACGATCGGAATCTGCTTGGCCGCTTCGCTGAGCTGCTGCTTTTCCTCAGGCGTGAAGCCAGTGGTACCGATGACCATGGCCTTACCCGCCTGACGGCAGACTTCCAGGTTCTTCAGCGTCACCGACGGATGGGTGAAGTCGATCAGTACGTCGAAATCATCGATCACGGCGCTCAGGTCGCCCGCCAGGGTCACACCGACCTTGCCCAACCCGACCAGCTCACCGGCATCGGCACCGATCAGGCTGCTGTCGGCACGGTCGATGGCGGCGCTGAGCTGCGCACCCTCTGCCTGGCTCACGGCCTCGATCAGGGTCTTGCCCATGCGCCCGGCGGCGCCCATTACAGCGATACGTTGCATAAAATCAGCTCCAGGCTGCAGGCCTCAGGCCGCAGGGGAAAGGCTCGAAGCCCGCCGCCTGCCGCCTGCCGCCGTGGTTATACGTCACCAAAGAAGCGCTTCACGCCCTCGAACCAGCCGCTGGCCTTGGGCGAATGGGAGTCATCGCCCTGCAGCGACTTGCGGAACTCATCGAGCAGTTCGCGCTGGCGCTTGTTCAGGTTGACCGGTGTTTCCACCACCACTCGGCACATCAGGTCGCCAGCCGCGCCACCGCGTACCGGTGCCACGCCCTTGCCACGCAGGCGGAACAGTTTGCCGGTCTGGGTGCCCTCGGGGATCTTCAGCTTGACCCGACCATCGAGGGTCGGCACTTCCAGTTCACCGCCCAGCGCCGCATCGGCGAAGCTGATCGGCACTTCGCAGTACAGATGCTTGCCGTCACGCTGGAAGATCGCGTGCTCGCGCACGTTGACCACCACATAGAGGTCACCGGCCGGGCCACCGTGTGCGCCGGCCTCGCCTTCGCCGGACAGGCGAATGCGGTCACCGGTATCCACGCCTGGCGGCACCTTGACCGACAGCGTCTTGCTCTCTTCAACACGACCCTGACCGTGGCAGCTGCCACAGGGGTCGGTGATCATCTTGCCGCTGCCATGGCAACGCGGGCAGGTCTGCTGCACGGAGAAGAAGCCCTGCTGCATGCGCACCTGACCAATACCGCCACAGGTGGTACAGGTGACCGGGCTGGTGCCCTTCTTGGCACCCGTGCCATCGCAGGTCTTGCAACCGACCAGAGTCGGCACGCGAATGGTCACGGTGGTACCGCGCACCGCTTCTTCCAGATCCAGCTCCAGGGTGTAGCGCAGGTCACTGCCGCGCTGAGCGCCACCACGGGAGCCACCACGGCTGCCACCGAAGAAGTCGCTGAATACGTCGCCGAAGATGTCGGAGAAGTTGGCGCCGCCAAAGCCGGCACCGCCGCCGCCGCCCATCTGCGGATCGACACCGGCGTGACCGTACTGATCGTAGGCCGAACGCTTGGCCGCGTCGGAGAGCACTTCGTAGGCCTCGTTGGCCTCCTTGAATTTCTCTTCGGCGTCCTTGTCATCCGGGTTGCGATCCGGGTGGTATTTCATCGCCAGACGACGGTAAGCCTTCTTCAGCTCCGCCTCGCCGGCCCCGCGCTCGACACCGAGCACTTCGTAATAGTCACGTTTAGCCATTGCTTTTCTGCACCCTCAAAATTCGCGCCCTCCAGACACGCCGACGCGGGAGCAAGCCCCCGCGCGGCGGATCAGGCATGCACCGCGGTGCATGCCGGAGCGCAAGCAAGCCTCGGCTTACTTGTTGTCCTTGACCTCTTCGAACTCCGCATCGACCACATCGTCGGCGGCGTCCTTGGCGTCGTTGGCTTCCGGCTGGGCCGCGCCACCTTGCGGTTGCTCGGCGTACATCTTCTGCGCCAGCGGCGTGGTGGCTTCGGACAGCGCGTTCATCTTGGCTTCGATGGCTTCCCTGTCGTCGCCCTTGATGGCCACTTCCAGCTCGCCGATGGCTTTTTCGATGGCCGCCTTCTCGTCGGCAGTGGCCTTGTCACCCGCCTCGGTGATCATCTTGCGGGTGGCATGCACCAGCTGATCACCCTGGTTACGCGCGGTAGCCAGCTCCTCGAACTTGCGGTCTTCCTCGGCATTGGCCTCGGCGTCACGCACCATACGCTCGATTTCCTCGTCGGACAGGCCCGAGTTGGCCTTGATGACGATGGACTGCTGCTTGCCGGTGGCCTTGTCCTTGGCGGACACGTGCAGGATACCGTTGGCATCGATGTCGAAGGTCACTTCGATCTGCGGCACGCCACGCGGAGCCGGCGGAATCTCGGCCAGGTCGAACTTGCCCAGCGACTTGTTCTGCACGGCCTGCTTGCGTTCGCCCTGCAGCACGTGAATGGTCACGGCGCTCTGGTTGTCGTCGGCCGTGGAGAACACCTGCGACTTCTTGGTCGGGATGGTGGTGTTCTTCTCGATCAGCGGCGTCATCACGCCACCCATGGTTTCGATACCCAGGGTCAGCGGGGAAACGTCCAGCAGCAGCACGTCCTTGACGTCACCGGCCAGTACCGCGCCCTGAATGGCAGCGCCCATGGCCACGGCTTCGTCCGGGTTGACGTCCTTGCGCGGCTCCTTGCCGAAGAACTCGGCAACGGTCTTCTGTACCAGCGGCATACGGGTCTGACCGCCGACCAGGATCACGTCGTCGATCTTGCCGACGTCGATGCCAGCGTCCTTCAGCGCAGTGCGGCACGGCTCGATGGTGCGCTGTACCAGGTCTTCGACCAGTGACTCCAGCTTGGAACGGGAGATCTTCACGTTCAGGTGCTTCGGACCGGTGGCATCGGCCGTGATGTACGGCAGGTTGACGTCGGTCTGCTGGCTCGAAGACAGCTCGATCTTGGCCTTCTCGGCGGCTTCCTTCAGGCGCTGCATGGCCAGCGGGTCGCCCTTGAGGTTCATGCCGGTTTCTTTCTTGAACTCGTCGACGAGGTAGTCGATCAGGCGAATGTCGAAGTCCTCACCACCGAGGAAGGTGTCACCGTTGGTGGCCAGCACTTCGAACTGGTGCTCGCCGTCGACTTCGGCGATCTCGATCACCGACACGTCGAAGGTACCGCCGCCCAGGTCATAGACGATCACGGTGTGGTCGCCCTTGGCCTTGTCCATGCCATAGGCCAGCGCAGCCGCAGTCGGCTCGTTGATGATGCGCTTGACGTCGAGACCGGCGATGCGACCGGCGTCCTTGGTGGCCTGACGCTGGCTGTCGTTGAAGTAGGCCGGAACGGTGATCACCGCTTCGGTCACTGGCTCGCCCAGGTAGTCCTCGGCGGTCTTCTTCATCTTCTTCAGCACTTCGGCGCTGATCTGCGGCGGAGCCATCTTCTGGCCGTTCACTTCGACCCAGGCGTCACCGTTGTCCGCCTTGGCGATCTTGTACGGCACCATCTGGATGTCTTTCTGCACGACGTCTTCTTCGAAGCGACGACCGATCAGACGCTTCACCGCGTACAGGGTGTTGTGCGGGTTGGTCACTGCCTGGCGCTTGGCCGACTGGCCAACCAGGATTTCGCCATCGTTGGCGTAGGCGATGATGGACGGCGTGGTGCGAGCGCCTTCGGCGTTCTCGAGCACCTTGACGTTGCCGTTTTCCAGAATGGAGACGCAGGAGTTGGTAGTCCCCAGGTCGATACCGATGATTTTACCCATGAAAATTCTCCCGAAACTTTGATTATTCCGTCGCCTCGTTTCGCAGGCGCCGGCAGCACTAAAACGCTTGACTTAGAAATGGGGTCGCTGCGACGAATTTCAAGCCTGCTCGTCGATCGAGGGCGGCGGCGTGATAGGCGCCTTACTGACCACGACCATGGCCGGGCGCAGCAGACGACCATTGAGCAGGTAGCCCTTCTGGAACACCTTGAGCACGGAGTTCGGCTCGACCTTGGTGCTCTCCTCCATCGCCATGGCCTGGTGATGCTCCGGATTGAACGGGACACCATGCGGATCGATCGCTTCGAGCTGATGGCGCGCCAGGGTATCGATGAACAGCTTGAGGGTCAGTTGCATGCCCTCGCGCACGCCCTTGATGGCCTCGTCGTCCGGGTTGGACAGCTCCAGGCCACGCTCCAGGCTGTCGACCACCGGCAGCAGGTCGTTGGCGAATTTTTCCAAGGCGAACTTGTGCGCCTTTTCCACATCCTGCTCGGCGCGACGGCGCACGTTCTGCAACTCAGCCGCCACACGCAACGATTGATCCTGCGCTGCAGCCAGCTGCTCTTCCAGGGCCTGCACGCGAGCCGCCAGGTCGTCGCTCGGCGCGGCGCCCTCAGCCGCTTGAGCCTCGGGGTTCTGCGTATCCAGGTTCTGTTCGTCAGCCATGCCTTTCTCCTCTCGAATGAATCGACGCGAGTCCGACTCGCGCACCTGCCGCCTATATGGAGCCAAATCCACAGCTTTCAAGGGGCGATAAGGAGGATTGTCAGCCACAGAAAAAACACTGTATAAATAACCAGACATCAATTCGGGAGCGTTCGCCATGCTGGTGCACCTGTCCATTCACAACTACGCCATCGTCGATCACCTGGATCTCGAACTCAGCGCCGGCATGAGCGCGATCAGTGGCGAAACCGGTGCCGGCAAATCGATCATGCTCGACGCCCTCGGCCTGTGCCTGGGTGATCGTGCCGACAGCGGCGTGGTACGACCGGGAAGCGACAAGGCAGACATTCTCGCCAGCTTCGACCTGGCGGACATTCCCGAAGCGCGCGCCTGGCTCGCCGAACGCGATCTGGACAGCGACGGCCCGTGCATCCTGCGCCGAGTGATCACCGCCGAAGGTCGTTCGCGCGGCTATATAAACGGCAGCCCCTGCCCGCAAGGCGATCTCAAGGCGCTCGGTGAGCTGCTGATCGATATCCACAGCCAGCATGAGCATCAGTCGCTGCTCAAGACCGACACTCATCGGCGCCTGCTCGATGAATACGCCGGCAGCCAGGAACTGGCGCGCCAGGTTCAGCTCGCCGCGCAACGCTGGAAGCAGACACGCAACGAGCTGGAGCGCATCTCCAGCCAGGGCGACGAACAGCGCGCCCGCCACCAGTTGCTCAGCTATCAGCTCGAAGAGCTGGAGAATCTCGCCCTCGGCGACAACGAACTGGAGCAACTGGAACAGGAGCACAAGGCCCTGAGCAACGCCGAGTCGCTGCTTGGCGCCTGCCGTCAGGTACTCGATCTGTGCAGCGAAAGCGATGCCGGTAACGTGCTGTCAGCACTGACCGCCAGCCTCAATCGTCTGGGCGCCTTCAGCGACCAGGGTGGCGCTCTCGGCGAAGCCAGCAACCTGCTGGCCAGCGCCCAGATTCAGATCGAGGAAGCCGTGGGCGAACTCAATCGCTTCATCGATCATTTCGATGCCGACCCGCAGCGCCAGCAGTTTCTCGAAGAACGCCTGGATACCATCTACACCCTGGCGCGCAAGCATCGCATCCAGCCCACCGAACTCGCCGCATTACAGCAACAACTGTTTGAAGAACTGGAAGGCCTGAATGCCGACGATGAGGCCGGCGAACGACTGGCCGAAGAGCTGACTGCCTATGAACGTCACTACCAGGAAAAGGCCGCCGAGCTCAGCGCCCTGCGTGGTAACGCCGCCGAATCTCTGTCTGCTGCCGTCCAGCAGGAAATGCAGGCGCTGGGCATGCCAGGCGGGCGCTTCAGCATCCAGCTGCAAGCCCTGGAAAGCACCGAGCCCAATGGCAACGGCCTGGAAGCCGTGGAGTTTCTGGTCAGCGCCAACCCGGGCCAACCCTTGCGCGGCCTGGCCAAGGTGGCTTCCGGTGGCGAGCTGTCGCGTATCAGCCTGGCCATTCAGGTGATCACCGCGCAGACCTCGCGCGTACCGACGCTGGTCTTCGACGAGGTGGACGTCGGCATCGGCGGCCCAACCGCGGAAGTGGTCGGCCAGTTGCTGCGCCGCCTCGGCGAACGCGGCCAGGTATTGTGCGTGACCCACCTGCCACAGGTGGCCGCCCAGGGGCATCAGCACCTGTTCGTGCACAAGCGCCGGGGTGAAGGTGCGACCTCCACGGCGGTCAGCCAACTGGACGAGAGCGGCCGCATCGAGGAGATCGCCCGCATGCTCGGCGGCGTTGACCTGACCGAAGAGTCCCTGGCTCATGCCCGCAAGATGGTCACCAGCGCCCAGGCGGCCTGAAGCCCAAACGGATGCGCTAGCAGGCCGTTGAAAAACGTAGGCGAGACAGGCAAGACAAGGCAAAAAAAGCCGAAAAAGCGCAGTTTACGTGCTGTAATGAGCATTTTAAGGCTGTTTTTAACGCAGTATTGCCAACGCAGGTAGTTTTTCAACAGCCTGCTAATGCAGATGCGAAAAAGCCGACCCTAGGGTCGCCTTTTCATTGCAGCCGGAGCCTCAGCTCTTCTTGCGGACGTACAACACCAGGTTGTGATCGACCAGCTCGAAGCCGTGCTCTCGGACGATTTCCTTCTGGCGCTTCTCGATCTCCGTGTCGAAGAACTCGATCACTTCACCGGTATCGACACAAACCATGTGGTCATGGTGGCCGCTGTCAGCCAGTTCGAAGACGGCGTGGCCACCATCGAAGTTGTGACGAACCACGAGGCCAGCGGCCTCGAACTGGGTAAGTACCCGGTAGACGGTCGCCAGACCGACATCTTCGCCCGCTTCCATCAGCGCCTTGTAAACATCTTCGGCGCTCATGTGGCGATGCTCGGCGTTATCAAGCATCTGCAGGATTTTGACCCGTGGCAGGGTCACCTTCAGTCCAGCTTTGCGCAGTTCGTTATTTTCAACCATGGTCTGCTTTCTCGTGGGGGCTGCTTCGCAGCTTCCCTTAATACGGGTATGATCCGGGGTTCAAGTTGCCCAAGATAGTGGAAGTCACCCTCCGATGCAAAAAACCAAGCTCTTGCTGACCAGCCTGTCTCTGACCGGGCTCTTCGCACTCGCCGGTTGTTCATTCCCCGGGGTTTACAAGATCGACATTCAACAGGGCAATGTCGTGACGCAGGACATGATAGACCAGCTGCGCCCCGGAATGACCCGGCGCCAAGTGCGGTTTATCATGGGTAACCCTCTGATTACCGATACCTTCCACGCCGATCGCTGGGATTATCTCTACAGCATCCAGCCGGGCGGCGGTCAGCGCCTGCAGGAGCGTGTGAGCCTGATGTTCGACGGCAACGATCAACTGATCGGCCTGGCCGGCGACTTCATGCCGGGCGTCAGCCGTGATCAGGCGATCATGGGCGAAGGCAGCGATACCACCAATGCCCAGCCTCAGGCCAAGCCCCAGGAAGACAAGCCTGCAGCGCCCGGCTCGTTGCTGGAGCAGATCCAGCGCGAGGTGGATCAGGTGGAAACCGTGCCGGTTCCGGTACCGGAACCGCTGGACACCGATCCGCAATAAAACCCGCTGCATGAAAAAAGCCCGGAAGCGATTCCGGGCTTTTTAGTCTCCAGCACGGCGCGATCAGCTCGGCTCGGCACCTTTTTCCCTGGCCTTGGCTTTCGCTGCGCGCTGTTTGCGCACTTCTTTGGGATCGGCGATCAGCGGTCGATAGATTTCCACTCGTTCGCCCTCTTCCAGCACGCGCTCTTCCGGCCTGGGCACCGCCTTGCCGAAGATGCCCAGCGGGGCCTGACTCAGATCGGCTGCGGGAAAATGCTGCTGCATGCCAGACAGACGCACCGCCTCACGCATCGTGGTGCCCTGAGGTACCGACAGGCGCAGCAAGCGCTGTTTATCGGCCAAGGCATAGACCACTTCGATGGCGATGCTGCGATTATCCATGGAGTTGCTTGGCTCGCTGACAGAAGGCATCCACCAGTGTGTTGGCTGCCTGGTTGAACAGAGGCCCCAGCGTAGCGCGCACCAGAGGCCCGGCATAGTCGAAGGTCAGGTCGAGGCTGATCTTGCACGCCTTGTCGCCCAACGCTTTGAACTCCCAGATACCGTTGAGGCTGGTGAAAGGCCCCTCTTCGAGGTTCATCTCGATCCGCTGGCCAGGCACCAGCTGGTTACGGGTGATGAAACGCTGGCTGATGCTGCCCTTGGCCACTTCCAGACTGGCACGCATGTGCGTTTCGCTGACCTCGAGCACCTGGCTACCAGAACACCAAGGTAGGAACTGCGGATAGCTGGCCACATCATTGACCAGGTCGAACAGCGCCTGCGCCGGGTACGGCAGCAGTGCCGAGCGTTGAATACGTGTCGTCATTTGCTCAGCTCCGCGATGAACACGATCAGCACACCCACCGGCGCCACCACTCGGATGAGCCACAGAGTCAGGGCGAAGAGGCGCGGGCTGCGAATCGCCAGTTCTTCGCGTACGGTCTCACGACTCAGCACCCAGCCGGCGAACATCGCGAACGCCAGACCACCGAGCGGCAAGAGGATACGGCTGGTCAGGTAGTCGATGCTGTCGAAGAAGGTCTTGCCACCCTCGGCGCCCCACTGCAACAGATGGAAACCGTCCTCGGCGAAGACGAAGAACTTGGCCTGCGCCCAAAGATTGAACGACAGCACCGTGCCCATCCCGATCAGCCAGCACAACAGCGCCAGCACGGCCGTGACCTTGGCACGGCTGCGGCCCGTTCTTTCGACGAAATAGGCCACGGCCGGTTCGAGCATGGAAATCGACGAGCTCCACGCCGCCACGGCGACCAGCACGAAGAAGATCAGCCCCATGACCTGACCGAAGGCCACATTGCCGAAAGCGATGGGCAGCGTGACGAACATCAGCCCCGGGCCGCCGCCTGGCTCCAGGCCGGCGGCGAACACGATCGGAAACAACGCCATGCCGGCGGTCAGCGCCACCAGCGTGTCGAGCAGGCCAACGGTCAGCACGGTAGCGCCAATCGAGGCCTGCTTCGGCATGTAGGCGCCGTAAACCATGATCGAGCCAACCCCGACGCTGAGGGTGAAGAAGGCATGCCCCATCGCTGCGAGAATGCCGTCCTGCACCTTGCTCGGATCGAAATGGAAGAGGAAATCGAAGCCTTCACGGAAGTGCCCGGTCGTGAAGCTGTAGCCCAGCAGTACCAGCAGCAGCACGAACAGCAGCGGCATCATGATTCGCAGGCTGCGCTCCAGCCCGGCCACTACGCCCTTGGCGATGACCACTGCGGTGATCAGCATGAACAGGCTATGCCACAGCGTCAGACGCCAGGGATTGTCGGTCAGACCGCCGAATGCGGCGCCGGCACCCGCCGCGTCGATGCCGCTGAAGTCGCCCCGTCCCATGCCCAGGATGTAATCCAGCGACCACCCTGCGACCACGCTGTAGAACGACAGAATCAGCAACGCAGCGACCATGCCCATCAACGCCGCGATGGACCAATGCTTGGAGGCGCCGGCCTCGATCGCCAGGTTGCGCATGGCATTGACCGGGCTCTGCCGGCCACGGCGACCGATCAGCGTCTCGGCCAGCATGATCGGCACACCCACCAGAGCGATGCAGAACAGGTACATCACCACGAATGCACCGCCGCCGTAGACCCCGGTCATGTAGGGAAACTTCCAGATGTTGCCGAGCCCCACCGCAGACCCGGTGGCCGCCAGAATGAACACCCAGCGACTGGCCCAGGCACCGTGGATCGAGACTTTGTCGTTCGCCATAGAGGCCACACCCATACTGCGGGAAAAAGATCGCGCATTGTCGAAGATTCATTCGAGCGGCTCAAGCGCAAGCCGGCAATCGGCTCAGCGCGCCCCATGGCGCAGGCGCGGGCGACTCCCTATAATGCGCGCCCTATGGCTAAACAAAAGAAACATCCTCAAGGCACCATCGCGCTGAACAAAAAGGCGCTGCACGATTACTTCGTCGAACAGAAGTTCGAGGCGGGCCTCGCCCTGGCCGGCTGGGAAGTCAAGAGTTTGCGCGCCGGCAAGGCGCAGCTGGTCGACAGCTACGTGCTGCTCAAGGACGACGAAGCCTGGCTGATGGGCGCGCATATCAGCCCGCTGAAAACCGCCAGCACCCACGTGATCGCCGACCCGACCCGTACCCGCAAGCTGCTGCTGAACCGGCGCGAGCTGGAGAAGCTGTTCGGCTCCGTGCAGCAGAAGGGCTACACCGCCGTCGCGCTGTCGCTGTACTGGAAGCAGCATCTGGTCAAGTGCGAGATCGCCCTGGCCAAGGGCAAGAAGGACTTCGACAAACGCCATGTCGAGAAAGAACGCGACGCCGACCGCGAGGTTCAGCGCGCCATGCGCAGCAAGGGCAAGGAAGACTAAAAGCGGCGGTATGCGGCATGCGGCATGCTTCAAGCTGCAGGCAAAGCCTTAGGCCCTGAGCGGAGCCGGGTGTAGGGCGGACTCAGGAGCCTAGGCGAACAGTCCGCCTGCCCATACCAAGCCTGGCGCCAGCACATTTTGTTGAGGCCAATGCCGAGTACGCGCGCTTTTAGCCCGCCACCTATATCCCCAAGCGCCTCTGCGCGCGCGCCACGCGCTGGGCTTCGAGCTGCACTTCCGAGAGCACTTCCTGCACGTAGTCGATATGTCGATTCGACAGTTCGCGCGCGTCTTCGCCACGGCCTTCGATGATCGCCTCGTAGAGGGCGCGGTGCTGGTCGATCAGCATGTCGCGGGTCTCTTCGCGCTGCGCATACATGCCACCGATGTTGGTCACCACGTTGCGCTTGAGTAGGTCGAACAGGCCACGGATGGTATGCAGCAGCACGGCATTGTGGCTGGCTTCGGCAATCGCCAGGTGGAAGCGGGCATCGGCGGCCCCCTCCTCCGCGCGCGTCACCTTGCCCTTGCGGTTATAGCAATCCTGCAGCGCCTCGAAAGCCTCGGTGAGGCGTTGTCGGTCGATGTCGGTGGCACGCCGAGCGGCGTAATAGGCGCATGAACCTTCCAGGGTATGACGGAACTCCAGCAGGTCACGCTGGGCGTCTTCCTTGCTTTCCAGCAATTGCAGCAAGGGGTCGCTGAAGGTCGCGCCGATGGTTTCGGCCACATAGTTGCCGCCCCCCTGGCGACTGACCAACAGCCCCTTGGCCACCAGTTTCTGGATCGCCTCACGCAGCGAAGGACGCGAAACCCCGAACTGCTCGGCCAGGACACGCTCGGCAGGCAGCCGCTCGCCGGCACGCAGGGTGCCTTCGAGAATCATGGTTTCCAGTTGCGCGACGATGTCATCCGATAGACGACGCTGCCGCACCTGCCCTACTTCCATCCCTCGCCTCTCCATTGGTTTGACCAGGCCTCAAGGCCTCGTCGCGCAAGCCTATAGCGCGACTCCCTGGCGAACAAGCCGGCGTCATACGACCAAAGTCTTAACGTCTCGATTTGACAGATATTTGGCCAACTTTTAACCTGATCCGGCTATTTTGTAAATTGGTCTTACCAATTTAGCCAACAAGAACAACAATCCATCGAGGTCACGCCATGACAGCCCATGTCGCTGCAAGCCTGTTCGATCACGCCTCATCCCTGCCGCGCCAACCGCGCGCTCGTGCGGAGTAACTCGCAATGTCCAACGGAATTCTCGCCCTGCTGGCGTTCTCGCCGATTCTGCTTGCCGCCGTTTTGCTGATCGGCCTGCGCTGGCCAGCCAAACACGCCATGCCGCTGGTCTACCTGGTCACCGCCGCCGTCGGTCTGTTCGCCTGGGACATGACCCTCAACCGCGTTCTGGCTTCCACCGTGCAAGGTTTGCTGATCACCCTCGGCCTGCTGTGGATCATCTTCGGCGCCATCCTGCTGCTGAACACCCTCAAGCATTCCGGCGGCATCACCGCGATTCGCGCCGGTTTCGCCACCATCACCCCGGATCGCCGCATCCAGGCGATCATCATCGCCTGGCTGTTCGGCTGTTTCATCGAGGGCGCCTCGGGCTTCGGTACGCCGGCGGCCATCGCCGCGCCGCTGCTGGTGGCCATCGGTTTCCCGGCCATGGCCGCGGTGCTGCTGGGCATGCTGGTACAGAGCACACCGGTGTCCTTCGGCGCCGTCGGCACGCCGATCATCGTGGGCGTCAATACCGGCCTGGATACCGCCACCATCGGCCAACATCTGGTCGAGCAGGGTTCGTCCTGGGCGCAGTTCCTGCAGCTGATCACCAGTGAAGTGGCGATCATCCACGCCACCGTCGGCGTGGTCATGCCGACCATCATGGCAATGATGCTGACCCGTTTCTTCGGTCAGGAGAAAAGCTGGAAAGCCGGCCTGGAAGTGCTGCCGTTCGCGATTTTCGCCGGCCTGGCCTTCGTCGTGCCGTACGTCTTCACCGGCGTGTTCCTCGGCCCGGAATTCCCCTCGCTGCTGGGCGGCCTGATCGGCCTGGCCATCGTTACCAGCGCCGCGCGCGTTGGCTTCCTGGTGCCGAAGAAGACCTGGGACTTCGCCCCCGCAGACAAATGGCCGAGCGAATGGCTGGGCACCGTCGAGATGAAGCTGGACGAGCTGACCGCCAAACCGATGAGCGCCCTGCGTGCCTGGCTGCCCTACGTGCTGGTCGGCGCCCTGCTGGTGATCAGCCGCGTATTCCCGGACGTGGGTAACGCGCTGAAGGCCGTGGTGGTGAACTTCCCTGACCTGCTGGGGGAAACCGGCGTCAGCGCCAACTTCCAGCCGCTGTACCTGCCCGGCGGTATCCTGGTTGCCGTGGTGCTGGCCACCTTCTTCCTGCACGGCATGAAGGCGCGTGACCTGGGCAAAGCAGTGAAAGAATCCTCCAGCGTGCTGCTCAGCGCCGGCTTCGTGCTGCTGTTCACCGTGCCGATGGTGCGCATCCTGATCAACTCCGGCGTCAACGGCGCCGAACTGGCCAGCATGCCGATCCTCATGGCGCGCTGGGTGGCCGATAGCGTCGGCGGCATCTACCCGCTGCTGGCGCCGAGCATCGGTGCGCTGGGCGCCTTCATCGCCGGTTCCAACACCGTCAGCAACATGATGTTCAGCCAGTTCCAGTTCGGCGTGGCCAGCAGCCTGGGTATTTCCAGCGCGCTGATCGTCGCCGTCCAGGCCGTGGGCGCTGCCGCCGGCAACATGGTCGCGATCCACAACGTGGTCGCCGCTTCGGCTACCGTCGGCCTGCTCGGCCGCGAAGGCAGCACGCTGCGCAAGACCATCTGGCCGACGCTGTACTACGTACTGTTCACCGGCATCATCGCGATGTTCGCGATCTATGTGCTGGGTGTCAGCGACCCGCTGCTGGCAAGCTGATCGACCGGTCACACCCGCCCCGACAATGTCGGGGCATTGGCCGTCAGGCTACGCTTTCTCTTTTCAGTAACAGGATGAGCCCATGATCATTTCTGCCTCTACCGACTACCGCGCCGCGGCCCAGCGCAAGCTGCCGCCCTTCCTGTTCCATTACGTCGACGGCGGCGCCTATGCCGAGCACACCCTGCGCCGCAACGTCGCCGACCTGTCGAACATCGAGCTGCGCCAGCGCGTGCTGAAGAACATGTCCGAGCTGGATCTGTCCACCGAGCTGTTCGGCGAGAAGATGTCGATGCCAGTAGGCTTGGCCCCCGTCGGCTTGACCGGTATGTATGCCCGCCGTGGTGAGGTGCAAGCAGCAAAAGCGGCAGCGGCCAAGGGCATCCCCTTCACCCTGTCCACCGTGTCGGTGTGCCCGATCGAGGAAGTGGCTCCGGCCATCGACCGGCCGATGTGGTTCCAGCTCTACGTGCTGAAAGATCGCGGTTTCATGAAGAATGCCCTGGAGCGCGCCAAGGCTGCTGGCTGCTCGACCCTGGTCTTCACCGTCGATATGCCCGTGCCCGGCGCGCGCTACCGCGACGCGCACTCCGGCATGAGCGGCCCGAATGCCGCCATGCGCCGTGTGCTGCAGGCCATGACCCATCCACAATGGGCCTGGGATGTCGGCCTGATGGGCAAGCCGCACGATCTGGGCAATATCTCCGCCTACCGGGGCAACCCCACTGGCCTCGCCGATTACATCGGCTGGCTGGGCGCCAACTTCGACCCCTCGATCTCCTGGAAGGATCTGGAATGGATTCGTGATTTCTGGGACGGCCCGATGGTGATCAAGGGCATCCTCGACCCGGAAGACGCCCGCGATGCGGTGACCTTCGGTGCCGACGGCATCATCGTGTCCAACCACGGCGGTCGCCAGCTCGATGGCGTGCTGTCCAGCGCCCGTGCTTTGCCGGCCATCGCCGATGCGGTCAAGGGCGAGCTAAAGATTCTCGCCGACTCCGGCATCCGCACCGGCCTGGACGTGGTGCGCATGCTCGCCCTGGGCGCCGATACCGTGCTGCTCGGTCGCGCCTTCATCTACGCCCTGGCCGCTGCCGGTGGCGCGGGCGTAAGCAACCTGCTGGATCTGATCGAGAAGGAAATGCGCGTGGCCATGGTGCTGACCGGCGCCAAGTCCATCGCCGAGATCACCCCGGATCTGCTGGTCAAGGAGCGTTGATGCCATGAATGCTGCAGTCGCCACGCCCGTAACCCGTGACGCCCTGCTGGCGCAGATGCGCCAGATCGTCGGCAGCAGCCACGTGCTCACCGACGAACAAGCCACGCGGCGCTTCCGCAAGGGGCACCGCACGGGTGAAGGCAATGTGCTAGCGGTAGTACGCCCCGGCTCGCTGCTGGAACAGTGGCGCATTCTGCAAGCAGCCGTGGCGGCCGACCGCATCGTCATCATGCAGGCGGCCAACACCGGCCTGACGGGTGGCTCAACGCCCGATGGCGCCGACTATGACCGCGAGATCGTGCTGATCAGCACCCTGCGTATCACCGGTGTGCAACTGATCAACGATGGCGAGCAAGTCGTCTGTCTGCCCGGCGCCACCCTCGACCGCCTGGAACAGGCGCTGGCACCACTGAATCGCGAACCGCATTCGGTGATCGGCTCGTCATGCATCGGCGCCTCGGTACTCGGCGGCATCTGCAACAATTCCGGCGGTGCTCTGGTGCGTCGCGGCCCGGCCTATACCGAACTGGCGCTGTATGCGCAGGTGAAGGATGACGGCACGCTGGCACTGGTCAACCATCTGGGGATCGAGCTGGGTGACACCCCAGAGGAGATTCTTACCCGCCTGCAGAACGGCGACTACACGCCGCAGCAGGTGCGCAATGAAGCAACTGCCAAGGCCTCCGATGCCCGCTACGGCGAGCACGTTCGCGACGTCGATGCCGACACCCCGGCGCGCTTCAACGCCGACCCGTCGCGTCTGTTCGAAGCCTCCGGTTCGGCCGGCAAGCTGTGCCTGTTCGCCGTGCGTCTGGACACCTTCCCGAAAGAGCCGAGCACGGTGTTCTACATCGGCAGCAACGATCCGCACGATCTCACTGAAGTGCGTCGCCACCTGCTGGCCAAGCTGCCGCGCCTGCCGATTGCCGGGGAGTACATCCACCGTACGGCCTTCGATATCGGCGAGAAATACGGCAAGGACACCTTCCTGGTGATCGACAAATTCGGCACCGCCAAGGTACCGGCCGCCTTCGCCATGAAGAGCCGGGTCGACGGATTCTTCGAGCGTTTCGGCCTGCGCGGGGTGACCGACAAGGTGATCCAGGCGCTGATGAACCTGCTGCCCAGCCACCTGCCAGCGCGCATGCGCGAGTACCGCGACCGCTACGAGCATCACCTGCTGGTGCGGGTATCCAACGACACCCTGCAGCAGACCCGCGCGTTCCTGAGCGATTACTTCGCCAGCAGCACCAGCGGCGCTTATTTCGAGTGCGACGCCGAAGAAGGTCGCAAGGCGTTCCTGCATCGCTTCGCCATCGCCGGCGCCGCCATTCGCTACCGCGAGGCGCACCGCAGCAGCGTCGAAGACATCCTCGCACTGGACATCGCCCTGCGCCGCAATGACCGCGACTGGGTCGAGACGCTGCCGCAGGAAATGGAAGAGCAGATCGTCCACAAGCTCTACTACGGGCACTTCTTCTGCCATGTGTTCCACCAGGACTACATCGTCAGGAAGGGTATCGACCCGATCGAGATGGAGCACCGCATGTGGAAGCTGCTGGACGCTCGCCAAGCCGAGTACCCGGCCGAGCACAATGTCGGCCATCTGTACGTGGCCAAACCGGCGCTGGCCGGTTTCTACCGCAAACTGGATCCGACCAATACCTTCAACCCCGGCATCGGCCATACCTCGAAGAAGAAGCATTGGGGTGGTTGCTGCTGAGACGTTGAAGCCGCTATTACGGATGTGGGAGGCGCTTCAGCGGCGACGGTCGCGGCTAAAGCCCCTCCCACAATGGCTCCGCTGCACCGTAGCCCGGATGCAATCCGGGGATACCTGACGCCTATTTCCCGGATTTCATCCGGGCTACAAAAGCAAAGGCCCGCCAAATTGGCGGGCCTTCGTGTTTACGCAGCAACCGATCAGGCGAAGACGATCTCCTCGCCCTCCACCTTGGCCTTGACCTGCGCCCCCGGTGCGAAGTCGCCAGCCAGGATGCGCTGCGCCAGCGGGTTCTCGATCCAGCGCTGGAACGCACGCTTGAGCGGCCGCGCGCCATACACCGGGTCGTAACCGACGGCGATCAGCTTGTCGAGCGCCTCCGGCGTCAGATCCAGGCTCAGCTCACGCTCGGCCAACCGACCGCGCAGGCGCTGCAGCTGAATCTCGGCGATACCGGCGATCTGCTCGCGGCCCAGCGGCTCGAATACCACCACCTCGTCGATGCGGTTGATGAACTCGGGGCGGAAGTGGCTGCTCACCGCATCCATCACCGCCGCGCGCTGCGCTTCCTTGTCGCCGATCAGCTCCTGAATCTGCGCCGAGCCGAGGTTGGAGGTCATCACGATCACGGTGTTCTTGAAGTCCACGGTGCGGCCATGGCTGTCGGTCAGACGGCCGTCTTCCAGCACCTGCAGCAAGACGTTGAACACGTCCGGATGGGCCTTTTCCACCTCGTCCATCAGCACCACCGAATACGGCTTGCGACGCACCGCCTCGGTCAGGTAACCGCCTTCTTCATAACCGACATAGCCGGGCGGCGCACCGATCAGGCGGGCAACGCTGTGCTTCTCCATGAACTCGGACATGTCGATGCGCACCAGCGCCTCTTCGGTGTCGAAGAGGAACTCGGCCAGCGCCTTGCACAGCTCGGTCTTGCCCACCCCGGTCGGGCCGAGGAAGAGGAACGAACCGCTCGGCCGGTTTGGGTCGGCCAATCCGGCACGCGAACGACGCACGGCATTGGCCACAGCCACCACCGCCTCATCCTGCCCAATCACGCGCTGGTGCAGCAGGCCTTCCATCTTCAACAGTTTCTCGCGCTCACCTTCGAGCATCTTGCTCACCGGGATGCCCGTCCACTTCGACACCACCTCGGCGATTTCCTCGTCGGTGACCTTGCTGCGCAGCAACTGGTTCTCGCTCTTGCCGTGCTGGTCGACCATCTGCAGGCTGCGCTCCAGATCAGGGATGATGCCGTACTGCAGCTCGGCCATACGTTGCAGGTCGGACTTGCGCCGCGCCGCCTCAAGATCGGCTTTGGCCTGCTCGATGCGTTGCTGGATCTGCGCCGAACCCTGTACCTCGGCCTTCTCCGACTTCCAGATTTCGTCGAGGTCGGCGTATTCCTTCTCCAGACGGGCGATGTCTTCCTTGAGCTTTTCCAGGCGCTTGAGGGCTGCGTCGTCGTCTTCCTTCTTCAGCGCCTCGCGCTCGATCTTCAGCTGAATCAGGCGACGATCCAGGCGATCCAGTTCCTCCGGCTTGGAGTCGATCTCCATACGGATGCGGCTGGCCGCTTCGTCGATCAGGTCGATGGCCTTGTCCGGCAACTGGCGGTCGGTGATGTAGCGGTGGCTGAGCTTGGCCGCCGCGATGATCGCGCCATCGGTGATGGTCACGCCATGGTGCACCTCGTAGCGCTCTTTCAGGCCACGCAGGATGGCGATGGTGTCCTCCTCACTCGGCTCGTCCACCAGCACCTTCTGGAAGCGGCGCTCCAGGGCAGCGTCCTTCTCGATGAACTGGCGGTACTCGTCCAGCGTGGTGGCACCGACGCAGTGCAGCTCACCACGGGCCAGGGCCGGCTTGAGCATGTTGCCGGCGTCCATGGCACCTTCGCCTTTGCCGGCGCCGACCATGGTGTGCAGCTCATCGATGAACAGGATGATGCGCCCTTCCTGCTTGGACAGCTCGTTGAGTACCGCCTTGAGGCGTTCCTCGAACTCGCCACGGAACTTGGCGCCGGCGATCAGCGAGCCCATGTCCAGCGACAGCAGACGCTTGTCTTTCAGACCATCGGGCACTTCGCCATTGACGATGCGCTGGGCCAGACCTTCGGCGATGGCAGTCTTGCCCACGCCGGGTTCGCCGATCAGCACCGGGTTGTTCTTGGTGCGGCGCTGCAGCACCTGGATGGTGCGGCGAATCTCGTCGTCGCGGCCGATCACCGGGTCGAGCTTGCCGTCCTCGGCACGCTTGGTCAGGTCGACGGTGTACTTGTCCAGCGCCTGACGCGACTCCTCGACGTTGGGATCATTCACCGCCTGGCCGCCACGCAGGTTGGCGATGGCGTTTTCCAGGGCCTTCTTCGATACGCCCTGGCCAAGCAGCAGCTTGCCCAGCTTGGTGTTCTCGTCCATGGCGGCGAGCAGCACCAGTTCGCTGGAAATGAACTGGTCGCCCTTCTGCTGCGCCAGGCGGTCGGCCTGGTTGAGCAGGCGCGCCAGATCCTGCGACAGGTTGATGTCGCCGGTGGGGTTCTGCAGTTTGCCGAGCTGATCCAGCTCGCGGGTCAGGCCCTGGCGCAGGCTGTTGATGTCGAAGCCCACCTGCATCAGCAGCGGCTTGATCGAGCCGCCCTGTTGCTCGAGCAGCGCCTGCAGCAGGTGCAGCGGCTCGATGGCGGCATGATCCATGCCCACCGCCAGGGATTGGGCGTCGGAGAGTGCAAGTTGCAGCTTGCTGGTCAAACGATCGATACGCATAAATGTCCTTCCTCCAGAGTGGCGGGCCGGGACAACTTCCCCGAAAAAAGAAACCCGCTGAGATGCAGACTAGATAAGGACGATTACGCCGTATTCAAGATAGGGCGACTTGATCCAGATCAGCGCCAGATCACCTGCTGTTCCAGCGGAAAGCGCAAACGCGGGTTGTACACGCCCTTCTCGCCCTGGCGCCCAACGGCCAGCAGCATGATGGGGATGGCCTGGCGCGGGATGTCCAGCACACGACGCAAGCGCGGTTCGTCGAAGCCCTCCATCGGACAGGTGGCATAGCCATGGCTCTGGAAGGCCAGCATCAGGTTCTCTGCCGCCAGCGCAGTGGACTTCACCGCCCACTGGCGCATATCGGCCTTGCTGTTGGGCCTGCGCATCAGGGGCTTGCGCAACCCCATCAGGCGCACCAGTTGGCGCTTGAACAGGCCGAGCAGCCCCAGCGGCCCCTGGTTGTACTGAAACGGCGCGGTTTTGCTGTAGAAGTGGCGGATGCGCGCCGGCACCTCGGCCTCGGGCCAATGATCGATGACGTTGCGACAGGCCTGGCGCCAGGTGTCCGGCCGCGCCAGCACGGCGATGATCAAAGGCGCACGCGCGGCATTCTGGCTCATGCACACCGGATGCAATTGCGCCAACAGGGCCGGGTCGCGAATCACCTGGAAGCTCCACGGCTGCAGGTTGCAGGAGTTCGGCGCCAGCACGGCCAATTCCAGGCAATCGCGAATCACCGCGTCCGCTACGGGCTCCTCGGTAAAACGTCGCACCGCGCGGCGGCTTTCGATCAAGGCGCGCAGTTCGGCCGGCGAAGCCATGGCGGGCGTTTGCTCGTTGGGAAAGGGGGTCATGGGCACACTCCTCGGCAGTCGCCCGATTAGGCAACCAGGCAACCCGGCGAACAAGCGTACGAGAGGAAATGGCCGTGGATTTGGCCGATTAGCCACGCCCGCTGCGTCGTTCGAGGCAGCAGGCGCCTTGCGCTTACAGACCGAGGGCTTTCTCGATGGCCTGGATCAGCGCCGGATCTTCCGGTGTGGTACGTGGCGAGAAGCGCGCCAGCACGCGGCCGTCCTGGCCGACCAGGAACTTCTCGAAATTCCAGGTGATATCGCCCGGAAATTCCGCGCCCTCGCCCGCCAGCAGGCGATACAGCGGATGGCGACCGGGGCCGTTGACTTCCAGCTTGCTGCCCAGAGGGAAACTCACGCCGTAGTTGAGGCTGCAGAACGAACGGATCTCGTCCTCGCTACCTGGCTCCTGGCCGGCGAACTGGTTGCACGGCACCCCCAGCACCGTGAAGCCGTTGCCCTTGTATTGCTGGTAGAGCTTTTCCAGCCCGGCGTACTGGGGCGTCAGGCCGCATTTTGAGGCGACGTTGACCACCAGCACCACCTGGCCCTTGTAAGGCGCCAACGGCAGTTCCTGGCCGTCCAGCGCGCGCAGATTGAGATCGTGAAAGGCACTCATGACGAACTTCCTCGGCGAATCCAGTGCAACAGGGCCAAGCCGCCCTGCCGGTTGCGACGCATGAAAAAGGCGCCCTGAGGCGCCTTGATCGCATGATTGAGCTTAGCAGCGGTTTGCTCGAAAAGAACGACCGCAAGTCGCTTCGAATCAATCAGTGGTGATGACCACCTTCACCATGGATATGACCATGGGCGACTTCTTCTTCGCTGGCGTCACGCACGTTGACGACCTTGACCTTGAAGTTCAGGCGCTGGCCGGCCAGCGGGTGGTTGCCGTCGACAGTGACGTCGTCGCCATCGATGTCGCGGATGGTGACGATCTGCATGCTGCCGTCCGGGCCGGAGGCGTGGAACTGCATGCCGACTTCAAGGGTGTCGACGCCTTCGAACATGGCGCGGCTCAGGGTGGCGACCAGTTCGGCGCTGTATTCGCCGTAGGCTTCTTCCGGCTCGACGGAAACGTCCAGCTCATCACCGGCTTGCTTGCCGACCAAAGCCTTCTCGAGACCGGCGATGATGTTGCCGGCACCATGCAGATATACCAGCGGCGCGCCGCCAGCGGAGCTGTCGATCACCTCACCGGCATCGTTGGTCAGGGTATAGTCGATGGAGACGGCCTTGTTGGCGGCGATCAGCATGGGGAGACCTTTTGCGAAAGAGAAATGAACGAGCAAGTTTAACCAAGGCTGGCCACGATTGCGACCCGACCCCAGACAAACGGGCTGCATGCATCGTTGATTTTCGTCAGGACGAAGACGGTCATTGGGTGGCAGTCTTGTCTTGCGGTCATAGCCAGCATCTGCGGCATCAACCTCCCTGGCAGAATCGCGCCTGGGTGCTCGATGCCCGGCAGCGCCAGGCCAGAATCGGCAGCCACTTCGCCTGTGGCTGGTGCAATAAGGGCGATGACCGCCCGACCGAAGACAACAAGGAAGCCTAAATGCCGGCACGCAATATCCTGGTAATCAACTGCGGCAGTTCCTCGATCAAGTTCGCGCTGGTCAACGAAGCGCAAGACACCTTCCTCCTCAGTGGCCTGGCCGAGCGCCTCGGCAGCCCTGAGGCCGTGCTGCACTGGCAGCAGGAAGCGACGCGCGACAGCCTGGTGCTACCCGGCGCCGATCACCGCCTGGCCCTGTCGCACCTGCTGCCCATCGTGCAGGGAGCGGCAGCGGGAGAACTGCATGGCATCGGCCATCGCGTGGTGCATGGCGGCGAATATTTTTCCGGTGCCTGCCGCCTGGACGCCGCCAGCCTGCAGCTCATCCGCCAGATCGCCCCCCTGGCGCCGCTGCACAACCCGGCCAATCTGCAAGGCATCGAAGCCGCGATGAAGCTGTTCCCGGAACTGGTGCATGTCGCCGTATTCGACACCGCCTTTCATCAGACCCTGCCCGAGCACGCCTACCGCTACGCCGTGCCGCAGGCGCTGTACGCCGAGCACGGCGTACGCCGCTATGGTTTCCATGGCACCAGCCATCGCTACGTCAGCCAGCAAGCCGCACAGCTGAGCGGCCTGGCGTATGACACCAGCAGCTGGCTGGTGGCGCACCTGGGTAACGGCAGCTCGACCTGCGCGGTAGAGAACGGCCACAGCCGCGATACCAGCATGGGGCTGACCCCCTTGGAAGGCCTGGTGATGGGCACGCGCAGCGGTGATGTCGACCCCAACCTGCACAGCCACCTGGCCCGCACCCTGGGCTGGAGCCTGGAGCGCATCGACGCTCTGCTCAACAAGGAGAGCGGCCTGCTCGGCCTCTCCGGGCTGTCCAACGACATGCGCACGCTGGAGCAGGCGCGCGAACAGGGCCATGCCGGCGCAACCCTGGCTATCGAGGTGTTCTGCTACCGCCTGGCCAAGTCGCTGGCGGCGATGAGCTGCGCGCTGCAGCGGCTCGATGGCCTGATCTTCACCGGCGGCATTGGCGAGAACTCGCCGCTGGTTCGCAGCAAGACCCTCGCCCACCTCGCCCTGCTCGGCCTGAAACTCGATGCCGAGGCCAATGCACGCTGCGTTCGCGGCGTCGCTGGCGCCATCCACAGCGACGGCTCCCCGCGCGTGCTGGTGGTACCGACCAACGAAGAGCGGCAGATCGCTCTCGACACCCTTGCCCTGCTCGACTGAGGTTTTTCATGCATACCTTCTTCATCGCCCCCACCGGCTTCGGTGTCGGCCTTACCTCCATCAGCCTGGGTCTGGTCGGCGCCCTGGAGCGCAGCGGCCTCAAGGTCGGCTTCTTCAAACCCATCGCCCAACCGCATATCGGTGACCACGGCCCGGAGCGCTCCAGCGAACTGATCGCCCGCACCCACGGCCTGCATTCACCCAAGCCGCTATCGCTCAGCCACGTCGAACGCATGCTCGGCGATGGCCACCTGGATGAGCTGCTGGAAGAAATCATCAGCCTCTATCAGCAGGCGGCCGCCGGCAAGGACGTGGTCATCGTCGAAGGCATGGTGCCGACGCGCCAGGCCAGCTACGCCGCGCGGGTCAACTCGCACCTGGCCAAGAGCCTGGATGCCGACGTGATTCTGGTCAGCGCGCCGGAAGACGAGAGCCTCAACGAGCTGTGCGACCGCATCGAGATTCAGGCCCAGCAGTTCGGCGGGCCGAAAGATGCCAAGGTGCTCGGCGTGATCCTCAACAAGGTGCGCAGTGAGGATGGCCTCGCCGCCTTCACCACGCGCCTGGGTGAAATCTCGCCCCTGCTCAAGAGCGATGACTTTCGCCTGCTCGGCTGCATTCCGTGGCTCGACGAACTGAACGCGCCACGCACCAAGGACATTGCCGAACTGCTCGGTGCGCGCATCCTCAACGCCGGTGACTACGAGCAACGGCGCATGAACAAGATCGTGCTGTGTGCCCGCGCCGTGGCCAACAGCGTGCAACTGCTCAAACCCGGCACCCTGGTGGTCACTCCGGGCGATCGCGATGACATCATCCTCTCCGCCTGCCTGGCGGCGATGAACGGCGTACCCCTGGCCGGCCTGCTGCTGTGCAGCGATTTCGCCCCGGACCCGCGCATCCTCGAGCTGTGCCAGGGCGCCCTGGCCAGCGGCCTGCCGGTGATGACCGTGAGCACCGGCTCCTACGACACCGCCACCCACCTCAACCGCCTGAACAAGGAAATCCCGCTAGATGACCGCGAACGTGCGCAGAAGGTCTCCGATTTCGTCGCCGGGCATATCGATCACGACTGGCTGAGCGCCCGCTGCGGCACGCCACGTGAGCTGCGCCTGTCGCCCCCCGCCTTCCGCTATCAACTGGTACAACGGGCCAAGGCCGCCGCCAAGCGCATCGTCCTGCCGGAAGGTGCCGAGCCGCGTACTGTACAGGCCGCGGCCATCTGCCAGGCTCGTGGTATCGCCCGCTGCGTCTTGCTGGCCAAGCCGGAAGACGTTCACGCCGTCGCCCGCGCCCAAGGCATCGAACTGCCGCAAGGGCTGGAAATTCTCGACCCGGATCTGATTCGCGGTCGCTATATCGAGCCGATGGTCGAGCTGCGCAAGGGCAAGGGGCTGAACGCACCGATGGCCGAAGCGCAACTGGAAGACAGCGTGGTGCTGGGCACCATGATGCTGGCGCTGGATGAGGTCGACGGCCTGGTGTCCGGCGCCATCCACACCACCGCCAACACCATCCGCCCGGCGTTGCAGCTAATCAAGACCGCCCCCGGCTACAACCTGGTGTCGTCGGTGTTCTTCATGCTGCTGCCGGATCAGGTACTGGTCTACGGCGACTGCGCGGTGAACCCGGATCCCAATGCCGAGCAACTGGCAGAGATCGCCCTGCAAAGCGCGGCCTCCGCCCAGGCTTTCGGTATCGACCCGCGCGTGGCCATGCTCAGCTATTCCACCGGTGACTCCGGCAGCGGCGAGGAAGTGGAAAAGGTGCGCACCGCTACTCGCCTGGCCCGTGAAAAACGCCCGGAACTGCCGCTCGACGGCCCGCTGCAGTACGACGCCGCCGCCATCGAAAGCGTGGGCAAGCAGAAGGCGCCGAACAGCCCGGTGGCCGGGCGCGCCACGGTGTTCGTGTTCCCCGACCTGAATACCGGCAACACCACCTACAAGGCGGTGCAGCGCAGCGCCGACTGCATCAGCGTCGGCCCGATGCTGCAGGGCCTGCGCAAGCCGGTTAACGACCTGTCGCGCGGTGCGCTGGTCGATGACATCGTCTATACCATTGCTCTGACGGCCATTCAGGCGGCCAACCTGGCGCACTGATGTGGCGCGCGCAGCCGCAGCGGGCCCTGCTCGCTGCGGCGCGAACCGCACCTCGAAACCAATTGGTCAAGGCTGGCACTTGCAGGTCAGTGCACAACCGTTAACCTTGGCGCCCGAAACGGTTTGCAGCAGGGACTGCCGCTGCCCCTTACATCGCCATGGGCCTCGAAGAATGCCCAGGCGTGTCATCCCTTGGAGACGTTCGTCCGATGCTGCACTTCCTGCCTGCCCCATTGCGCGGCCTGCTCGCCGGCCTGATGCTGGCTCTCAACACGCTGTTCTGGTGCTGGCCGCTGTTCATCATCGCCCTGCTCAAACTGTTGCTGCCATTCGCGCCGATTCAACGCGCACTGCGCTTCGTCATGCATGGCGTCGCCGAAAGCTGGATCGGCATCAACAAGTTCTGGATGCGCCTGGTCGGCCGGATCGAATGGGATGTGCAGGGCCTCGAGCGCTTCGATACGCGCCATTCCTACCTGGTGACCAGCAACCACCAGAGCTGGGTGGACATTCTCGTGCTGCAATACCTGCTCAACCGGCGCATGCCGCTGCTGAAATTCTTCCTCAAGCAGGAGCTGATCTGGGTACCGGTGATCGGTCTGTGCTGGTGGGCGCTGGAGTTCCCGTTCATGAAGCGCTTCAGCAAGGAATACCTGGCCAAGTACCCGGAAAAGCGCGGCCAGGATCTGGCCACCACGCGCAAGGCCTGTGCCCGCTACAAAACCAACCCGGTGGCGGTATTCAACTTCCTCGAAGGCACACGCCTGACGCCAGCCAAGCATGCGCAGCAGCAGTCGCCGTTCAGGTACCTGCTCAAACCCAAGGCCGGCGGCATCGCCTTCGTCCTCGATGCCATGGGCGAGCAGTTGCACAGCATCGTCAATGTCACCATCCACTACCCGCATGGCGTACCCGGTTTCTGGGATCTGCTCTGCGGTCGCCTGGATGCCGTGCGGGTGCGCTTCAAGCAGGTGGACATCCCGCGCGAGTTCATTGGCCGCAACTACGATCAGGACGACGCGTACCGGCAGGCGTTCCAGAGCTGGGTCAACCAGCTCTGGCAGGAAAAGGACGCCGAACTGGACGCCCTGCACCGCGCAGCCTGACCCGCGCCGGCATCACTGCGGCTTGCTCGGCCGCGGCAGCGGCAGGCCGTTCCAGTCCAACAGGGCCGGCACTTGCAGGGCTTCGCTCGGAGGGATGCCTGGCGCGACCAGAAAGCCCTGCATCACGGTGCATTGATGCTGCGTCAGCCACTCGCGCTGCGCCTGGGTTTCTACCCCCTCGGCGATGATCTCCAGCCCCAGGTGGCGGCCAAGGTCGATGATGGTACTGACCACGGCCGCATCACGCGGGGATTCGAGCATGTTGGCGATGAACAGCCGGTCGATCTTCAGGGTATCCAGCTCGAAGTGCCGCAAGTAGGCCAGCGACGAGTAGCCGGTGCCAAAATCATCGATGGCAATCTTCACCCCGAGCTCGCGCAGGTGGCGTAGCTGTGACTGCGTCAGTTGCAGATCCTGCATCAACGCGCTCTCGGTGACTTCGACCTCCAACTGGCTCGGTTTCAGGCCGAAACGTTCCAGCGCGCGCTGCAACTCCGACACCAGCTGCGGCATGCCAAACTGCACCGGGCTGACGTTCAGGCTCAGCACCAGATCCTCGCCGAAATGCCCACGAAAATCCGCCAGTTGTCCCGCGCCCTCACGGAAGATCCACTCGCCGAGGCGATTGATCAGCCGCGTCTCCTCGAGCAGTGGAATGAACACGTTCGGCGCCACCGTACCCGCCACCCGATGCTGCCAGCGCAGCAGCGCCTCGAAGCCACGCAGGCGACCGCTGTCGAGGTATACCTGAGGCTGATAGACCAGCACGAAATCGTCGTTTTCGATGGCGTGGCGCAGGCTTTCCTCGAGCATCAGCCGCGACCGTGCGCGGCCGTTCATCTCGGGAGAAAAGAAGCGGTACTGCTGGCGCCCGGCCCGCTTGGCCTCGTACATGGCCATGTCTGACGAACGTAGCAAGCCCTCGACGCTCTGCCCGCACTCAGGAAAACAGGCGATGCCGACACTGGCGCCCAGCGTGAAGTCCACCCCGTCGAGGGTATGCCGCACGGACACCAGCTCGATCAGCTTCTCGGCGACCTTGGCCGCATCCTCCGGGTGCCCGAGGTTGTCGAGCAGCGCGGTGAATTCGTCGCCACCGATGCGGGCCAGGCTGTCATAGGGGCGCAGGCAGGCCTTCAGCTGTTCACCGACACGGCGCAGCAACTGATCGCCAACATCATGGCCGAGGGAATCGTTGATGCGCTTGAAACCGTCGAGATCCAGATACAGCACAGCCAGGCGCTGGCCACTGCGTTCGATTCGCGCCAGCGCCGACCCCAGGGCCTGGTGAAAACCACGGCGGTTGAGCAAACCGGTGAGCGAGTCGGTCACCGCCTGCGATTCGAGCTGAGCGTGCAGATTGCGCACCACCGACATATCCAGCGCGATCACCACCATGGCCTGCTGAGAACGCTGCAGTGGCGAACAGGACAGCGCTACTGGCAGGTAGCCGCCGCTGAACGTGCGCAGCATGGCTTCATGCACACGGTAGGTCGCCTCGCGTTTGAAATGCTGATAGAACTCGGACTCTCGCCAGCCGCCCTCGGTTGCCGGACTCTGCAGGAACGACAACAGCTGCGAGCCCTCCAGATCGGCGACTTCGCCATCGAGCATCTGCGCCATGGCCGGGTTGGCGAACTGGATGAAACCGTCGTCGCCGACCACCATGATGCCCTCGGCTGCATTGGCCAGTACCGAGGCATTGAAGGCACGGGCACGGTCGAGCTGCTGGGTGAGCATCTGCAATTCGCAGCGATTGCGCTCATGTTCGAGCAGGCTGTGGATCTTGTGCCGCAGCACGGTGGGGTCGAACGGCTTGAGCACGAAGTCCACGGCGCCGGTGCTGTAACCCCGCAGCACCGCGTCCTGAGTCTGGGCGATGGCCGAAACGAAGATGATCGGAATCAGCCGTGTACGCGGGTTGCCGCGCATCAGACGTGCCACTTCGAAGCCATCCATGCCCGGCATCTGCACATCCAGCAGCACCAGCCCCACTTCCTCCTCCAGCAGGCAGCGCAGCGCCTCCTCCCCGGAACTGGCGCAACGCAGCAGCCAGTCCCCCTCGTCCAGCAACGCCTGCATGGCTTCGAGGTTTTCGGCACGGTCATCCACCACCAGCAATACCTGCTTGGCGGGCACGGTGGCGGTCTTGCTCTGCTCCTGGGCCATCATCAGTCCTCTATCCTTCTGCCCTCGCACCGGTGACTCCTGTTCTCAGGTTAGATCATTGCGGCCTGGCGGTAGCGACGCCCCGCCCAACCAGCGCTCGAGCAGCGCCAGCAGTTCGTCACGCTTGACCGGCTTGGCCATGTAGTCGTCCGCCCCGGCGGTAATGCATTTTTCGCGATCGCCCTTCATGGCATGTGCCGTCAGGGCGATGATGGGGAGCGTGCAACCGTGCTCCTCCTTGAGCAGACGTGTGGCGGTGTAGCCGTCCATGTTGGGCATGGCCATGTCCATCAGGATCAGGTCGAATGGTTCGCGCTGATAACTGGCAATGGCCTCGAGACCGTCCTTGGCCGAGCAGACCTGCAGCCCGGCCTCGTCGAGCAGGGCGGTCAGCGCGTAGACATTGCGCACATCGTCGTCGACCAGCAGGATGCGCTGGCCCTGCAGCATGCTCTGCGCCGCGCGGGCACGCTCCGGTGCACGCACGTCGCCGAGAAAACCTTGCACGGCCTGACACAACGCCTGGGTATCCTCGCCATGCTTGCGTACCACCACCGCGCTGTAGCGACGCAGGCGTTGCAAGGCCTGCTGGGTTACATCCACGCCGGTGTTGATGACCACCCGCGCGCCTTGCAACGTGCGGATCTGGCTGAGCCGCTCGAGCAGGCCGAAGCCATCCTGTTCGGGGAGATCGAGGTCGATCACCAGCGCGCAGAAGCTGCCCTGTGCATAAGCCTCACAGGCCTCGTCGGCGCTGGCGCAAGCCGTGACCTCGAAGCCCAGCCGCGTCAGCTCATCGCGGTAATGCTCGCGCTCCACCTCGACGTCTTCGACCAGCAGCAGGCGCTGATCGGGGCGCTGCTCGTGCTGCAATTCGAGGAACACCTGCTCAAGCTCATCACGCCCGATAGGTTTGACCAGATAGCGCGTACCGTCATCGTTCCAGCCTGCCGGCTGTGGCACGCAGGAAATGATGTGCACCGGCGTGTGGCGATGGCTGGGCTGCGAGCGCAGGCGCCGGAACAGCTGCCAGCCGCTGATATCCGGCAACAGGATGTCGAGGATCACTGCAGTGAAGGTCTCCTGCTGCAGCAGGCTCAGGGCCTGCAGACCCGTGCGGCAGTGCACGCTGGAGAAGCCATGGCCGTGCGCCTCTTCGGCGATCACCGCAGCAAAGTTGGCATCGTCCTCGACGATCAACAGCGGCGGTCCTTCTCCCGCCCTGTGCGGCCCCTCGACAGGCGCCTCGAGCACGTTGGGCACGGTTCGTACAGGCAGGTGCACGGTGAATGTCGAGCCCTGCCCCGGCGCACTTTGCAGACGAATATCGCCATCGAGCGCCAGCACCAGCTGACGCGTGATGGCCAGGCCCAGGCCGGTGCCACCGAAACGCCGGCTGGTGGAACCGTCGATCTGCTGAAAAGCCTGGAACACCAGCTCATGCTGCGCCGGATCGATGCCGATACCGGTGTCGCGCACGCTGAAACACAGGAGTTCGCGTCCATCGTCGAGCTTGTCCTGACAGCTGACGGTAAGCGTCACTTCGCCGTGATCGGTGAACTTCAGCGCGTTGGACAGCAGGTTGCGCAAAATCTGGTGCAGGCGCACACGGTCGGTATGCACCATGCGGGGTACACCGGCGTCCAGTTGCATATGCAGGCGCAGCCCCTTGAGCTCGGCCATCGGTCGCAGGCTGGCATCGAGCTCGACCAGCACGTCCTGCATGCTGATCGGCTCCAGCTTGAGCTGCATGCGTCCGGACTCTACCTTGGCCAGATCGAGCACATCGTTGATCAACTGCAGCAGATCGGTGCCGGCTCGGTGCACGATGTCGGCGTGTTTGCTCTGTTTTTCCGTCAGGTTGCCGGCCAGGTTCTGGCGCAGTTGATCACTGAGGATGAGGATGCTATTGAGCGGCGTGCGCAGCTCGTGGGACATGTTGGCGAGAAATTCGGATTTGTAGCGGTTGGCCAACAGCAGTTGCTCAGCCTGTTCACGCAGCTTGTGCTCAGCCGCCTTGCGCTCGCTGATATCGATGATCACCGCCTGCACCAGGTTCTCGTCACCACTGCGAATCGGCGAGAGACCTACCTCCAGGGGGATCAGCCGCCCTTCACGGTGCTTCCCGAACAGCTCGCGGTTGCTGCCCATGCGGCGCTGCTCGGGCATGGCCTGATAACCCCGGCGCAGACCGACGTGAACACCGCGCTGAGCGTCGGGCAGTAGCATTTCCACCGGCTCGCCCAACAGCGCCTGACGCTCATAGCCGAAAAGCAGCTCGGTCTGACGATTGACCATGGCGATACGTCCCAGGCCGTCGACCAGCACGATGGCATTGGGCGAGGCCTCGACCACCAGGCGGAAGCGTTCCTCGGCCACCTTACGTGCGCGCAGATCGACCAGATTGAGCAGATAACCACTGCCCTCGTGCAGACTGTTGAGACTGATGCTGACCGGGACGGTGTCACCGCGCAGGGTGCGCACTACCCGCTCATCGGACTCGTCCAGGTGCTGCCGCAGATCGCTGGGCGACTCGATGCTGGGCAACACTCGCAACACCGTCTCGCCGATCAACGCATGCACCGTACAATCCAGCAGCTCCGCCGCGCTGCGGTTGGCGATCTCGATACGCCCCGCGTCGTTGCACAGCAGAGTCGCTACCGGCAGGCGTTCGATAAGCAGGCGAAAACGCTCCTCACGCTCCTGCAACGCCGCAGTCGCCAGCTCGGCGACATACTCCTTGCGATCACGCTGATACAGGTACCCGCCCACCAGCAAGGCAAAAAGCACAGTGGCTGCCAGACCGGCCCAAAGATTGAACGAGCCGCTGTCCTCGCTCAGCGCGCGCTCGTATTCCACCGTACCGGTCACGGCCAATAGCCAGGTACGGCCATAAAGCGACAGTTCCTGGTGGTTGACGAACAACGCAGGCTCGCCCCCACTGGGCCGCGTCATGCTGAGCAGAGGGCCGTCATCCTCGGACTTATCCTGCAGCACGATATCGAATCTGCGACTCTGCAGGCCGAGAATGCCCTCGATCAGGTCATGGCTGCGAAACGCCCCATGCACCATGCCGAGCAGGGCTTCACGACGCTGCTCGGCCGTATTCAGCGGCAGGCCGGTGCGGAACACCGGCAGGAACAGCAGCAGTCCATGCTGTGGGTTCACATCGGTTTCCTGACGCAATACCACAGGCCCGCTCAGGCTGGCCTCCCCGGTTTCGATGGCACGCTGGATCGCTTCTCGGCGCACGCGCTCACTGAGCATGTCGAAACCAAGCGCACGCCGGTTGCGCCAGTCGAGCGGGCTGACATAGTCGACGAACAGGTGCGGGGGCTGAGCGTTTTCCGGGAACAACTGAAAACCGCTGCGGTTTCGCTCCTGCGCTTCGCGGCGAAATGCCTCGACCTCACTGGCGCGAACGTATCGTGACCAGGCGACCGCCTGGATACCGGGGTAGCGATCCTGCAACTGCAGTTGATCGAGCGCCCGCTCCCACTCGCCGAGCGAAACCTGATCGCTGCCCACCATCAGCCCGGAGACTCCACGCAGCACCATCTCGTAGGTCTGCATCCGCGCCAGGATGCGCTGGCCGATATCCTTGGCTTCGAGCTGAAAGCGGTGCTGGCGATCCTCGCTCTGGCGTTCGTACGCCACCCGACTCTGCCACAGCAGCAAACCGCCCAGGGTCAGCGTCAGAGCAAGCGCTACCAGAATCGGCAGCCAGGGTTTGGGGGGCTGGACTGCTCTGTCGTCCATTCATAATCCCTCGGTCATCCAAAACCACCGCGCACCAATCGTGCACGAGCGTCACAGAACCACTTGCAAGCAGTCTAGACAGGTTTTCGACGACTGGCCTTTGGCCAGACGAGAGACCATAGGCGCTTGGAAAGCCCCTGCAGAGCAGGGGCTTCAGCCAGGGTCAGAGCGGGCGGAGGTTGATCTCGACGCGGCGGTTCTGCGCACGGCCGGCATCGGTGGCGTTGCTGGCGATGGGCTGGCTGGGGCCTGCGCCATAGGCGGAAATACGCTGGGCAGCGACGCCATTGCCGCTCAGGTAATCGGCGACGCTCTGCGCACGGCGCTGTGACAGGCTCTGGTTGAGCGCCTGCGAACCGGTGCTGTCGGTATGGCCGACGATATTCACACCGTTCTTGTCGAACTCCTTGAACACCAGCACCAGCGAGTTGAGCGTCGGGTAGAAGCTGCTGGAAATGTCCGCCGAATTGCTGGCGAAGGTGATATTGCCGGGCATGATCAGTTTCAGGTCATCGCCATTGCGCTGCACCTGCACACCAGTGCCCTGCAGGGTCTGGCGCAGCTTGGCTTCCTGGGTATCGACGTAGTAGCCGTAGCCGCCACCGGCCGCACCGCCGACGGCTGCGCCGATCAGGGCACCCTTGGCACGATCCTTCTTGCTCGATGTAGCGGCCCCGATCACGGCTCCTGTCGCTGCGCCGATACCGCCATAGATACCGGCTTTGCCAGCCTGACTTTCACCGGTGTAGGGGTTGGTGGTGCAGCCGGCCAGTACGGCCATGACTGCAGTTGCTGCAGCCAGATTACGCCAGATTTTCATGGGAGCGTCCTTAGAATACTTGGGATTTCAGGCAGTTAGCCAAGGACTTCGAGCCAGGACGGAAGCTCGAAGTTCCCTCATATTTTGCGGCGCTCCACAAAAGCTGGTTAGTAGCTGGCTGTCACTGAGCCCCAGGCAACGGACGCAGCGTGACCTCGACACGGCGGTTTTGCGCGCGGCCGTCAGCGGTGTCGTTACTCGCCACCGGCTGATCCGGCCCCATACCACGGGTGCTCAGGCGGCTCGGGTCGACCCCCTGCGCCAGCAGATAGTCGGCGACGCTCTGCGCGCGGCGCTGGGAGAGATCCATGTTGTGGCTGTGCGAGCCGGTGCTGTCGGTGTGCCCGACGATCTCGATGCTGTTCTGGTTGTACTGGCGGAAGGAGTTGGCCAGGTTGTTCAGCGGCTGGTAGAAGCTGCTGGCGATCTGCGCCGAGTCGGTGGCGAACGTGATATTGCCGGGCATGACCAACTGGATCACGTCGCCCTGGCGCTGCACCTCGACGCCGGTGCCCTGCATGCTGCGGCGCAGCTCTGCCTCCTGCTTGTCAGCGTAATAGCCATAACCCGCCGCCGCCGCGCCCGCCACGGCGGCACCGATCAATGCGCCCTTGCCACGGTTGTCGTGATTGATCAGGGCGCCGGCGGCGGCGCCAGCCAGTGCTCCCAAGCCGCCATAGGTGGCGGTGCGGTTGGAGGTCGGGCCACTCTGGTCGTACGGATTCTGCGAGGCGCAGCCGGAAATCAGCAGAGCGGAAGAGCACAGGGCAATCAGGGTCAGGCGGAACATGGAAGCATCTCCAGGAGCGGCGGGATGATGGCCTTTTGAACGCGAATCACGAATTTAGTGCCCTGTCAGGCCCGAATAAAAGGGTTCTCGCGCATCTCGTCACCTAGCCGCGTATCAGGCCCATGGCCGGTGACCACGGTGGCCTCCTCATCCAGGCGATAAAGGCGCTGCTTGATCGAACGCTCGATGGTCGCGTAATCCCCGCCCCACAGGTCGGTGCGGCCGATGCCGCGACGGAACAGGGTGTCACCGGCGATCAACAGCTTGGCATCGGCGAACCAGAAGCTCATCGAGCCCGGTGTATGGCCAGGGGTGTGCAAGGCCACGCCACAACCGCAGGCCAATTCCTCGTCATCGGCCAGCCAGCGATCCGGTGCAGGCACCGGCGTGTAGGGGACGCCGAACATCTGACACTGCATCTCCAGGTTGTCCCAGAGGAACTGATCGTCCTTGTGCAGGTGCAAAGTGGCCCCGGTCTTCTCCTTCATCTGTCCGGAAGCGAGAAAATGGTCGAGGTGCGCGTGGGTGTGAATGATGCTCACCACCTTCAGCCCATGGGCGTCGAGGCGCGCCATGATCAGATCGGAATTGCCGCCCGGATCAACCACGATGGCCTTCTTGGTCAGCGGGTCACCGATGATCGTGCAGTTGCATTGCAAGGGGCCGACGGGAAAGGTTTCACGAATCAGGGCGGGCACAGCGGTGTTCATCGGATGTCCTCGTGACGATAGTCACTCGGCAGTTTACCCGTCCATTTGCGGAACGCACGGCGGAAATTGGAGGGGTCGCTGTAGCCCAGCAGGTGGGCGATCTCGAACAACGGCAGGTGCGTGGTAGTCAGGTACTGCAGCGCCAGGCGACGGCGTACGTCGTCGAGCACCTGCTGGTAGCTGGTGCCCAGTTGTGACAGGTGCCGGCGCAGGCTGCGTGCACTGGTGTGCAACGCCTGCGCAGCGCCGTCGAGATCGGGAAAGTCGCCAGGTCGCGCCAACAATAGGCGGCGCACCCGTGTGAGCAGGGCGTCCTGGACGTCGAGGCTGGCCAGCAGGGCCTCGCACTGTTGCTCGCACATCTGCACCGTGGCCGGATTGGCCAATGCCATCGAGCGTTGCAGGTAATGGCTGGGCAGGCGCAGCCAGTGGCAGGCCTGCTCGAACTGCGCCGGCACACCGAATACCTCGCGGTAGCGCTCGGCATAAGGCGGTGCGGCATGGGCGAACCCCACAGCCAAGCCGTCGAGATCGTCGCCCAAGAGAAAGCGGGCAATGGTATGGATGCTGGTCAGCAGCCCCTCGGCAGCGAAGCGCGACTGTGCCCCCATCGGGAAGGACTCCACGGCTCGCAGCTCCGCATGGCCATCCTGCTCGATCATCTCCAGCTCGAACGCCAGCCCCAGTACGCGGTAATAGCGCAGGGCGAACTGCAATGCCGTTCCCAAATTGGCGCTGGAAAGCACGGCATAGCCGAGGATGCCATGGGTGGACACGTTCAAGCGTTGCCCCAGCACCAGGCCCAGCGCCGGATCGCCACAGCGATCCAGAGCGGCCTGACTCAACTGATGGAAGTCGACGAAGGACAAGCGTCCGGTCGGGCTGGCAAGCACTTCGGGCCTGACCCGAGCCGCCACGCACAGGGCGTCACGCGCGACGCCGTATTCCTCGGCCAGTTGCAAGAGCGCCTCGGCATAGGCGACCGGAACCAACTCTGCGCTGAAATCGAAGGCTTGCCTCATGAGGGAACCTGAGCAGTCTGGCCGGATATGACCGATACCGACCTTATTCCGCCCACTGCCCCACCACAAGCGCACCCTTACCCAACTTTTTACTGGCGAGATAAAGCGTGGCCGGATATGACCTGAACTCTGGCTGCTCCTAACCTGTGCGTCTGGTGATGCGGCCCGCATAGTGAGCGTGGATTACTCACCACCTGGGAGGCCCTATGGCCAGTACAACTCCGGCAGGACTGCAGATCCGCCCCCGGCACATGGATTTCGACCTGCCCAATCCACTGCCCCGTCACTGGCACAGCGGCGATGCCTTCAAGAGCCATCTGTTCGACGCCATGTCCGTGCTGTTTCCGGATGGCGAGCGCTTCTTCATCGACTCGGTCAGGCACTTCCGTGATCGCATCGAGGATGCTCAGCTCAGGGAGCAGATCCGCGGTTTCATCGGTCAGGAAGGTCATCACAGCCGCGAGCACCTGGAGTACAGCCAACGCCTGCGCGACCTCGGCTACGACATCGAGCGCATCGAAAAACGGGCGCGGGCGCGTATTCGTTACACCCAGAAGAAATTCTCGCCACAGCGCCAGCTCGCCGCGACCGCAGCCCTGGAGCACATCACCGCGATCATGGCCGACGGCCTGTTGCGCAACCCGCAGTACCTGGCTGGCGCCCAGCCTGAACTGGCGCGCCTGTGGCGCTGGCACGCGCTGGAAGAAACCGAGCACAAGGCCGTGGCGTTCGACGTCTACAACCAGGTATGCGGCAGCCGTCGGCTGTTGCGGCGGGCGATGGTCATGGGCACCTTCTTCTTCGTGCTCGACACCACGCGCGGCCTGGCGCACATGCTCAAGGTCGACGGCCTGCTGTGGAACTGGCGCGTCTGGCGTGACGGCCTGCGCTGGATGTGGGGCAAGGAGGGCGTGTTCCGCCCCCTGCTCGGCACCTACCGCGACTTCTTCAAGCCCGGCTTCCACCCCTGGCAGCACGACAACCTCGACCTGCTGCACGCCACTCGCGTGGAGTTCGATGAGGTCTCTCCCTCTCAGGCCAGCGCCGCCTGAAGCCGTAGCCCGGACGCTGTCCGGGCTAAGCCTTCCTCCCCGTCACCCCAGCAGGAAACGCATCGCGTCTGCCGCACTCTGCTCGGGAATCTCCTCCATGGGGATATGCCCGACACCCGGATAGACCTTGACCTGGATACCCGGCAGATCACGCTGCCAGAGCGGCACATGACGAGGCGAAATCCAGCGATCACGCTCGCCCCACATCAGCAAGGTGGGCGCCTGGATCTGCGCGACGCGTTGCGGCGTGCCCGCCAGTTCGGTCTTGTTCACATTCAACAGCACACGGAAGATATCCATCATCGCGCGGCGATTGCCCGGACGGCGCGACAGGTCGTAGTAGCGGTCGACCACGCCCGGCTTGATTCGTCCTGGCTCGCCGTAGACCTCCTTGATGCCCTGAGCGATCAGCGCGCGCGGCATCCACAGCGGCATCGCCAGGGTGGCACCGGGCAGCGCCGCGGACGCGATCATCCAGGGCACCTTGGCCATGTGATAGCCGGCCGGATCGATCAGCACCAATTTGCCAACCCGCTGCGGCTGTGCCAGGGCGAAGTTCCAGGCGATGTAGCCGCCGAGGGAGTTACCGGCGATATCGGCCCTGTCGACCTGCAAATAGTCGAGCAGCAGGCCCAGCACGCCGAGCATGCGCTCGGCCGAATATCCGCCATTCCGCGCCGGGCCGGTCAGGCCGAAGCCCGGGACGTCGAAACGGATGATGCGGTAATGCGGAGCAAAGGCCTGCACCCAGGCATCCCAGGTATGCAGCGATGCGACCACGCCGTGGATCATCACCAGCGCCGGCTTGTCGCGGCTGCCCTCGTCCCGGTAGTGCACCGTGAAGCCATCGAGCTCGATATAGCGGGAACCCTCGGCGGCATTGCCATAACGCGCCTTGAGTCGCTCGAGTGACAAGGCACCGAAGCCAAGCCGGGCAAAACCGGCAGCCAATGGGGGTTGCAGGGGCAAGCTATTGGCGGTCATGCGCGATACCTCGATTATTGTTGGTGTGGCACCGATGAAAACATGGCACCTCAGCAAACGCTGCCCAACCTAGGTTGAGGCTGGACACAACGAAGCGATCAACACATCACTGAGTACGGCCTTGGCCCGCTCGATCTCGGCACGGCTGGCGTTACGCCCGAGCAGATCGAGAGAGGCAGCCTCCAACGCCCAGATCAGCGCCTGGTAGACGAGCGGGTCGCGTGGTTGCAGCGCCGGCTCCAGCCGCTCGATCAGCAGTCGCCGCATCTCCTCGTGAGCACGCTGCCGGTGTGCCGCCAGAGGCGAGTCGGCGCGCAGAGCCTCTTGCTGCATCATGCGGATGATCGGCCCCACAGCCAGGTGATAGTCGAAGAAGCGACCGACCATCGCCCGCAGCCAGGCATCGGAACTGCCGGCCACCTGGCGCATTTCGCGAAAGCGCGCCAGCAGGAGCAGTACGGCCGTCTGGTAGATGCCCTCGAGCACCTCCATCTTGTTGGCGAAGTATTTGTAGAAGGTACGCCGCGATACCTGAGCAGCTTCCAGCAGGTCACCGACGGTAACCTGCTCCAGGCCCTTGCGGGCGAACACCGCGATCGCAGCCAGTTGGATATGGGTACGCTGCAGATGCCCGACCAGCGGCCCATCACCCGCGCGCTGGCCGGCGAGCGCGCCGTAACCGCCGAGGTCTTCGAACACGGCCTGTACCGCCGCCAACTGCTCCATGCGATGCTCCCAACCAAGGCGCGGGTGACGAGCGGCCACGAGCTGAGTACGCTGGAGCCAACTGCCACTACGGATGATCACTGTGCCGACCACCCTAGCACGTCGCCTGCTCTGGCCGCTGGCCATCCTTTTGCTGGTCTGTGGCCCCTTGCACGCAGCCGAACTGTTCTACCTCGGCCAGCGCATCCCGGATCTCGACCGGCCCTGGCGCAGCAGTGACTACCAGCAATTGCTCGAAGCCCTGCAAAAAGTCGAGGGCAACCAGGCCAACGCCCTGCCCCGGCGCAGCGGCGAGTTCACCGGGCCGATCTACCAGCGCATGGTCTCGCCGGACAACTTCCGCCCCCAGTTGAACATCTACGCACCACTGGAACTGCGTCAGAACGAGGCGCGCGAAGTACTGTTCCAGCTCAAGGAGCTGATGCGTCTGTACTTCGACTTTCGCGCCAAGCAGCAGCCCTATGCCGCGGAGGCACTGGGGCTGATGAGTTATTCGCTGCGCCAGCAGGCGATTCTGTTCAGCCTGACCACCGAGTTCTGGATGACCCTGTCACAAACCGAACAGAGCAAACCCATACGCCTGCAAGGCCTGCAGGAAACCAAGGCGGCTGCGGCGATGCTGACCAGCAGCGCCCTGGACTATCTGAATCTCACCCAGGCCTTCGGCCGCGAGGAATTGCTGCTTTACAGCGCAGAGCTGAGCCAGCAATTGCCGGAGCTGTTCGTGCATCTGCCCGCCGATGTGCAAACTCAACTGCTGACACGCATCGAGCAGACCAGTCAGCAACATCGCTACCCGCAAGTGCGCGAGAACATGGCCACGTTGCTACCGGTATTGCGCCTCATCCACCAGGACGTGCTGGTCAAGCAGGCAGAGCCCGTTGCACCCAAACCCCAACCCAAGGTGCTGGATCTGACGCCACCGCCATCAGGCCAGTAGGCCCAGCGTCTTGGCTCGCGCGACGGCCTGGGTACGTCGCTCCACCCCCAGCTTGCTGTTGATGTGCCGGGCGTGAGTCTTGACCGTATGCAGGGAGATGAACAGACGCTCGCTGATCTCCTGGTTCGAGCAGCCGCGTGCAATCAACTGCAGGACAGCCAGTTCTCGACTGCTGAGCTTCTCGGCCGGCGCAGCGAGTTCGACTGATGGCTCATCCGCCTGCGCGCACGGCAGACGCGTCAGCAAGGCATCGCGTACCGGGCTGGTGGGGCGCTCACGCAACTGGGCAGCGAGCCAATGTGGCTGGTGCTGCAGCAGTTCCTCGAATGGCAGCAAGGCGCCCCCTTGGGCAGCCTCCAAACAGGCATCGAGATACTGCCGAGCCTCACGGGCGTTGCCGGTCTGGTGCAGCAGCTGCGCCAGTTGTCCCTGCGCCATCATGCCCACCAACTGCACGCCCATCGGCTGAGCCTGCTGCACCAGCGCGCGCAGGCGCCGCTCAGCCGCGCCGAGGTCACCCTGCAGGCGTTCCAGGGCAGCCACCTGCAACTCGATGTGCAGTACCAGTTGCGGATGGAACTCGGGGGCGGTAGTGCGCCCCTGCGCGCCGTAGGTCTCCTCCAGCTGCGGCAGCCAGGCGGATGCCAGCTCGATCTGCCCCTGGCGCAACCACAGCTCGCACTTGATCAGCGTAACCATCGCCAGGTAATAGATCGCCGGCACATCCCAGACGTGCATCAGCCGCTCTACCTCACCCAGCAGGGCGAACGCTTCGGCACTGCGCCCATTGCGCCCCTCCAGACTGGCCATCACGCAGTAACCGATCAACACGCCGACATCGCGGCAGCCCCTGGCTTCAGCGACCCCGCGTTGCAAATGTTCCAGGGCGCTGTCCGGCTGCAAAAGAAGACTCTGCAGGTAACCCTCATAGATCTGCAGCCGCGCGCGCACGGAGTAGTTGCTCTGTGTCGGCAACTCACGCAGGCAATGCTGCCCCTGGTGCACCTCGTCGAGCGCACGGTGCACCTCGCCTCGCGCCTGCAGCACCCGCGCACGCTCGTAATAGGCAATGGCTTCGAACAACGGATTGCCCACCCGCTGCGCCAGCTCCAGGGCGTCACGATTGAGGCCACGGGCGCGCCACAGATCGCCGCGCACCACCGCCAGATTGGCCAGGTTGGCCAGGCACATGAAGAGCGGCCCGTAACGATCATTGCTCAGCCCCGTCAGCGCCTCGCTGGCCTGACGCTCGGCGCGCTCACCATCACCACGTCCGCGGGCAATCATGCCATCCAGCGCCTGCCACTGGGCCAGCAGGCTGCGCTGCGTCACCGGATCGGCTGCCGGCAGAAAGCGCCCAAGCTGATCGAGCAACTCCTGCGCAGCGTCCAACTGACAGGCCAGCGCCAATGCCCAGCCATAGAGCATGATCAGACGCGGCGTGCTGGAGAGCAGGCTGTCGGGCAGGTTGGTCTTCCAGCGCAGCAACATGGCGATGTTCTGCTCGGCCAGCAGTTGCTCTTCGGAAAGGTTCTGCACCAGGCTGGCGGCAACATCGGTCTGCCCGGCCAGCAGCGCCTGTTCGACCGCTGCCTCGAGCAGGCCCTGGGCGGCGAACCAGCGACAGGCGCGCAGATGGGCGCCGCCGCGCGCATACCCGGTCGCTTCATGCTGGCGAGCATTGAGCAGGTCGGAGAACAGGTGATGGTAGCGAAACCAGCGCCCTTGCTCGTCCAAAGGCACGAGAAAGACCTGGTTGGCCTGCAAATGACGAAGGATCGCGGCACTGTCACCGGCATCCCGCACGGCATCGCACAATTCTGCACAGAAGCGTTCGAGACAGGCCGTTTCCATCAGAAACTGCTGCACCTCCGCCGGCTGGCGCTCGATCACCTCTTCCAGCAGATAGTCGCGGATCAGCCCCTCACCACCGTGCAGCGGCAGGGGCTCGCGCGCAGCGCTCGGACAATCGTCACGCGCCAGCAGCCACAAGCGTAACCCCGCCACCCAGCCCTCGCTGCGCTGCAGGATGTTGGCCACCTGCTGGCGTTCGAAACAGGCGCCCTGACTGCTCAGCAAGGCGCTCAACTCATCGCTGGTCAGGCGCAGATCCTGCTCGCTCAGTTCCAGCAACTGCCTCGACAGGCGCAGACGCGCCAGGTGCCAATCCGGACGCTGACGGCTAGTGACCAGCAGGAGGATGCCTGGTGGCAAGTGATTGAGGAAAAACTGCAGACACCGATCCAGTACGGCGCCCTGTGCCAGGTGGTAGTCGTCCAGCACCAGCAACAGGGGCTGGGATTCATCCAGCACCGAAGTCAGTTCGTCCAGCAAACCATCCAGCCACTGCTCGAATGCGAAAGGCTGGTGCCGCTGGCGCATTTTCAGCAGCCCCAGAGCCTCGGCGCCCAGCCCAGGGAAGAACTGCTGCAAGCCCAACAGCAAACGCTCGAGAAAACGCCCGGGATCCCTGTCACGGTCGTTCAGACCGAGCCAGAGGCTGTGCCAATAAGCAGGAAGACGCTCGCAGAACTCGATAGCCAGGGAGCTCTTGCCAAAGCCTGCCGGCGCGCAGACCAGCAGCAGACGCCCCTGCAGCCCATCTTCCAGGCGCTCGCACAAGCGTGGACGAGAGACATGCCCGGCCGGCAGAGGCGGACGATAGAAGCGCGCCTCCAGTGGCGTGGCCGGGGCGTAGGGCAATCCTGGCATGCGAGAAAGGTCTGTCATCGGCCGATTCTTGGAAGCGTTATGGTCAGTCACCTGCGACCTGACCCCAGCCTAGCGACTTGCACGCCCCATTTGAAGGCTCCGCTACAGTCGGTAACGAAAAAGCCGGCACAAGGCCGGCTCTATCGTGTTGCTCAGCGAATCAGGCGTTAGCGAACGCCCGCCTGGCGCAGCGCCGCCGGGGTGTAATCGCTGCTGGAAGCCTTGTAGTTGAAGTTGTAGGACTGCTTCTCCTCGTTCTTCATGCCCAGTGCCAGATAGCGGCCGGAGAGCAGGTCATACAGGGACTCCAGGGTGTACCAGGGCACCTGCTTGTCGTAGTAGTACTGGGCATGGGCCTCAGCCACGCGCCACAGGGTGCCACGGCCGTCGTAGTGGTCGATCAGCGCGGCTTGCCAGGTGTCCTCGTCGATGTAGAAGTCGCGCTTGGCATAGATGTGGCGCTCACCCGCTTTCAGGGTTGCGGTCACGTGCCAGACGCGGTGCAGCTCGTAACGAGTCAGATCCTGGTTGATGTGGCCGGCCTTGATGATGTCGGAGTACTTCAGGTTCGGCGAGTCGAGCTTGTAGGCGTTGTAAGGGATGTAGATCTCCTTCTTGCCTTCGAGCTTCCAGTCGTAACGATCCGGCGCACCGTTGTACATGTCGAAGTTGTCGGAGGTACGCAGGCCGTCAGCCGCAGTACCCGGACCATCGTAGGACACCTGCGGAGCACGACGCACGCGACGCTGACCGGCGTTGTACAGCCACGCGAGGCGCGGCTCCTTCACCTGGTTCAGGGTTTCGTGCACCAGCAGCACGTTACCGGCCAGACGCGACGGCGCGGTCACACGCTGCTTGAAGTAGAAGAGCACGTTGCTCTCCTTGCTCGGGTCGTAGTCGGTCAGAGCATCACGGAAGGTGAACTCGTCCTGGAAGTACACCAGCGAGTAGGAGCCGTTGGCTTGCGGCGTCGCCTGGGTTACCAGACGGCTCACGCTACCACCGCGATAACGGGTGATGTGGTTCCAGATCGCTTCCAGACCATTCTGCGGAATCGGGAAGGGGTTGGCGGTCTGGAAATTCTCCAGACCGTTACCGCCTTCCACCAGCTTGGTGTTGACCGCGTTCTTCTTGGCGGCCTCGGCCACTGCGGCCGGCACGCTGGCCGAACGATGGGTCGGGTAGACCGGCATCTTGTAGCTGTCGGGGTAGCGCTTGAACATTGCCATCTGACCAGGAGTCAGCTTGTCCTTGTACTGGTCGACGTTCTGCGCAGTGATGGTGAACAGCGGCTGCTCGTTGGCAAACGGATCGGACAGGAAACCCTTGCTGTCGACGGTACCGGCATTGGCCGGCAGGCCACCATTCCAGGCCGGGATCGAGCCATCGGCATTACCGGCCATCTCGGCGCCCAGCGGGGTCAGTGTCTGACCCAGCTTGGCCGCCTCGTCCGGCGCAACCGCTGCCATGACGCTGGTCGCCAGAAGAGACAGTACCAGGGCCCCGCTTTGCCACAGTGTTTTTGTTGTTTTCATGTGCATTCTCATTCCTCGAATTCCTGACGACTTAGAAGTTCACGCCGAAGCTGAGCGCAACGAAGTCACGGTCAACGGAGGTGTTGTACTTGCCATCGAAGAAGCTGGTGTAGGACAGGTCGGCGGTGTAGGTGTTCTGGTACTCGGCGTTCAGACCGAGGCTGACAGCCTTGGCCCCTTCGGTGAACAGGCCATTGGGGCCGTAACCGTCAACGTCATGCGACCACGCAACGCTGGGACGCAGATTCACACCTGCAATTGCATTGGGGTATTCCCAAATCGCACGGGCGCGGTAGCCCCAAGAAGTACTGGTAACGAAGCCGTCGTCTTCACAATACTTGGAAATATTGTCTCTCGACGCACCAGCGCCTGCGCCATTGACGGTACTGGTATTCAACGCCTGGCAAGTAGTTCCAGCCAAAGGCCCAGGGCCATAGACTGGGTCACGCCCGTAGCGAAGCTTGGAACTGCTCTCCAGTCCTCCCACGTGCACAACACCGACTTCACCCACCAGAGTCAGACGCGACGCGCCCATGACCTGATCGAAGAAGTGGGTGAACGTCGTCTGGAATTGGCTGATTTCTTTACGTCGATAACCGTGCTGGTCTTCGCCAGGAACGCCCTGTAGCAGCGATACGCCACCACGACCAGGCAGCGGGGTGAGGCCCGAGAAGAGAATATCGGTACTGTTGATTTGAACAGGAGCATTCGGGCGATAGCTGAATTCACCACTCCACGCGGTACCGGTAGGCAGAGTCGTAGAGAAACTCAGGCCATAGAGACGAATATCCTCGGGGTACTCCATGAAGTAGGACGAGTTACCCGCGATGATAAGAGGAGCCAGTGGGCTCGCCGCTACAGCCGAGTAAAGAGATGCAGGAGCACCTGTAGCGCTAAAAATCGGCGCCCGACTGTGGTAGTTCATGAAATAGAGACCAAACTCGGTGTCAATACTTTCCGCAAAGTATCGGAAAGCACCTCCCCACTGACCGCTGTCACGAGCGTCACGATCACGAGAACGGGCAACACGCACGCCCTCCTCGTTCACATCAACCCCAAAGTTAGCAAGCCCAGCTAGAGCTGGGGCGGAAAGTGTAGAGCGTTTATTCAGCACGCGCAGGTTGTCATCGCAACCATCCGCGGCAATATCGGCCTGAGAAAAGAAAGTGCCGCAGTTATCAACGACGGTCTGATCCCACTCAAGTTGGTAGAACGCCTCTGCAGAGAGGTTTTCCGTCAAGCTCTGCGAAACGTAAAACATGTTGACCGGAATCAAGCCCTCTTTGACCTCCGCACCAGGGCGCCGGAAAGCGGAGACGTCAATCGGGTTGATGGAGTTAATGGAGTTACCGATAAAAGTACTCTCCCCCCAGCTTACGACTTGTTTGCCCAGACGGACGGAGCCAGGCTGATCTGCAATCGTGTAGTTGTGGTAAACGAACGCATCCAGAAGTTCTGCACCGGAGGCCTGCGCGCCTTCTTTACGATTGCTATCACTGATGTCTTTGAACTGCCGGCTTTCGTCCTTTAGCTCGAAGTCATACCAATATTTACCACGAACAAAAACACCGGTATCGCCATACTTCAACTCGAGGTCATGAATACCCTTGAAGATCTTGGAGAACGTTTCGCCACGCTTGAAGTTGGCGTGTCCATCGTCAGAAGTTTGCGACAGACCACGACCACCGTTGTTCACCCCGATCAGATCCTTGTCAGGACTCTGGGTCGACCAACTGGCACCCACGGAGAGAGAAGAATCGAACTGCCCTTCGATCTCACCGATGTTGAACGTGACGCCGAATGCCGGGGCGGCGAGGGTAGAAGCGAGACTGACGGCCAACGGCAGTTTTGCCAGGCGCCAGTAGGGTGTTGTTTTTGTTGTCATCGACGCTACTCCATGTGTTTTTTGTTATGGATGCTTTGACTATAGCCAGCGGGTCATCCCGCTTGATCCCTCGAAAGAGTGATTTGCAGCCCTCAGACACTCTGGCTCGCAGGTCTCAGCACCTGCGATGAGTCAAGCATGGACGGGAAACAGCAATTAGCAAGCCAAACGCTTGTTTGACTGAGTGGTCACGCTGGCCACCCAGTCAAAATGCCCCTCACAAGGTGGAGAGGAAGGCGCTCCCCGCCTCCTGCCACTGGGCGATATCCAGCCGAATGCGCTTCTTGTCCAGCTTACCGACACTGGTCTTGGGAATTTCAGTAACAAGCGCGATCTGGTTGGGAATGGCCCACTTATTGATGTGACCTTGCTCGACGAAAGGCTTGAGGTGCTCCTTGAGCCCCTTGGCATCCAACGCTTGGCCGTCACGCGCTACCAGCAGCGCGAAGGGACGCTCGCCCCACTGCGGATCGGGCACCCCGACCACTGCGACCTCACGCACGGCCGGATGACGACTGATCAGATCCTCCAGCTCCAGTGAAGAAATCCATTCACCCCCGGTCTTGATCACATCCTTGATGCGGTCGCGGATCTCGATGAACCCCATTCCGTCCAGGGTGGCGACATCGCCGGTATGCAACCAGCCATGCGCCCAGAGTTCTTCGCTCTTTTCCGGCTCGCGGAAATAGCCCTGGGTCAGCCAGGGCGCACGCAGCACCAGCTCGCCCTGGGACTCGCCATCGGCGGGCAGCAAATTGCCGTCGCCATCCATGATCGCGGCCTCGACCAGCGGTACCGGGATCCCAGCCTTGATACGGTAGGTGGTGCGCTCGTCCTCGCTGCCGGCGCGCAACTCCTCGTTGAGGTAGCCACAGGAAATCAGCGGACAGGTCTCGGACATGCCGTAGGCAGCGGTGAGCTGGATACCGCGCGCCTTGGCGGTTTCATAGAGAGAACGATTCAACGCACTGCCGCCGATGATCATTTTCATGCCACCGAAGTCATGCCCCTGTGCGCCAGGGGCATTGAGCAGCATCTGCAGAATGGTGGGCACGCAGTGGGAGAAGTTGACCTTCTCTTCCTTGATCAGGCGGCAGAGCATGTCCGGCTCGTAGCGGCCCGGGTAGACCTGCTTGACCCCAAGCAGGGTCGCCACATAAGGCACACCCCAGGCGTGAACGTGGAACATCGGCGTGATCGGCATGTACACATCGTCATTGCCGAGCAGGCGAATGCTGTCGAGCGCACTCACCGTAGCCGCCATGGACAGGGTGTGCAGCACCAGTTGCCGATGCGTGAAGTACACCCCCTTGGGGTTGCCCGTGGTGCCGGTGGTGTAGAAGGTCGTGGCCACCGAGTTTTCATCGAAATCGGCGAAGGCATAACTGGGGCTGGCTGCGGCCAGAAGACTCTCGTACTCACCGACGAGATTCGGCAGCTCGGCGCTCTTGTCCTCGCCATCGGTCAGCAGCAGGGTTTTCTCGACCGTGGTCAGTTGCCCGGCGATCCCCTGATACAGCGGCACGAACTCGCTGTTGACCAGCACGAAGCGATCCTCGGCATGGTTCATGGTGTAGAGGATCTGATCCGGCGACAGACGAATATTGATGGTGTGCAGCACCGCGCCGAGCATGGGGATGGCGAACATGCACTCGAGATAGCGATGACTGTCCCAGTCCATCACGGCCACGGTATCGCCGGCTTTTACTCCGGCATCGCTGAGCACATTGGCCAGCCGCGCCACCCGCTCATTGAAGGTCGCATAGCTGTAGCGCAGCTTGTCGCGGTAGACGATCTCGCGGGTCTTCTCGTAGCGGCTGCCGGAAAGCAGCAGGCGCTTGATCAGCAGGGGAAAGTCATGGGCGTTGGCCGCCGCCGGGATGAGACGGGTCTGCAGCATGGGATCACCTTCTTATGCACGAAAGGAATCAGGGAATGCTGCGACTCTAGTGGGGCAAGCGGATGACAGAATCATCCCAAAGAATGATTTGTAGCGTGACCGCAACGAAGGAAACGGCCACGCCTGCTGCTTTCAGGACATTTCACGACGACTCGGATGCGGCTAGCGCATCTCGGTGAATGCCAGCTTCACACCGATACCCACCAGTACGACACCCATGAGTCGGTCGAACCAGTGGCCCAGCCGAGCGAAACCGGCGCGCACGCGTTGCTGGCTGAACAGCCAGGCCACCAGGCAGAACCAGATGGCGGTGGCCATCGCCAGATAAAGGCCATACCCCGCCTGAATGGCAACAGGCGTATGCGGATTGATCACCACGGTGAACAGGGAGAGGAAGAACAGCGTGGCCTTGGGATTCAGCCCATTGGTGATGAAACCGGTGACGAAGGCGCTGCGGGCACTGCGGGGCTCGTCGGTCAGCGCCAACTCGGCTGCTGAAGGGTCGGCCGGGCGCGCCCTGAGGGCCTTGAAGCCGACGTACAGCAGGTAAGCCGCAGCCAGCCATTTCAGTGCGTTGAACAGCACGATGGACTGCGACACGATCAGGCCGATACCCAGCAACGAATAGGTCACGTGCACCAGGATTCCGCTACCGACGCCCAGCGCGGTGAAGACACCTGCACGTCGGCCGTGAGCGACGCTTTCCCGTACGACGATGGCAAAATCCGGCCCTGGGCTGGCCACCGCCAGCAGATGGATCAGGGCAACGGTGAGAAATTCGCTCCAGTACATGGCGGCTCCGCATCGACAAGGAAGGTCTGGTAGGCTCGCCAATCTACTCCTGCGACCCACCTGCGAAAAGGTACAGCTGATGAGCAACAGCGCACGCGCCGTCTTTCTCGACCACGCCTCCCTCGACCTGGGCGACCTGGATATGCAACCGCTGCATCAGGCCTTCGCCGAGCTGACCCTGCACGCGCAAACGCGTCCGGATCAGGTCGCCGAACGCCTGCAAGGTGCCCAGGTCGCCATCAGCAACAAGGTGCCACTGGACGCCACCACCTTCGCCGCCTGCCCGGAACTGAAGCTGGTATTGGTAACCGCCACCGGCACCAACAACATCGACCTGAGCGCTGCTCGCGAACATGGCGTGACCGTATGCAACTGCCAGGGCTACGGAACCCCGTCCGTGGCGCAGCACACCCTGATGCTGCTGCTGGCGCTGGCCACGCGCCTGCCCGACTACCAACACGATATTGCCGCCGGGCGCTGGCAGCAGGCCAGCCAGTTCTGCCTGCTCGATCACCCCATCGTCGAGCTGGAAGGCAAAACGCTCGGCATGCTCGGCCACGGCGAATTGGGCAGTGCCGTCGCCCGCCTGGCCGAAGCCTTCGGTATGCGTGTATTGCTCGGGCAGTTGCCCGGTCGCCCGGCGCGCGCGGATCGCCTGCCACTGCACGAACTGCTGCCACAGGTGGATGCACTGACCCTGCACTGCCCGCTCAACGAACAGACCCGCAACCTGATCAGCGCCAGCGAGCTGGCGCTGATGAAACCGCGCGCCTTCCTGATCAACACCGCTCGCGGTGGGCTGGTCGATGAGCAGGCGCTGGCCGACGCGCTGCGCCGTGGTCATCTGGGCGGCGCCGCCACAGACGTGCTGCTGCAGGAGCCGCCAAAAGATGGCAACCCGCTGCTGGCGAACGACATCCCACGTCTGATCGTCACGCCGCACAGCGCCTGGGGCAGTCAAGAGGCCCGGCAACGCATCGTGGGGCAGGTCGTGGCCAATGCCGCGGGCTTCTTTGCCTGTTCGCCAGTGCGGGTCGTCGGGTAAGCTGCGCGCCCCTTTTCAGCAGGCGTGATAGCGCCTGCTGCATGCTTCTTCCCGTAAACCGATGCACAGGACACCTCATGGATCCGCGAAGCGAAGTACTGCTGCGCCAGGCCGAATTGTTCGACGGCGAACTGCTGCTGGCAGGCTTGCCGGCAGACGATCTGCTCGGCGTATTGCCACATGCCCAGGGCTGGAACTGGCATGCCGGTGATCAGGCACTGCTCGCGACACGCTTCCCCGGTCGCAGCCACTTCGACACGCAGATGCCGGCCGGTGACTATCGCGCGGCGGTGCTGTTCCTGCCGAAATCGCGCGAGCTGAGCGACTACCTGTTACAGGCCCTGGCCTCACGCCTGGCTGGCAAGCCGCTGTACCTGGTCGGGGAAAAACGCGCAGGCATCGAGCGTGCGGCGAAGCAACTCGAGGCTTTCGGCCGCCCCCGCAAGCTGGATAGCGCCCGCCACTGCCAGCTGTGGGGCGTAGAAGTGGAGCAGGTTCCTGAGCATCCCGACCTGCACGCACTGGCACAACACTATTCCTTGCCGCTCAGCGATGGCGCGCTGGAGATCGTCACTCTGCCCGGCGTATTCGCCCATGGCCGCCTGGATCGCGGCAGTGCGCTGCTGCTGGAACACCTGGACGGCCTGCCAAGCGGTCATCTGCTCGATTTCGGCTGCGGCGCTGGCGTACTCGGCGCCGCACTCAAACGACGCTACCCGAGCAGCGAACTGAGCCTGCTGGACGTCGACGCCTTCGCCCTGGAAAGCAGTCGCCTGACTCTGGCCCGCAACGGCCTTGAGGCCAACGTCATCGCCGGTACCGGCATCGAGTCGGCTCCCGAGGGGCTGAGCGCCATCGTCAGCAATCCGCCTTTCCATCAAGGCGTACACACCGACTACCAGGCCAGCGAGAACCTGCTGACCCAGGCCAAACGCCATCTGCTCAAAGGTGGAGAGCTGCGCCTGGTGGCCAATAGTTTTCTCAAGTATCCCCCGCTGATCGCGCGTCATCTCGGCCCCTGCCACACCCTTGCCGAGGCCGACGGTTTCCGCATCTACAGCGCACGCGGCTGAATGGGCTTGCTCCTGAGCAGGCGCTTGGGCACAATTGCGCCCGTCCTAGGGGAGTAGTCTCCCGCGAGCGCCCTGCTCGCCCGGCATGCGTCAACACACTTGCTCCACAGAGCATGGCGCATGCGACCCAAGGCCTTCTTAGAGAGGCCCGCGGTTTGACAAGACCTATGACACGCACAACCTCACCCGGGGCGGGAAGGTCGTTCGTGTCATACGCCGTGTCGACCCGCCCCTTTAGGAAACCTGATGCTGGAATCCCTGTTCGTCCCCACCTTCATCGTTGCCCTCGCCGAGATTGGCGACAAGACGCAACTGCTCGCCTTGCTGCTGGCCGCCCGCTTCCGCCGCCCCTGGCCGATCATCTGGGGCATCGTTGCCGCCACCCTGGCCAACCACTTCGCAGCAGGCGCCGTGGGCAACTGGGTTGCCGGCTTCTTCTCGCCCGCCACCCTGAGCTGGATTCTCACGGCCAGCTTCGTCGCCGTGGCCATCTGGACGCTGATTCCGGACAAACTGGACGAAGATGAAGAGTCGGGTCTGAAAAAATACGGCCCATTCCTCACCACCCTGATCGCCTTCTTCCTTGCCGAAATGGGCGACAAGACCCAGGTCGCCACAGTGATGCTGGCCGCTCAGTACCCGCATTTCGTTCTGGTCGTCATGGGCACCACGCTGGGTATGCTGCTGGCTAACGTGCCGGTCGTGCTGGCGGGCAACTTCGCAGCCGACCGCCTGCCGCTGGCACTGATCCGCCGCCTCGCTGCCTGCGCGTTTGCCGTGCTGGCGGTGTATGCGGGCTATCAGGCCTTGAAACTCAGCGGGCTCATCTGACGATTCACTGACGCCACCTGCACGTCATTTCGGCCAATTTCTGCCACCTCCCGGGCACTTAGAGTGCGCAGCACATCACAGTGCTGCCACGCACGTCTCGGGAGGAAGGCATGTCATTGGAAGAACACAAGAAGGTGGTGCGCCAGCATATCGACCTGTCCTGGAATCGAGGCCGACTGGCCCTCGCCGAGCAACTGCACAGCAGCGACTTCCTCTATAAAAGCTCTTTCACCGGCGCCGCACTCGACAGCGCAGGCTTCGCGCATCTGGTGGAGGAAGTCCGCCAAGCCATGCCGGACATTCAGGTGGTGCTCGAGGAATGCATTGCCGAAGGCAACAAGGTGTTCACCTGGAGCACCATGATCGGCACGATCGAGCGCCCGGCCTTTGGCTATCCGGCCAGCGACCGGGTACTGAGTATTTCAGCCATGGCGTTCTGGACTCTGAATCACAGCGACGAAATCCAGGAAATCTGCACCATGTTCGACATGGAAAGCTTCCGCGCGCAGTTGGGTCTGGAAACCCGCCCCTTTGCCGACAAGGCGCTCCCCTGAGGCAGCGCCTTGCCCTGTTACTGACCTGCCTTGGCCTGCTGATAGAGCGGCATCACCTTGGGAATCGCCGCCTGTAGAGAGGCAATGCGGCTGCTGGACGACGGGTGGGTGCTCATGAACTCGGGCGGCGCATTGCCACCGGCGGCCTCCATCTTCTTCCACAGCGAGATCGCCGCGTTCGGGTCGTAGCCCGCACGCGCGGCCAGTTCGAGCCCGATCAGATCAGCCTCGTTCTCGTTGCCCCGGCTGTTGGGCAGCGTCAGGCTGTATTCGACCACGGTATCGGCAAGTGCCAGGCTGTCCTGCCCCAAGCCCAACAAGGCCCCCGCGCCCTGCTTGGCCATCTCGATACCATAAGCCTTGGACATGGCCTCGCGGCTATGCTCGCGCAATGCGTGAGCCATCTCGTGGCCCATGATCGCGGCGATCTCGTCATCGCTCAGCTTGAGCTGCTCGATGATGCCGGAATAGAAGATGATCTTGCCGCCCGGCCCGCAGTTGGCGTTGAGCTCGGGGCTCTTGATCAGATTGACCTCCCAGTTCCAGTTGGCCGCATCCGGCCGAAAGCGCGGCGCCTGCGGGATCAGTCGATTGGCCACAGCCTGCACTCGCTTGGCATTGGCGCTGGTCTTGTCCAGAACGCCTTTGCTCGACGCCTCGCTAAGCGTCTGCTGGTAAGACTGGGCGTACATCTGGTTGACCTGATCGGCTGACAACATGCTGAACATGTACTGCTTGCGCTCCACGCCAACGGCGCCACCGCTGGTGGTGTTGACCGCCTGGCAGCCGGCCAGCAGCAATGCTGCCGCCAGCCCACTCAGGGTAAGTGACTTGTTCATCCACGACTCTCCGAGAAAACGAGTCCGTATGCTAGGACGCAGTCACCAGGCGAGCAACCTGGCGACTTGCGCAATGGCGGCGGGCCATCTTTGCTGAGCGATAGCGAATGTAAGAAAGCGGGTGCTAAAGAAGGGTTGCGGCTCAGGATTTTTCCCCCGCAGCCGATTCAGTGGTGAGACCTATCTGCGTCCGGAGCTGCAATGAAGTTCAAGTCGATCAAGTTCTCTGTCGCCCTACTCGCAGGCGCCAGCGTGTTGGCCGTAGTAGCCGCCCTGGTGCTCTACGCCCTTTTCGCCAGCAGCCGTAGCCAGGCAATGGTGGAAAAACGCACGCACGCGCTACTCGAACAAGCCATCGAGCAGCGCCTGACTACCCTGGTTCAGGGGCAGGCCAGCATGATCCAGCGTGAGCTGGATGTGCCGCTGCAAATCACTGCCGACCTCGCACGCCTCAACGCCATGCTCGGCATGACCGACAGCAATGGCAGCCCCCAACTGAGCATCAGCCGTGAGGAACTCGCCAGCCTGGTGCACGAGACCACAGCACAAAACCCCAAACTGCTGGGCAGTTACATCGGCTGGGAACCCAACGCCTTCGATGCCAGTGACGACCTGTATGCCGGCAAGAAGGGGGACGGTTATGACGGCACCGGGCGCTTCCTGCCCTGGTGGTTCCGCAATGCCGACGGCAGCCTGGGCATCGATGCCATCGGTTCGATGGAAAGCGAGGAACTCCTGCCCACCGGCGTACGTGCCGGTGAGTACTACCTGTGCGCCAAGGAGCGCAAACGCCCCTGCGTCATCGATCCGGCGCCCTATGACGTCGGCGGCAAGATGACCATGCTCGCCTCGTTCACCTCGCCGATTCTGGTCAACGGCGAGTTCCGCGGCATCGCCGGTGCCGACCTGGCCGTCAATTTCATCCAGGATCTACTCAAGCAAGCCGACGCGCAGCTCTACGACGGCGCCGGCGAACTGGCCTTGATCGCCGGCAACGGCCGCCTGATCGCCTCCACCCGTGCTCCGGACAAACTCGGCGAGCCGGCCACCGTCCTGCTCGATGCCAACGAACAGGGCAACCTAGGCAAGCTGCAACCGGGCCAGCCGATCTACTCCATCGACAACCCGGATGATCCCGAGCACAGCCATATCGAACTGTTCCTGAGTTTTGCCATCGGCCAGAGCGATGCACGCTGGGTGCTGATGCTGTCGCTCCCGGTGCAGGTGGTGATGGCGGATCTCAACAAGATGCAAGGCGAACTGGCCCAACAACGCGACGCCGACACCTTCGGTATGACCCTGGTCGGCCTGCTGATCGCGGCGATGGGCCTGCTGGTCATCTGGCTGGTGGCACTGGGCATCGCCCGACCGCTGCGGCAGATGGTGAACATGCTGGACGACATCGCCAAGGGCGAAGGCGACCTCACCGTGCGCCTGAAGGTCGATCGCGCCGACGAGCTTGGGCAGATCGCACAAGGTTTCAACGCCTTCCTGAGCAAGCTGCAGAGCATGATCGGCCAGGTCGTGGTGTCGGTACAGAAGGTCAGCGACTCGTCCGAGCACACCGCCGATATCGCCATCCGCACCAACCAGGGCATTCAGAAGCAACTGGCGGAAATCGAACTGGTGGCCACAGCAGTCCATGAAATGACCGCTACCGCCCAGGATGTGGCGCGCAACGCCACCCAGGCGGCCGAAGCAGCCAATCACGCCGACCAGGCCGCCAATCAGGGCAAGCAGGTGGTGCAGCAAACCTCCACCGCCATCGCCGCCCTGGCCAGTGAGATCGGCCGCGCCGTCGGGGTGGTGCAGAACCTGGCCAAGGACAGCGAGAACATCAACGCCATTCTCGTCGCCATCCGCGGCATCGCCGAGCAGACCAACCTGCTGGCCCTGAATGCCGCGATCGAAGCCGCCCGCGCGGGCGAACAAGGCCGAGGCTTTGCCGTGGTCGCCGATGAAGTGCGCAACCTGGCACAGAAGACCCAGCAGGCCACCGAAGAAATCCAGAGCATGATCCAGCAGCTGCAGCAGGGCACGCGGGACGTGGTCAAGGTAATGGAGCAGAGCCAGAGCAAGACCGACGACAGCGTGCGACATGCCGGTGAAGCCGCCAGCTCGCTGGACGCGATCACTCAGGCCGTCTCGGTGATCAACGATATGAACACGCAGATCGCCAGCGCCGCAGAGGAGCAAAGCGCCGTCGCCGAGGACATCAACCGCAACGTCACCAACATCGGTCAGGTCGCCAACGAAGTGGCCGGCGGCGCCGATGAGGCCAGCCAGGCCAGCGCCGAGCTGACCCAACTGGCCGAGCAGCAGCGACGCCTGATCAATCAGTTCAAGGTGTGAACATCAGGCAGGAGCCCGTGGCGCCGGCTCCTCGCCATTGAGTCAGGCGGCATTCAGGCAGGCGTCAGACACTCCGGCGCATCCAGCTTGGGGTCGTTGACCAAAGTCGCCAGAGCACGTTCGCGCAACGCCGCCTGAGGTGCATTCAACAGAGCCTGCAGCGCCTGCGGCGAGGCATCTGGGTTTAACCACAGCGCCTGTTCGTCCTCGTTGAGAATCAGCGGACGGCGCTGCGAAGCGGCCGCACGGGTAATCAGCGCCACACTCAGGTATTCGTGCCCGCTGACCGGATAACGCTCCCAGAGTCCGGCGAAATAGAGGATCGACGCCTCACCAGTGATCCAGTACGGGCGCTTGCGCCCTGCCCCACGCCATTCATAGAAGCCATTGGCCGGGATCAGGCAGCGACGCTCGCGAAAGCTTTCACGGAACATGGGCTGTTCGGCCAGGCTCTCGGCACGGGCATGGGCCGGGCTCTTCGACAGATCCTGCAACCAGGCCGGCGTCAGCCCCCAGCGTCCGCGCGCCAACTCCGCCCCCTTCTCGCCACCACGCACCATCAGTACCTGGCTGCCAGGCGCCAGGTTCCAGTGCGGCTGCTGATCATCGGGAAAACCGGGCTGCGCCGCGAAAGCAGGCGACCAACGGAACAGGGCGTAACGTCCACACATGAAACGACTCGACAGGCAGGGGGCGCGTCAGCAGAGCAACACACCCTGGAAGGACTCCGGCTCGTCACCGGATACAGGTTGCGCGGCATTGTACTCGGCGATCAACAGGCGTGCCCGCTCGGCATCCGCATCCCCCACCACGAGCCCCAACAGACCACAGGCCGGCAATTCCCCGACGGCACCGACCAGATGCTGGCCGAGCAGATGCGCAACCACGCCTTCACTGGCGAGCATGTCCACCAGCATTTGCCCTTCCAGCAGGTTTTCCGGCTCGTAGATTCGCTGCATCAGTCGTTCTCCGCACGCACGTCGAGCTGCCAACGCTCCCCATCGGTCTGCAGTTCGAACTCGATGGGCCGGCAGCACACCGGGCAGTCTTCGATATAGGCCTGATCACCAGCGGAGAGGTCGAGCACGGTCTCGACCCATTCACCACAGTAAGGGCAGGCATAGGCCTCGGTTTCCAGCATCGCGGTCTCCTTGTGACTTGGCGGTATAATCGCTGGTCTATTGCTGATCCTGCCTGGCAGGCTCGCCACTTTTAACCTTAGCCGTTCTAGATCAAGAGAGCATGATGGGCGCATTCGATGCCATCCGACCCTATTCCGACGACGAAGTGCGCCCTGTACTGGCGCGATTGCTCGCTGACCCGGCGTTTCTCGGCACCCTCACCCGCTTCCGCTTCCCGCGCCTGGCCGGGCCGTTCGGCTGGCTGCTCAAGCCGCTGATCGCGGCACGCCTGCGCAGCGAGTTCGCCGGGATCGACTCGGTTGCCAAACTGCAGGACAAGATCGAGCCCTATGTCGACCGCAGCATCGAACAGGCCACCGATGGCATTACATACTCGGGGCTGGAAAGCCTGCAGACAGGCAAACCCTATCTGTACCTGGCCAACCACCGCGATATCGTCATGGATCCGGCCTTCGTCAACTACGCCGTCTACCATGCCGGCCTGCAGACCCCCCGCATCGCCATCGGTGACAACCTGCTGCAGCGCCCGTTCGTCAGCGACCTGATGCGCCTGAACAAGAGCTTCATCGTGCACCGTTCGATCAGCGGTCGGCGCGAGAAACTGGCGGCGTATCAATTGCTGTCGGCCTACATCAACCACTCGATCCGCGAAGACGGCGAATCGATCTGGATTGCCCAGGCGGAAGGCCGGGCCAAGGACGGCGATGATCGCACCGACTCGGCCATCCTCAAGATGTTCCACATGAGCCGCAAGGACGAAGCGTTCGCCGAGGTGATCGACTCGCTCAACCTGATTCCGGTGTCGATCAGCTACGAATACGACCCCTGCGACCAGGCCAAGGCGCGTGAGCTGAGTATTCGCGCGGCCACCGGCAGCTACACCAAGGCACCTGGCGAGGACGATGCCAGCATTGCCCTCGGCATCACCGGCTACAAGGGCCGCGTGCACCTGCACTTCGGCGCACCGGTCGCCGGGCGCGAAGACACCAAGCAGCTCGCTCAGGAAATGGATCGGCAGATTCTCGGCCATTACCGTCTATTCCCGGCGCACTACCTGGCCTACGCCATGTGGCAGGATCGTGAGCCGGAGCTGCCGGTGCCGGCTGCCAGCGAAATCTTCGCCGCCGACGAACTGGCCAAGGCCGAAGCCGAATGGCGCACGCGCCTGGCTGCGTGCAGCGACGAGGAAAAGCCTTACCTGATCCTGCAATACGCCAACCCGGTGCGTAACCAGTATCGGATCAAGGCCGGCCTGCCGCTCTGACGGTTGGCGCAAACGAAAACGGCAGCCCGATGGCTGCCGTTTTTCATTCTACGGATCGCATCACAGGCGCGTACTGAACCACGAAAGCAGCAGCGCACCACCCAGACATAACCCACCGAACCGGTAGAAGAAGCGGTTCAAGCGCAACGTGCGCGTCGAAAACAGGCCACTCACCTGCTGGCAATCACTTTCGGACAGCAGGCGGGCAAGGCCACGCTGCTCGCGCAAGCGCGTCATCACCCAAAGCCAGCCCCCGGCCAGCGCGAAGAACAGCGCCAGACCGTTGAGCGCCATGGCGGGATACGCGAGCAACAATGCCCAGAATGCTTGCAGGGACATGCCGAAAACCTCGTGAACCGCATGGTGCACGCCTAGCCCCAGGCGCACCAAAACGGGGAAAAGTGGCCGCAAAACGATGAGAAAGGCCTTCCAGGCTGCGGCGCAAAACGTCGCGCAGTTTACCGAAAGGCTGCTTTTAGAAAGTTCGTTTCCGACGAACGTAGCGCGCTATCTCGAAATCGTCTGAAAACTGTCACACGCCTGGCCTAGGGTTTGAATCACTCAACGTGACTCAGCAGTCACACCTGCATTGGAGCCGCACCCTTTACGTCCCAGGAGGACACCGCCATGCTCAATCCGCAACCGCTGGATCGCGATTACCTGATCGACTCGCTGGACGACGTGGAAGCCGTGGTCGACGAACTCTCTTTCAACGTTCAGGATCAGCATTGGCTGGTCTACTGCTCACTGGGTGGGCATGAGCACTATGACTTGCCGGATATCGACAACCGTACCGGCATGAGCCTGCCGGAGCTTTACCACGAAGCGGCCTGACCGTCTGCGCCAAAGAAAACGCCCCGCGATGCGGGGCGTTTGCGTATCTGGGCGCTGTTACTGAGACAGGATCTGGCCGATGGTCGGATCCTTGAACGCGCGGGTCAGCGCATCACTGAGCACATCCCCCACCAGCTTGGTGTTGGTCTGCTGATTAGGCGCAGTACCGAAGCGCTGGTTCAGCGAAGCACCGTAGCGGCCGGTATAACGACGGCTGGAGTTCTGCACATCGGCGCGAATCGAGGCGGAAATATCAGCCTCGGTGACGTACAGCCCTTCCTTCGGCGACTGGTACTTGAGGTCAGCCAAGGTGATGGTCAGTTGCGGCGCATTGTAGGCATTGGGCGACGGGGTGAAGCCAAGCAGACGCACTGCGGCCTCAGCCTCGGCCTGCAGCTTCGGCAGCACATAGTCGCTGCTGACGCTGATGGCGCTGGTTTCCGGGTACAGACCACCACGCGTGCCGAGTACCGGCGAAGAACGACCGTCGACCACACGCACGACCACCGGCTGGCCCTGACCGACCGGGGTCAGCGAGCTGGTGAGCTTGGGTTGCGGGGTGAGTTGCTGAGGGCTGAGGGCACAACCGCCCAGCGTCAGGCTGGCGGCGGCAAGCAGGGCGAACAACGCACGATGCAGCATGCTCGATCTCTCCGAAAGGGATGGCAAAAAGGTGGCTGGCAGTATACCCAGCAGTCTCAGGCGCCGACAGCCATACCTGCATCATCCGACCGTCCAGCCGGCTCGCCAGTTCCTGTCATTGGCCTGTCACCGAGTTGCGGCATAAAGAGTCCGAACCCTGATAGGAAGCTTCGCCATGTTGTCTCTGCGCCGCCTGTTCAGCCCCAGCAAGCCGATGCGCCACTTTGCCCTGCTCGATGCCACAGGCCGCTGCTGCGCCTTGCGTCAGTGTCGGGAATGCCCCAGCAATGGGCGCTGGGTCGAAGTCCATGAGTCGCGCATGACCTGGCTGGGCTCGCCCCTGCCTGCCAGCGCCCATGTCATGGAGCACAGTGCACCGGCGCGCACAGGGCGCGCGCTGGCCGCCTGACACGCCGGCTATCGAAGATGACGATCCGTCAGAAAGCGGTCACCTCGAGTCATCGCGCGCAATAAAAGTCACGTCAGGCGATCAATTTCGTTTCATTCACCGTTATACTCACGCCCCGATTATAAGGACGCCTCCTGATCGGGCCGCACCCCCTCACCGAAGCTCAGGTTTCGGCCCCGCCTCAGAGAGTCGCCCACTTCGTCTGCCACCCGGCCAGTCGTCCTCCGCCCGCACCAAGCGCTTGTTGCACATCTGCAATGCATGCCATGCGTGAGCCGAAGACATGCCCAGGCAGACGAGCTTTTGAGGTTCGACGCTCCAAAAGAGCGCGATAAAAAACGGTTTTAACAACTTCACAAGAGTGTGGCGAAAAATGAACGAATTGGCGTCCGTGGAAAGGAGCCTTAACCCTCCCCTCCGTACGGCCAGGCGAGGAGCCTGAACCAGCGGAATGGCCCCGGCAGGCCTGCAGGCCGGCCCATCTGGTGCAGTATTTCTTGGAGAGAGGTTAATGGCGCATAACGATTACCAAAGCGTAGATGTGGTGCTGGTTGGCGCTGGCATCATGAGTGCGACCCTGGGCGTGCTGCTCAAGGAACTCGACCCCGGTCTCACCCTGGAGGTGCTGGAGCTGCGTGAATCCGGCGCGGTGGAAAGCTCCAACCCCTGGAATAACGCAGGCACCGGCCATGCCGCCCTGTGCGAGCTGAACTACACCCCGGAAGGCTCCGATGGCAGCATCGACATCAAGAAGTCGGTGACCATCAACACCCAGTTCGAAGAATCCAAACAGTTCTGGGCCTACCTGGTAGACAAGGGCGCGATCAAATCGCCGAAGTCCTTCATCAACCCGGTGCCGCACATGAGCTTCGTGCGTGGCAACAGCGGCATCGCTTTCCTCAAGAAACGCTTCGAAGCGCTGCGTCAGCATCACGCCTTCGAGCACATGGAATACACCGAGGATCGCGCCACCATCGCCGACTGGACGCCACTGCTGCTGCCAGGCCGCGACGCCAATGAGCCACTGGCCATGACCCGCGTGCAGGCCGGTACCGACGTCAACTTCGGCGCGGTCACCCAGCAAATGCTCGATTACCTGAGCTCCCTGCCGGACGCCAAGGTCACCTGCAACCAGAAGGTCACCGACCTCAAGCGTGAAGGCGAACACTGGCTGGTCAGCATCAAGGACACCCGTTCCGGCGCCAGCCGCCAGCTCAAGAGCAAGTTCGTCTTCCTCGGTGCCGGTGGCGGCGCGCTGCCGTTGCTGCAACTGTCCGGCATCCCCGAAGGCAAGGGCTTCGGCGGCTTCCCGGTGAGCGGCCAGTGGCTGCGCTGCGACAACCCGGAAATCGTCAAGCAGCACCAGGCCAAGGTCTACAGCCAGGCTGCCGTGGGCTCGCCGCCCATGTCGGTGCCGCACCTCGACACCCGCGTGGTGGATGGCAAGAAATCCCTGCTGTTCGGCCCGTATGCCGGCTTCACCACCAAGTTCCTCAAGTTCGGCTCGTTCCTCGACCTGCCGCTGTCGGTACGCCCCAACAACATCGGCCCGATGCTGGCGGTGGCGCGCGACAACATGGATCTGACCCGCTACCTGATCAAGGAAGTGATGCAGTCCGAAGCGCAGCGCCTGGAAACCCTGCGCGGTTTCTACCCGGAGGCCAAGGCCGAGGACTGGCGCCTGGAAGTGGCCGGTCAGCGCGTGCAGATCATCAAGAAGGATCCGAAGAAAGGCGGCATCCTGCAGTTCGGCACCGAACTGGTGGCGGCTGCGGACGGCAGCATCGCTGCCCTGCTCGGCGCCTCGCCGGGTGCTTCGGTCACCGTCTCGATCATGCTCGATCTGATCCATCGCTGCTTCCCGCAGCAGACCAAGAGCGAAGGCTGGTCGAGCAAGCTGGACGAGATCTTCCCGGCCCTGGCCAAGGTGCTGGCCACCGACGCCGAGCGTTACCGCGAAGTGCAGGCGCTATCGAACCAGCGCCTGCAGCTCGACACGCCAAGCGCCTGATCGACGCCCGCCCACAAAAAACCGCCCCTCGGGGCGGTTTTTTATTGGCTCATCACTCTGACGCCAGGGCAGGATCGGGATGGCCGTCACCGCATTCTGCGGGCTGCCCTCAATCACCCGATCGCTATAGACCAGGTACACCAAGGTGTTGCGCTTCTGATCGAAGAAACGCACCACCTGCATGGTCTTGAACACCAGCGAGGTGCGCTCCTTGAACACTTCCTCGCCGTCCTCGAGCTTGCCCCTGAAGGCGATGGGCCCGACCTGACGGCAGGCAATCGAAGCCTCAGCGCGATCCTCGGCCAACCCCAGCCCACCTTTAACGCCACCGGTCTTGGCGCGTGACAGGTAGCAGGTCACGCCATCGACCTTGGGATCATCGAAGGCCTCGACGACGATCTTGTCGTTGGGCCCCACCCACTTGAACACGGTCGACACCTCGCCGATGGTATCTGCCGCTGCCAGCGTCGGCAGCATCAGCAGGCTCAGCGCATATCCCTTGAACGAACGCATGACAAGCTCCTCCGATTGAAACGGGTCAAACCAGGATCAGGTTATCGCGGTGCACCAACTCGGGCTCATCCACGTAGCCCAGTAATTTCTCGATGGCATCGGATGGCTGACCGATGATCTTCTGCGCCTCCAGGGCACTGTAGTTGGCCAGGCCGCGGGCAATCTCGCGGCCTTCCTGATCGACGCACACCACCATCTCGCCACGGCGGAAGCTGCCCTGCACGGCCTTCACGCCAACCGGCAGCAGGCTCTTGTGATCCTGTTTGAGCGCCTTGACCGCTCCCGCGTCCAGCACCAGGGTGCCACGGGTCTGCAGATGGCCCGCCAGCCACTGCTTGCGCGCCGCCAGCAGACCACGCTCGGGCGCCAGCAGCGTACCCAGACGCTCGCCGCTCTTCAGGCGAGCCAGCACCTGCTCGATGGCCCCCCCGATGATGACCGTGTACGCACCGGAGCGCGCAGCCAGACGCGAGGCACGCAACTTGGTCTGCATGCCGCCCCGCCCCAGCGCACCACCGACGCCCCCAGCCACAGCGTCCAGGGCCGGATCATCGGCACGCGCCTCGGAGATCAGCTCGGCATCCGGGTTGTGGCGTGGGTCGGCGTTGTACATGCCGTCGCGGTCGGTGAGGATCACCAGCAGATCGGCCTCCACCAGGTTGGCCACCAGCGCGGCCAGGGTATCGTTGTCGCCGAAACGGATCTCGTCGGTGACCACGGTGTCGTTCTCGTTGATCACCGGGATCACGTCGAGATTGACCAGGGTGCGCAAGGTGCTGCGCGCATTGAGGTAACGCTTGCGATCGGACAGGTCGTCATGGGTCAGAAGGATCTGCGCAGTGCGCATGCCATGCTCGGCGAAGCTCGACTCCCAGGCCTGCACCAGAGCCATCTGGCCGATGGCAGCGGCGGCCTGCAGTTCGTGCATCGCGCTAGGTCGACTGATCCAGCCCAGGCGGCTCATGCCGGCCGCCACCGCGCCGGAGGACACCAGCACCAGTTCCACGCCCTGCTCGCGCAGCGCGACCATCTGCTTGACCCACACGGCCATGGCCGCACGATCCAGCCCGCGCCCGTCAGCGGTCAGCAAGGCACTGCCAATCTTCACCACCCAGCGCTGCGCGCCGGTCACCTTGTCACGCATGATCTTCCAACCTTAGCCAGAAAACGATGGGCTCCAGCCCACCTACAAAAACGCCGCAATTAAGCGGCGTTGGAAATTTGCTTAATCCCGGACGTAAATGATTTCCGGGCCGTCGTCATCTTCATCATCGAAGAAGTCATCGTCTTCGTCGATGTCGTCGACGCTGCGCACACCCGATTTACGCAGTGCACGCTGGTCATCCATGGCCTGCAGACGGGCACGAGCCTCGTCCTCGATGCGCTGATCCAACTCGGCCAGCTCTTCGGCGAATACCGGATCCTCGGCGATGCGCTCACCGCGCACTTCCAGGTAATGCATGATGTCGCGGCAGATACGCTCGGTGCCGTCGCGGCTGATGGCCGACACCACGTAGACCGGGCCTTCCCAGTTCAGGCGCGCGACGATATCGGCCTTGCGCGCCTCGCGCTCCTCTTCGGGAATCTGATCCATCTTGTTCAGCACCAGCCAGCGATCACGCTCGGCCAGCGCCGGGCTGAAGCGGCCCAGCTCGTCGATGATCACCTGCGCCGCTTCGGCCGGATCGCTCTCGTCCAGCGGCGCCATGTCCACCAGGTGCAGCAACAGGCGCGTGCGCGCCAGGTGCTTGAGGAAGCGAATACCCAGGCCGGCACCTTCCGAGGCGCCTTCGATCAGACCGGGAATGTCGGCCACGACGAAGCTCTTGAAGCGGTCGACGCTGACTACGCCCAGGTTCGGCACCAGGGTGGTGAAGGGGTAATCGGCGACCTTCGGCTTGGCAGCCGATACGGCGCGAATGAAGGTGCTCTTGCCAGCATTGGGCAGGCCCAGCAGACCGACGTCGGCCAACACCTTCAGCTCCAGCTTGAGATCACGCTGATCACCCGGCTTGCCCGGCGTGGTCTGCCGTGGCGCACGGTTGGTGCTGGACTTGAAGCGGGTGTTGCCCAGGCCATGCCAGCCACCCTGAGCGACCATCAGGCGCTGACCGGCCTTGACCAGATCACCGATGACTTCCTGAGTGGCAACGTCGATCACCGTGGTGCCGACCGGCACCGGCAGGATCAGATCCTCGCCCTTGGCACCGGTGCAATCGGTGCTGCCGCCTTTCTCACCGTTCTGGGCGAAGAATTTGCGGGTGTAGCGGTAGTCGATCAGGGTGTTGAGGTTCTCGTCGGCTTCGAGGAACACCGAGCCACCGTCACCGCCATCGCCCCCGTTGGGGCCACCCTTCTCGATGAATTTCTCACGACGGAAGGCCATCATGCCGTTACCGCCGTCACCGGCTTTTACAAATATCGATACTTCGTCGACGAATTTCATGGATATGCCTCCCGCTTCATCTGCGGGCTAGGGGAACGCTTGCCGGATCATCCAGAGCTAGCGGATCTGGCAAGCGAACCAAAGATACACAAACAAAAAAGCCCCGTCCTACGGACAGGGCTTTTCCAGCGCGTAGGCGATTAGGCCTGAACGACGCTCACGTAGCGACGGCCGAAAGCGCCCTTCACTTCGAACTTGATCACGCCTTCGACTTTGGCGAAGAGGGTGTGATCCTTGCCCATGCCCACACCGAAACCGGGGTGGAACTGGGTGCCGCGCTGACGCACGATGATGTTGCCGGCCTTGATGACCTGGCCACCGTACATTTTCACGCCAAGGCGTTTACTTTCGGAATCGCGGCCGTTACGGGTAGAACCGCCAGCTTTTTTGTGTGCCATGAGTCAATACTCCTATAAAGGGATCGGGGCCGACGAATCAGGCCTGGATGCCGGTGATTTTGATCTCAGTGAACCACTGACGGTGGCCCTGACGCTTCATGTGGTGCTTACGACGGCGGAACTTGATGATGCGCACTTTGTCGTGACGGCCTTGCGAAACGACTTCGGCAACCACTTTGGCGCCGTCAACGACCGGAGCACCGATCTTGACATCATCACCATTAGCGACCAGCAGAACGCGGTCGAAGGTGATGGCTTCACCGGTAGCGACTTCGAGTTTCTCGACTTTCAGGAACTCGCCTTCGGCAACTTTGTATTGCTTGCCACCGGTAACAATTACTGCGTACATGGTAAATCTCCGTTGATCCTGCTCACCCAGCGCTTTAGTAGCATGGTTATTGGCTGGCATGGCTGCTTGGGGCCGGAAGTGACACCCTTGCAATTGCGTAAGGCAGGGAAATGCCCAGGGGGAAGTTCAGGGTGCGCGATTGTACGCAAGCGCTGGACACGGCGCAAGGGCCGCAGGCGCTTACCTTGACAGCCCCCCCCCCGCCACCTAGCATGCCGCGCAACCTCAAAGGAGCACCTGTCGCCGATGCAACCCCAGGCTTTCTACCGCGTGGTAGCGGACGATTTCACCGCCGTCGATGGCATCATTCGCCAGCAGGTGGTTTCCCGCGTGCCGCTGGTGGAAAAGATCGGCGACTATATCATCTCCGCTGGCGGCAAACGCCTGCGTCCGCTGCTGGCACTGCTCAGCGGCCGCGCATTGGGCTACCAGGCCGATGACCTGCGCCTGCTGGCTGCCACCATCGAGTTCCTGCACACCGCCACCCTGCTGCACGACGATGTGGTCGACATGTCCGACATGCGCCGTGGTCGCAGCACCGCCAACGCCCAATGGGGCAACGCTCCAAGCGTACTGGTGGGCGACTTCCTTTATTCACGCTCGTTCGAAATGATGGTCGAGCTCGGCTCCATGCCGGTGATGAAGATCCTCTCCCACGCCACCCGCGTGATCGCCGAAGGCGAAGTATTGCAACTGTCCAAGGTGCGCGACGCCAGCACCACGGAAGAGACCTACATGGAAGTGATTCGCGGCAAAACCGCGATGCTGTTCGAGGCCTCCACCCATGCCGCCGCCGCCCTGGCCGGCGCCAACGAAGCGCAGCGCGAAGCCCTGCGCACCTTCGGGGACCACCTGGGCATTGCCTTCCAACTGGTAGACGACCTGCTCGACTACAAGGGTGACGCCGCCGAGCTGGGCAAGAACGTCGGTGATGACCTGGCCGAAGGCAAGCCGACCCTGCCGCTGATCTACACCATGCGTGAAGGCAGCGAAGAACAGGCTGCCCTGGTGCGCCGCGCCATTCAGAAGGGCGGTATCGAAGACCTGGAAAGTATCCGCGCCGCCGTGGACGCCGCTGGCGCTCTGGATTACACCGCGCAGCTCGCCCGCGACTACGCCGAACGCGCCATCGCCTGCCTGGACGTGCTGCCTGCCGGCGAATACCGCGATGCGCTGGTCGAGTTGAGCCGCTTCGCTGTCGCGCGTACGCACTGACGCAACGCCCAGCGGACAACGGCACACCGCCCGAGCCACACACAAAAACGCCCCGAACCAGTCGGGGCGTTTTTCATTTCAGCGCTATGGATTACAGACGCAGACCGCCGTCCAGCTCCAGGATGCGACCGGTGTAGTAGTCGTTCTCCAGGATATAAGCCACCGAGTGCGCGATCTCGGCTGGCTTGCCCATACGTTTGAGCGGAATGCCGGCCGTCATCTTCTCCAGCGCTTCCGGTTTCATGCTGCCGGTCATTTCGGTTTCGATGAAGCCCGGCGCCACGCCCGCCACACGAATACCGTAGCGCGCCAGCTCCTTGGCCCAGACCACGGTGTCAGCCGCAACACCGGCCTTGGCGGCGGAGTAGTTGGCCTGCCCCATGTTACCGGCGCGGGAAATGGAGGAGATATTGATGATCGCGCCTTCGTTCTTCAGCTCGATCATCTTCGCCGCCACTTCACGGGTGCAGAGAAACACACCGGTCAGGTTGACGTCGATCACCGACTGCCACTGCGCCAGGCTCATCTTGGTCATTTCGCCATCCTTAACGCGGATGGTCAGGCCGTCACGCAGAATACCGGCATTGTTGACCAGGCCGTTGATGGCGCCGAAGTCATCGGCCACCTGGGCCACCATGTGCGTGACCTGCTCTTCATTGGCCACGTTGCACAGGTAGGCGCGGGCGTCACCACCGGCAGCCTTGCAGGCAGCCACGGCCTCGTCGAGTTTCTCCTGGTTCAGGTCGACCAGCGCCAGCTTGGCGCCCTTCGCCGCCAGGTATTCGCCCATGGCGCGGCCCAGCCCCTGGCAACCGCCCGTGATGATGATGACCTTGTCTTTGAGTTGCATCGCTTACATCCCCTAGATGTGCAGCATCTATCAACCCCGCTGACACCCCGAAGCGCTATGCTAGGGCGTCTGTCCGTTTATGACGGATCTTCTGCGAGGAGTCATAAGGTGAGCGTGAAAGCCGGCAAGCATGCACGAGAATTGCTGCTCAAGGAATACCGTGGCGTGCTCAGCACCCACTCCAAGGCCATGCCGGGTTTCCCGTTCGGATCGGTGGTGCCCTACTGCCTGGACGCCGAAGGCCGACCACTGATCCTCATCAGCCGCATTGCCCAACACACCCACAACCTCAAGCAGGATGCCAAGTGCTCGCTGCTGATCGGCGAGCGCGGCGCAGAGGATGTGCAGGCAGCCGGCCGCCTCACTCTGCTCGCCGAAGCACGACAGTTGCATGACGAGAGCGAAATCGAAGCGGCCGCACAGCGTTATTACCGCTTTTTCCCCCAGTCACGCGACTACCATCGGGCGCACGACTTCGATTTCTGGCGGCTGGAACCCGTGCGCTGGCGTTTCATCGGTGGTTTTGGTGCGATCCACTGGCTCGACGAGGTCGCCCAGCACAATTCATTCGCTACCGATGGCAGCGAGGCCAGCATGGTCGAGCACATGAATGACGATCATGCCAGCGCCATCGCCCATTACGTGCAACTGGCCGGGCTGCCCGAGCATGAACCTGCCGAGATGGTCGCTGTCGACTGTGAAGGTTTCCACTTGCGCATCGGTCAGGGCCTGCATTGGCTGCCCTTCCCAACGGCCTGCAAAAACCCGGGGCAGGTGCGCGAAGCCCTGGTGGCGCTGGCCCGCGCCGACAAATGGCCTGAGTCTGGTGACGCTTAAGCTTGAATTCAGGCCAGTACCCCATATTTAGTCCCTACTGGAAGCTTGCTTCCGCCCAGGATCCCAAAGCCATGCGTGCGTTTCTGTTTCTGTTCCTGCTGTTCCCGATCATCGAACTGGCCGTGCTGATCAAGGTCGGCAGCGCCATCGGCGTGCTGCCCACGGTGTTGCTGGTGATCGGCACCGGCATCCTCGGCAGCGTCCTGCTGCGCGTCGCGGGCGTCGCCACCGCCTGGCGCGCCCGGGAAAAACTGGCACGCGGTGAAATGCCTGAGCAAGAGATGCTCGAAGGCCTGCTGATCGCCGTCGGCGGCGGCCTGCTGCTGCTGCCGGGCTTCATCAGCGATATTTTCGGCGTACTCTGCCTGATCCCCTTCACCCGCCGCCTGCTGGTCGGCAAGATCCGTCGCCGCGCCCAGGAGCAAGCCCTGCGCCAGCGCGCCTTCTTCGACGACGCCGCTGCGCGCACCGGCAAGACCCATCCCAACGTGCTCGAAGGCGAGTACGAACGTCGCGACTGATCCCGTTCACGGGCGCCCGTTCGCGGCGCCCGCGCTGTAAAAAATTTTTACCCCGCCCCTTGAAATGCCCTTGCCCGCCCACATCTACCAGTCACCGCAAGGTGCCTGCCCTCAGAGGCAGTCCGACTTTCGCGGTGCGCCCAGCGTGCCGCTCCCGGCCTAGCCGGACTTTACAAACCCGCCGACCACCAAGAGTCGGCAAGTTGGCCATTCAATTGTTAGGAGAGATCGACAATGAAGCTTCGTCCTCTGCATGACCGCGTCGTGATCCGTCGCAGCGAAGAAGAGACCAAAACCGCAGGTGGCATCGTGCTGCCGGGTTCGGCCGCCGAGAAGCCGAACCAAGGTGAAGTCGTTGCCGTCGGTACCGGTAAGGTTCTGGACAACGGCGAAGTCCGTCCGCTGGCCGTCAAGGTCGGTGACAAAGTGGTATTCGGCCCCTACTCCGGCAGCAACACCGTCAAGGTCGACGGCGAAGACCTGCTGGTCATGGGTGAGCACGAAATCCTCGCTGTCATCGAAGCCTGATCCCCGCATATCTCCGGATAACCATCAAGAATTGAGGAGCAATCAACATGGCTGCTAAAGAAGTCAAGTTTGGCGATTCCGCCCGCAAGAAAATGCTCGTTGGCGTCAACGTACTGGCCGACGCCGTAAAAGCCACCCTCGGCCCGAAAGGCCGTAACGTGGTGCTGGCCAAATCCTTCGGCGCCCCGACCATCACCAAAGACGGTGTTTCGGTTGCCAAGGAAATCGAACTGAAAGACGCCTTCGAAAACATGGGCGCCCAACTGGTTAAAGACGTTGCCTCCAAGGCCAACGACGCTGCCGGTGACGGCACCACCACCGCCACCGTTCTGGCTCAAGCCATCGTCAACGAAGGCCTGAAGTCCGTCGCTGCCGGCATGAACCCGATGGACCTGAAGCGCGGCATCGACAAGGCCACCACCGCCATCGTTGCCCAACTGAAAGAGCTGGCCAAGCCGTGCACCGACTCCAAGGCCATCGCCCAGGTCGGCACCATCTCCGCCAACTCCGACAACTCCATCGGTGACATCATCGCCGAAGCGATGAACAAGGTCGGCAAAGAAGGCGTCATCACCGTCGAAGAAGGCTCGGGCCTGGAAAACGAACTGTCCGTCGTAGAAGGCATGCAGTTCGACCGTGGCTACCTGTCCCCCTACTTCATCAACAAGCCGGACACCATGGTGGCCGAGCTGGACGGCCCGCTGCTGCTGCTGGTCGACAAGAAGATCAGCAACATCCGCGAACTGCTGCCGGTTCTGGAAGCCGTTGCCAAGGCTGGCCGTCCGCTGCTGATCGTGGCTGAAGACGTCGAAGGCGAAGCCCTGGCTACCCTGGTAGTCAACAACATGCGTGGCATCGTCAAAGTCGCAGCCGTCAAGGCTCCGGGCTTCGGCGACCGCCGCAAGGCCATGCTGCAGGACATCGCCATCCTGACCGGCGGTACCGTGATCTCCGAAGAAGTTGGCCTGTCCCTGGAAAGCGCCACTCTGGAGCACCTGGGTAACGCCAAGCGCGTCGTGTTGAACAAGGACAACACCACCATCATCGATGGTGCTGGTGCCCAGGCCGACATCGAAGCCCGCGTTGCACAGATCCGCAAGCAGGTCGAAGAAACCTCTTCCGACTACGACAAAGAGAAGCTGCAAGAGCGTCTGGCCAAGCTGGCTGGCGGTGTTGCCGTGATCAAGGTTGGCGCTGCCACCGAAGTCGAGATGAAAGAGAAGAAAGCTCGCGTTGAAGACGCCCTGCACGCTACCCGTGCTGCAGTGGAAGAAGGCGTTGTGCCTGGCGGTGGTGTGGCCCTGGTGCGCGCCCTGCAGGCCATCGACGGCCTGAAAGGCGACAACGAAGACCAGAACGTCGGTATCGCTCTGCTGCGTCGCGCTGTCGAAGCGCCGCTGCGTCAGATCGTTTCCAACGCTGGCGGCGAGCCGAGCGTAGTGGTCGACAAGGTCAAGCAAGGTTCGGGCAACTTCGGCTTCAACGCTGCTACCGATACCTACGGCGACATGATCGAGATGGGTATTCTCGACCCGGCCAAGGTTACCCGTTCGGCCCTGCAAGCTGCTGCATCCATCGGCGGCCTGATGATCACCACCGAGGCCATGGTTGCCGACGCGGCTGACGACAAGGCTCCGGCCATGCCTGATATGGGCGGCATGGGCGGTATGGGTGGCATGGGCGGCATGATGTAAGCCGACCGGCTCCCTCGCAGTAAGAAGAACCCCGCGCTTGCCGCGGGGTTTTTTATGGGCGTGGGAATGAACCTTGCTTGAATTTCGCGACCGACTCGCCTCGGCGCACCATGAACGCTCAAGCAAAAGAAGAACAACAACATGCCCATCAGCATTTCACATGACATCCCCCAAGATACCTTCCAAGAGTGGTGGCAACGCCAAGGCGAATGGGTCGAAGAACCCAACGTCCGCCGTGGCGGCGAAAGTGGCGTACAACGTTTGTCTGATCGGGGTAGCGTGCTCTACGCCAAACGCCAGATCGGCCACGTCTACCGCAGCCTGCTGCATCCCTTCGGGCGCCTGACTCTCCTGCGCGAACGCCGCGCCCTGCTCTCCTTGAATAAATTGGGTGTGCGGGTGCCGCGCCTGGTCTACTGCGGCATCGACAATGATCCAGTACAGGGCTGGCGTGGCGTACTGGTCACCGAAGCACTGGAAGGCTTCGAGCATGTCGAGCAGTGGTATGCCAAAGGTGGACGCGGGGCCTGTGGCGAAGCCAAGCATGCTCTGCTGATGCAACAAATCGGGGCAACCCTGGCGCGAATGAACCTGGGTCGTTGGCAGCACGGCTGCCTGTACGCCAAACATGTGTTCGTGCGCATGAATGGCGACCTGCCTCAGGTAGCCTTGCTCGATCTGGAGAAAAGCCGCCAACGCCTGAGCCGGTCGCGCGCTGCACGCCATGACCTGCGCCAACTACGCCGGCACAGCCCCTGGAGCGACGAGGATTGGCAACAGCTCCTCGAGGGTTACGCCCGTGTCTACCCGGGTGGCCTGAAGAAACTCTGAACCTCACCCGAACGGCCCGTCATCAGGCCGTAACCATTGGTCAGGAAACTTCTGACCTGATCCGTGATCGACTAGGGTTACCAAAGAGCGTTCGGTAGCGCCATCAAAGGGTTAGCAAAATGAAATTAGAAATCGCTAGAGGTGCATTCCTCGTCGCCGCCCTTGGCATCACGGCTGTTGCCGCGGCAGCCTGGCAGCAACCGGGCCCGCGCATTCTGGAAGCGCGCGATTGCAGCGCAATACCCTGCAGCATCCCTCTCGTACGCAAACAAGTGCAAACGGATATTCAGCCAGACGCCAACCTGCTGCTGCTCATGTTCGGCCTGCAAACGGCCATGAAAGGCGAGCAGTAACGTTCGCCTGACTCCTGGGGTGGCCGGTACGCCGGCCGCTCAAGTCAATCGCTAGCAGCCAATACCCTAGCATTCCCACGCTTTGCGATCAGGCCAAACAACGGCGCACTGTTCGCTGCGCTCCTGAGTGCGCCCTACCAATGGGAAAACGCCGGCATAGTGGCGTTTTAGAGCGGCCCGTTCAGTTTTGCTTAAGTAAGAATCCTTATCGTTGCCCTGGAAGTGACCGGCAGGTCACAGGCGTTTGGTCAGCAGTCGAGAACGTCACTCATGAAAATGACAGGAGATTCAACGATGAACTCAACCGCTTCCCGAACCGGTACCCCCCTGCGCCCCGTACCCAAGGATCAGGCCCAGGCCGCCCTGCACCAGCTCATTCAGGGCTTTCGACGTTTTCGCCAGGAGGTCTACCCGCAGCAGCAGGCTCTGTTCAAGCGCCTGGCCTCGGCGCAATCGCCCAGCGCCATGTTCATCACCTGCGCCGATTCGCGCATCGTCCCCGAGCTGATCACCCAGAGTGACCCCGGCACCCTGTTCGTCACCCGTAACGTGGGCAACGTGGTGCCGCCCTACGGGCAGATGAACGGTGGCGTATCCACCGCCATCGAATACGCGGTGCTGGCGCTTGGCGTGCAACACATCATCGTCTGCGGCCACTCCGACTGCGGCGCAATGAAAGCCGTGCTCAACCCGGCCAGCCTCGATGGCATGCCCACGGTGCGCGCCTGGCTGCGCCATGCCGAAGTGGCACGCAGCGTGGTCGCGGACAACTGCAACTGCGGCAGCGCCCATGAAACCCTTGGCGTGCTGACCGAAGAAAACGTCGTCGCCCAGCTCGATCACCTGCGTACCCACCCGTCCGTCGCCGCACGCCTGGCCAGCGGCCAACTGCATATCCACGGCTGGGTCTACGACATCGACAGCGGGGGTATCCGCGCCTACGACGCGGCCTCGGGCAAGTTCCTGGCGCTCGACGGCGACGAGCAGCCCTGCGCCACCCCGCAACCGCGCTACGCCAACGCCTGATCCCCCCAATTCCCCTATGCCTGCGCCGATCAAGGCGCGGGCATGGCCTGCTTTTGCCCACGCGTTGGGCAAGGAGAGACAATCTCATGAATGTATTTCGCACACTGCCACGGGACGCGCTGGCGTCCGTGGTGGTCTTTCTCGTCGCCCTGCCGCTGTGCATGGGCATCGCCATCGCCTCCGGGATGCCACCCGCCAAGGGCCTGATCACCGGTATCATCGGCGGCCTGGTGGTCGGTTTCATCGCCGGCGCACCGCTGCAGGTCAGCGGCCCGGCGGCTGGCCTCGCGGTGCTGGTGTTCGAACTGGTACGCACCCATGGCATGGCCGCGCTCGGCCCCGTACTGCTGCTGGCCGGCCTGATCCAACTCGCCGCCGGCACGCTGCGCCTGGGCGGCTGGTTTCGTGTCACGGCACCGGCGGTGGTCTACGGCATGCTCGCCGGTATCGGCATCCTCATCGTGCTGTCGCAGGTGCACGTGATGATCGATGCCTCGCCGCAGGCATCGGGCCTGGACAACCTGCTGGCCTTCCCCGGCGCCATGCTCGATGCGCTGAGCCTGGCCGGCGGTAACGCCATGATCGCCGGCGCGGTCGGCCTCGGCACCATCGCCAGCATCTGGCTGTGGGAACGCTTTCGTCCGGCGCCCCTGCGTTTCCTGCCCGGCGCCCTGGTCGGCGTGACCCTCGCCACTCTGGCCAGCCTGTGGCTGGCACTGCCGGTCAAACGCGTGGAGCTGCCGGCCAACCTCGGCGATGCCATCGACTGGATCACCCCGCAAGGGCTGGCCAGCCTGGCCGATCCACAATTGCTGGTCGCCGCCCTGGCCCTGGCCTTTATCGCCAGCGCCGAGACGCTGCTGTCCGCCGCTGCCGTCGACCGCATGCACGATGGCCCGCGCGCGCACTTCAATCGGGAGCTGTCCGCCCAGGGTATCGGCAACATCCTCTGCGGTGCAGTCGGCGCCCTGCCGATGACCGGCGTGATCGTACGCAGCTCGGCCAACGTGCAGGCCGGTGCCCGTGGCCGTACCTCGACCATCCTCCATGGTGCCTGGCTGCTCGCCCTGGTCGCCTTGCTGCCCGGCGTGCTGCAAAGCATCCCGGTGGCCAGCCTCGGCGCTGTGCTGGTGTATACCGGTTGCAAGCTGGTCGATCCCAAGGCCATGCGCAGCCTCGGTCAGTACGGGCGCGCGCCGGTGTTCATCTACATCGCCACCGCGCTGTGCATCGTCTTCACCGACCTGCTGACCGGCGTGCTGGTGGGCTTCGGCCTGACCCTGCTGAAGCTGGTATGGAACGCCTCGCGCCTGCGCATCAAGCTGGTACCGACCGGCTCCGAAAGCGCCGAGCTGCGCATGAGCGGCGCCGCCACCTTCCTGCGCGTACCGCAGTTGGCCAAGGTGCTGGCCAGCGTCGAACCCGGCACCCGCCTGCACCTGAGCCTGGCGCGGGTCAGCTATATCGACCACGCCTGCATGGAACTGCTGGAAGACTGGGGCCGTTCTGCCCGCGCCCAGGGTGGCGGCCTGGAGATCGTCGAAGGCGCCGCGCTGAAACGGCGCGTGGAAGGCCGACAGCGCACCGCGCTGGCCTGACAGATTGCGCATGGTGGCACATACAAATCAGGCGAAATCGGCGACTCTATTGCAGTTGCCACTCACCTGGAGCCCACCATGCGCCTGCCCCATCTTTGCACCCTTGCCCTGCTGCTCAACCTTGGCGCCTGTGGCGCGGGTGAAACCGCCGCCACCGCCAGCCTGCAAGCCAAGCAGGCGCAACAGGCCCAGCAGCAGATGCAGCAGCTCAAGCAGCAGATCGACCAGACCAACGCAGCCAACAATCGGCGCCTGCAAGAGGCGCTGAAGCAGACGCAATAGCAGCGGTTGTTAGCAACCTGAACGGCAGCCGTCCGACTTCTACAAAGGCAGCCAGCGCAGGAACCAACGAAACGGCGAAAAGTCTGCAACACAGGCGTATAACTCACGTCTGCCGTCTCGGCCCCTCCCTGTCGAAGCATCGCGGAACCCACACCTTATGGATTGGCACCAAGCCCTTACCGACAGCCTGATCTGGCTGGCCATCGCTTCACTGTGCACCCTCGTCGGCTTCAGCCTCACCGCCTTCGCCCTGGTGCGGTTCACCCGCTGGGGTGGGCAATTCTGGCAGATCGCCGGGCCCTACCTGAGCCCACGCAACAACTGGCGACCGCTGCTGACCTTCGCCCTGCTCCTGCTCCTATCGCTGTTCGCGGTGCGCATGAACGTGCTGTTCTCCTTCTGGTACAACGGCTTCTACAGCGCCCTACAGGAGCTGGATCAAAAGGCGTTCTGGTTCATGCTGGGCATCTTCGCCATCCTCGCCAGCATCCACGTAGCGCGGGCGCTGTTTGCCTACTACGTCAACCAAGCGTTGAGCATCCACTGGCGCACCTGGCTCAACCAGCGCCTGACCGATGACTGGCTCAAGGGCGATGCCTACTACCGTGGCCAGTTCCTCGACCAGCCCATCGACAACCCCGACCAGCGCATCGAACTGGATGTCGCCGCCTTCGTCTCCGGCTCGCTCAAGCTCTCGCTCGGCGCGGTCAGCTCGCTGGTTTCGCTGGTGGCCTTCAGCGCCATCCTCTGGGGGCTCTCCGCACCGCTGACGGTCGCCGGCGTGGAAGTCCCACGGGCGATGGTATTCGCCGTGTACATCTACGTGATCATCGCCACGCTGATCGCCTTCCGCCTCGGCCGCCCGCTGATCCGCCTGAACTTCCTCAACGAGCAGCGCTCAGCCAACTTCCGTTACGCCCTGGTGCGCCTGCGTGAATATGCCGAGAACGTCGCCTTCTACCAGGGCCGTGACGTGGAGCGGCGCACCCTGCTCGGCCGCTTCGGCGCACTGATCGACAACCTCTGGGCGCTGGTCTTCAGGAGCCTGAAGTTCGACGGCTTCAACCTCGCCGTCAGCCAGGTGGCCGTGGTCTTCCCCTTCATCCTCCAGGCGCCGCGCTTCTTCAGCGGCGCCATCAAGCTCGGCGACGTGATGCAGACCGCACAGGCCTTCGGCGAAGTACAAGACGCCCTGTCGTTCTTCCGCAGCAGCTACGACACCTTCGCCCAGTACCGCGCCACCCTCGACCGCTTGAGCGGCCTGCTCGACGCCAACCAGCAGGCCCGCGATCTGCCGCACGTCACCACCAACGCGCAGGCCAGCGGCTTGCACGTCGAAAACCTGCACCTGCAACGCCCTGACGGCCAACTGCTGGTCGATGGCCTCAACCTCGACCTGCACGCAGGCCAGGCCCTGCTGGTACGCGGCCCCTCCGGCTGTGGCAAAACCACCCTGCTGCGCGCCCTCGCCGGCCTCTGGCCCTACGCCGACGGCCAGGTAGCGCGGCCCACCGGGCACCAGGCGCTGTTCCTCGCCCAGCGCCCCTACCTGCCACTGGGCGACCTGCGCAGCGCCCTCGCCTACCCCGCAGAACCAGGCGACGACCGCGAGCGCATGCAACAGGTGCTGGAGCACGTGTGCCTGCCGCACCTGGCTAATCGCCTGGACGAACCCGGCGACTGGAGCCGCGTATTGTCCCTGGGCGAACAACAACGCCTGGCCTTCGCCCGCCTGCTCTACAACCGCCCGGCGGTGGCCTTCCTCGACGAATCCAGCTCGGCGATGGACGAAGGCCTGGAACAATCGCTCTACACCCTGCTGCGCCGCGAGTTGCCCGACACCCTGCTAATCAGCGTCGGCCACCGCCACACCCTCGCCCCCTTCCACAGCCACCAGCTCGACCTGGACGGCAAAGGCAACTGGCAACTGAGCAGCCGCAACGGCTGATTCAACGCAAAGCGCCATAGCCTTTCGGGCTATGGCGCAGAGCCATCATTTCGCAGTAAGGTCGGTGCATCGCCCTCGCAAGGATGCACCATGGCCAACAAGCCCTCCCCCTCCCGCCAGCACAAACACCTCGCTGTTTTGATCGATGCGGATAACGCACCGGCCGCTATCGTTGAAGGTCTTTTCGAGGAAATCGCCAAGTACGGCGTTGCCAGCGTCAAGCGCATCTACGGCGACTGGACGCAGCCCAACCTGGGCACTTGGGAAAAGTGCTGCTTGATTATTGAATCCAGTCGATCAGGCAGCCCACGCATTAGGGGGCCAAGAATCTCACCAAATGGCAAGCCAAGAATAAGCCGCCTACAGTATCGCTCTCACAAAGTAAATCTTTCGAAAACACCAATTCCTTAATAATTTCGCCGATCAAATTAGAAATAACATATGGAAAAGCATACATTATTCCTCAAAAAAATAACCTCAATGCACGAGGATGATTTTAGCCGCAACATAGTAATACCTTTACTTAGAAAAATAGGATACACCTATGTTGATTTCCATGGCGGGGCTAACGAAGAAGGAAAAGATATAATTGCAACAAAAACTAATGACTTCCTAGAGACAGAAGTCACCGTCATACAGTCAAAGATGTTAAAAACAAAAAGATTATCAGCTAGCTCTCAAAAATTTAGCGAAATAGTACATCAACTACGCCTTTGCCTATCTAAAAAAATACCATGCAGCGATGGACACCTGAGAACACCATCAAAAACAATACTCATCACCCCATATGAAATAGATACCAGACACCTGAGAGATCAATTTGAACTCATATCCATAAATGAAATACTAGTTATAGACGCCCCAAAACTATGCAGCCTACTAGAGAAACACTGGCCAGAGGCATTTAGCGAGATATCGACACCTGTGGAGCAAGCCACCACAATGATAGATGGAGAAACAAAAAACCTTGAGCTACACAGGGCATTGCACATTGACTCAGGAACACCCTACTCAGAATATTATTCCGACCTAAGCTTCTTCGTTGGAGAAACTGAAAGCACGACCGTTTTAGCTTCAGAGATAATTTCCTCCTTTAACGGAAGCCAGGAGCACTCAAAAGAAGAATGGGATGCACTTATCAAGCTTGACGAGTGGCTATCACACATCTGCGAGACCAAACTAATAATCGACCCTCAAGAAGAAACTGAAGAGGCGTTCAAAAACAAGTACAAAGAACATACGAACAAAGAAAATCGAACCAAAATACTGGAATACAAACGCCTGCACGACCAAGCACAAAGCAGAATAAACACCTCACAAAAAATAATTATAGATTTAAAAAAAGAGGTGGCCGCAACGCTAACTCAAAAAAGATCAATTTCAACTACACAGCCATCCGAGATAGATGACCTAGAAAATCTATTTGAGCTTATCAACAAAGCAGAAATAGAATTAACACCAACCTCAGGCAAACAATCGCTCAACAGCTTGAGAGACATTCATAAAGAATCACCCTACATAAACACCAACAAAAAAGTCTCTGAAGCGCTTCATAAATATCTTCTAAACATTGACGCAGCAATAGATGCTGAAAAACAAAAAAAAGAAATAGAGCATCAAATCATTCCACCACCCAAATACATTGCCAGAATAGACCCTGACGAAGTCTGCAAAACAATAAACAGCGAAATCAAGCGCATTAGTCAAACCATCGAAAAACTCAATAATCGAGAGCTCACAACCTCGGAAACAAAGAAAATCCTTGACACCATTAACGTATTGCTTCGATGCATAGACAACATCACCAAGAAATCCTTGTGCGAAACTGTAAAGTTCCATCTTCATAACAACAGACAAAACCCCAAAGTAATGGACATTTCCGCCCATGTACTTTTTGACTCCGGCTGTAACATCTCAGTCTATGGCGAAGCAGGCGCCGGCAAATCCACTACACTCCATGTTTACGCAGAGAAGCTTTACAAGAACAAAGGCAAACATGACGAAGTTTTATTCATTCCACTCAACAGAGTTACTAGTAAATTAGGAAAGCTAGAGCCCGAGCATAGAGAAAGAGTACTATCAGGGGGCTCCAGCTTAGAATCCTTAATTGGAGCATTCCTACTATATAAAGAAATCCCACCCACCCCCGATAACAAGCAAGCACTAATAGCGCACCTTAAAAATAAGAAAAAGGCGACCATAATAATCGATGCTTTAGATGAAGCCGCCAACAACGCCACCTGGATAATCAAGGCATTATCAGAAATACCAAGAAAAATCTCGCACGCACAAGTAATTACATCCTCTCGCGACTGCGTGAAGTACTTAAAAGAAATTGAATTCCTAGGAATAACTCTTTTACCCTTCACTAAAGAACAACTGAAAAAGTTTATTTTCGGATGGATAAACTCTGAAGAGAGAAGAGTCAACCTCTGGGAGAACATACAGGAAAAGGACATCTTTGAAGTAGCTAGAAATCCCTTGCTAGCCACTATTATTTGCAGCCTACACGAAAACGGGGTACCTATACCCGAGAACGAACCCGAGATTTACAAGAGCAAGATAGAGCTACTTTGCGGATCTTACGATCAACATAAAAACATCAAAAGAACCTCAAACAGCACATCTACACTAGAAAATTGCTGTAGAAAAATAGCTTATCAAATGCATAGAAGAAAACTTCGATCAGCCTACAGAGTAGACATTGAAAAATATCTTAGCGAAGGCCTAAACCAAAGAGTCTCAAAAACCAAAATAACAAATTTAATAGACGACCTAATCAACACCTGCAATATCTTAAAACGGACACCTGATGAAGAAACATACGGATTCGGCCACTTACGATATCAAGAATACTTAGCCTCTGAAGAGCTTAGCAGAACTAGATCAATCGACATAACCGCATTAACTAACGACAACTGGTGGTCAGGCGCCCTCTATCTTTACTCCTTCAACAACAAAATCGACCCAATAATTGACGAGATACTTCAGCGCCACTCCTCAATAACCCCACATCAAAACAACTTACTTTTGATGGTAAAAGGACAACCTAAAGCGGCACAAGCTGGACTGATAGCACTCATCTCTCGCCATGTAAAACTTGATTCACAAGAAGGAAAAGGCCCATTTGGTTTCTGGGAAGATAACCACGACACCACGGACCTATCTGACGTATTTGATTTAATTGGAGTCAGTAGATATTGAAAGACTCTTCTAGATACTTTTTGCCTTTTTAAATTAAGCAAATCACCTTTACTGCCACCAACCGCCCCTTCAGAAGGCCGAACGGAATCGTTGTGTAGAGGGTTTAGCGGCATGGATGCCGCGAGAGCCGCGATGGGCCAGGGATGGCCCTTCGCGGCGGGCCCTCGGAGCGACGATGGAGTGAGGGGAGTCGAGCGAAGCGAGACCCGGATGGCGGGGCTGTACGAGTCACTCACATGGGTTACAAAAAAGTTCAGTCACATGGGTGACACCTGCAGGGTTAGATACCCGTCCCGC
>NZ_JAWIIP010000106.1:0-232 GCF_034683865.1 Pseudomonas sp. C11
CTGGGAGCGACGCCAGGGCGTGCGCGTGGCTCCGTTCAAGCCGCAGAACATCGCGCTCAACTCGGCGGGGACCGTAGACGGTGGAGAGATTGGCCGGGCGCAGGCCGTGCAGTCGCAGGCCGCCGGCCTCGAGCCGCATACCGACATGAACCCGTTACTGCTCAAGACCAACAGTGACATGGGCGCCCAGGTAATCATTCACGGCCGCGCCATCGGCAACATGCAGGCGCTG
>NZ_JAWIIP010000107.1:0-232 GCF_034683865.1 Pseudomonas sp. C11
CGGTGAGTTGGAGTTTCGAACCCGTCCTCAATGGCAGTTTCATCGGTCGGATCGCCATGGCCATGTGGCTGAGGGTGGGGGTGGAGTTCATCTGCCCGATGAGCAATGAGGTAGACAATCCGCAACGCAATATCCCGCGCGCAAGGATGCTGTCGCTGGGTGCCATGCTTGGGATCTTCCTGCGGTTCGTCTATGGCGTGAGCTTCTACCTGAATGTGGAAACGCTCACCGG
>NZ_JAWIIP010000108.1:0-232 GCF_034683865.1 Pseudomonas sp. C11
AGACTTGCGTCGCCCTTTTCTCGTTCGCAGTACTTAGCCGCGGAACTCGGCACGGCACTTGTACGGAGCCTTACCGGCCATCTGCTCTTCGATACGCAGCAACGGGTTGTACTTGGACACGCGGTCGGAGCGGCACAGCGAGCAGGTCTTGATCTGACCAGCAGCAGTACCAACAGCCAGGTCGGCGATGGTGCTGTCTTCGGTTTCGCCGCTGCGGTGCGACATCACGGCG
>NZ_JAWIIP010000109.1:0-232 GCF_034683865.1 Pseudomonas sp. C11
AGATCATGCCGTTGATCGACGAGCAGCCACCGAGTACGCGGCCGCGTTGGTACTTGAGGCTTCGCCCATGCAGGCCGGGATCGGCCTCGGTGCTGAAGCACCAGTCGTTACACGGGTTGCCGATGCAGTAGAGGTAACCGAAGTTGATGTGAATCCAGGGGTAGTTGTCGCTCCCGCCTGCCTCGATCAACAGCACGCTGACACCCTGGTCGGCAGACAGCCGATTGGCCAG
>NZ_JAWIIP010000110.1:0-232 GCF_034683865.1 Pseudomonas sp. C11
CCGGCCCCCAGCCCCCGCGCGTCCACACTCCACCGCCTCCCACCTCTCCTACACAAGCAAGCTCAAAGTCCAGTGCCAAGCTATAGTAAAGGTTCACGGGGTCTTTCCGTCTATCCGCGGATACACTGCATCTTCACAGCGATTTAAATTTCACTGAGTCTCGGGTGGAGACAGCGCCGCCATCGTTACGCCATTCGTGAAGGTCGGAACTTACCCGACAAGGACTTTCGCT
>NZ_JAWIIP010000111.1:0-231 GCF_034683865.1 Pseudomonas sp. C11
CAGGAAGGCCTGAGCAGAATGGGCGGCACGAGAGGATGCACCGAACCTTGAAGCAGGCTGCTATCCAAACAGCAGCTTCGCATATGACGGAGCAGCAAGTGTGCTTCTATCAATTCATCCAGTACTACAACGAGCTACGCCCCCATGAGTCCCTGAATCAGCAGACACCACGGCAGTGCTATCAGGAGTCACCGCGTGCTTATCAAGAACAACTGCCCGAGTTGGCGTACC
>NZ_JAWIIP010000112.1:0-231 GCF_034683865.1 Pseudomonas sp. C11
TCGTCAGCAGTCTTCTGCAGCACGTTGAGGGCGTTGTTGTAGTCGTTGCGGGGCACGGTGAAGGTGCAATCGGTGGTGTTATCGTGCGAAACGTTCTGCACGATCCTGTCGACTTCGATATTGGCGGCGCTGCTCGGGCCGAGAATCTTGAAGGCGATGCCGGGAATATCCGGCACCCCCCGGATGGTCAGCTTGGCTTCGTCGCGGTTGAAAGCGATGCCGGAAATGATC
>NZ_JAWIIP010000113.1:0-231 GCF_034683865.1 Pseudomonas sp. C11
CAGGCCATAGGCGTTGGAGAAGGTGCGCGAGACCAGCAGATTGGGTAAGCGCGCCAGATCGTCCATGCCATCGGGCAGCGCGACACCCTCGGCGTATTCGATATAGGCATCGTCGAGCACCACCAGCACGCGCTCCGGAACCTTGGCTAGGAAGGCATCCAGTGCATCCGGGCAGAACAAGGTACCGGTCGGGTTGTTGGGGTTGGCGATGAACACGACACGCGTGTCGTC
>NZ_JAWIIP010000114.1:0-231 GCF_034683865.1 Pseudomonas sp. C11
CGCATTGAGCTGCTCACGATAGGTGGTGCGTGCCGCCAGCTGGTCGGAGAACTCCTGGAAGGCGGTCTGGATGGCCTTCTCGTACTGCGCGACCTGCTCGTCCTTTTGCAGCTCGGCGTAGTCGAGGTTGGCGCGCAAGCTGACGGAATTGAAGATCGGTATGCTGATCTGCGGCTGGAACAGCCAGGAGCAGGAGCCACTGTCGAACAGCCCGGAGAGCTGGCTGATTCT
>NZ_JAWIIP010000115.1:0-231 GCF_034683865.1 Pseudomonas sp. C11
CGCACACTGTCCCGAACGCGCCGCGGTGCGCATGGATGCCTGGATCATCGACGCCATTCCGCTGACCGCCGTGGGCAAGAGCTTCAAGCGGGCACTGCGTTTCGATGCGATCAGCCGCGTCTACCGGGCGTCACTGCATGAGCTCGATAGAGCGATCCAGGTCTAGGTGCAGAGCGACGACAAGGCCGGGCAACTGGCCCATGTGCAACTGCAACGCCGCGATGACGCGCT